>NZ_JADKNF010000001.1:237940-273392 GCF_017808125.1 Pseudoalteromonas sp. PA2MD11
CTGGCGGAGTGGACGGGACTCGAACCCGCGACCCCCGGCGTGACAGGCCGGTATTCTAACCAACTGAACTACCACTCCAGCGCATACTTACAAATTGTCGAAAATTGGCGGAGTGGACGGGACTCGAACCCGCGACCCCCGGCGTGACAGGCCGGTATTCTAACCAACTGAACTACCACTCCAGCGCATACTTACAAATTGTCGAAAATTGGCGGAGTGGACGGGACTCGAACCCGCGACCCCCGGCGTGACAGGCCGGTATTCTAACCAACTGAACTACCACTCCACATTTTCGTTGCTGACTGAGTCTCCCCTGACAGCGGCGTGAATAATACGAATCACCCTCTAGTTCGTCAAGGGGTTTTTTGTATTTTTACAGGTTTTTTAGTCATCTGACATCGAAAGGTTTAAAATTTCACCTGATTTATCATTTTTTGAGCCGTTTTTGCCAACTTCATTTTCATTCGTTGCTTGCTCATCATTTTCGGTTTGATTTTTTTTCTTTAAAAACGGTAAAGAAATTTTAAATTTCAGCGGTTTCTTCTGAACAAAAATTCTAATTGCCAGCCAACCTAATAAAAGTACGGTTAAATTTCCAACAACAATTAAGGTCACCATCAGCATGGTGGACGCTTTTTGTTCTTCTTCAATAATTCGTTGTTGCTCAGCTTGCGCTTCTAAATTAATTTCAGGGCGAACAATTTCTGGTACAGCTTCAATTGGTCGCTCAATTTCAAATTTATACGTCGGTAACGTCGCCATAAATTCACGGTCATTCATGTTGCTACCAAATACAGAGAGCTCAACACTGTATCGTCCCCAATCATAATTTTTAATGGCCAGTTCCCGTGTCTGCGATTTATCAGCATCTAAAGAAAACATTTGCTCTTCATTATTAGGGTAATAAATTTTCCCTTGAATGAGCACAGTTTCTGGTTTAACAATTTCAGGATTTAGCGAGATAGTTAAAATGTGGTCATCTTCATCTTGCTCAGCAAGGGCTATTTCATAATCAAAAGGCGGCTCATGCACGACTATCGGTTTTTGCACCACGGTACGCTTTAGTATAGCCGTTTCTATATATAGCTCTGGCTGCCACTCACCTGCCGGAAAGACCAGTTTAAACTCACCGGTAAACACACCATCAAGCGGACGCTCATCAAAGCCACGGCCATCATCTTTAAAGTCAGTAACACTTTGCGTACCTGCACCAAAGTTTGCGTAATCACTATTATTAGTGCTGACAAAATCAACGTGCAAACTGATCACATCTCTAAACTGACCAACTTCTATTGGCTCACCGTCATTTAATACGCGGCCCGTTAGTTTTACTGTTTCGCCACGAAACAGCATGGGCGGGAGTGGATCAACATTAAGCTCTATTTCACCCAGCACCATAATACGGCTATCAGGCAAGATACTGCCGACCACTTGCCAAGGGCCTGGCATTGGGTTGCTTATCGTTACCAAGTCATAGCTCAATTCATCATACCAGTCGAGGTCATCATTTTTAACTGAGTCAGTTGCATAATACTTAGTGCCGTCAGGGCGAACTAACACAACGGCAGGGGCACCGCGCTTACGAAAGAAGAGTAAAGTTACTTTATCGATTTTGTGATCGATACGAAAACGGTTCTCTAGCAGGGGAATTTCATTTTGCACCCCATCACGTTCTAATGGGGTTATTTTATTTTGCTCGTTGGCAAATCCCGTGAAGGGAATTAAACACACTAATCCTGCTAGTAGCTGTTTTCTCATTTTATTACCTTATTCTGCACGCCATAAGCATTGGCCACCCTTTGCGACCAAGTCTAAACGTTCTTCGTGAGCGGCGTGCTCTTGTTCTGTTGCTCTTAATACCACAAGCGGTGCTCTATCAGCACTCAGTCGGCGAATACCACCCGTTTGTTGGGTTGAGCCTTCATCTTTATTTTGATTAAGATTCAGCTTTACTTGCCCTCCCGTCATCGACAGGTAAACATCGGCTAAGATCTCAGAATCCAGTAAAGCGCCGTGTAAAGTACGCTTTGAGTTATCAATATCGTAACGACGGCAAAGTGCATCAAGGTTATTCTTTTGACCTGGGTGCAAGTCACGCGCCATTTTTAAAGTATCAAGTACACTACATACATCGGCAGTATTCGGAAAACCTTGATTTAACAATGCAAACTCATTGTCCATGTGGCCGATATCGAACGCTGCGTTATGAATAACAAGCTCTGCACCACGAATATACTCTAAAAACTCATGGGCAATTTGGTGGTACAGGGGTTTATCACGCAAAAATTCATTGGTGATACCGTGAACGTCTATTGCTTCTTCTTCTATTTCACGTTGTGGATTGATATACACATGAAAGTTGTTGCCAGTAAGACGGCGATTTACAAGTTCAACACAACCGATTTCAATAATGCGGTGGCCTTGCTTTGGGTCAATACCCGTGGTTTCTGTATCTAAAACTATTTGTCTATGTGCCATATCGTCTTAAGCCTGACTCTGGTATCTTTCTATATTCACTTTATTGTACACAATATCAAGGTAAAACAGTGCAGAAAACCGTAGAGATTTACACCGATGGATCATGTTTAGGAAATCCAGGGCCTGGAGGGTATGGCATCGTGATGCGATACAACGGTCACGAAAAGCAATTAAGCCAAGGCTATACCCTAACAACAAATAATCGGATGGAAATGCTCGCTGCTATCGTTGCACTTGAAACCCTCACCCGCTCTTGTCACGTCATTCTGACAACCGATAGCCAATATGTGAAACAAGGTATTGAGTCATGGGTTGATAATTGGAAAAAGCGCGGCTGGAAAACCGCGGCTAAAAAACCAGTTAAGAATGTCGATTTATGGAAACGACTCGATGCGGCCTGCCAACAACACAGCGTAGAGTGGCGTTGGGTAAAAGGCCATAGCGGCAATAAATACAATGAGATTGTTGACGATCTTGCCCGCGAAGCAGCTGGCAGCGATCAATTAATTGAAGATACTAGTTACGACGGTAATTAAAGCCCCTTGAAATAAACTTGGCGCAGGTCGTTTTATATTTTTGTTATATGTTATAAGATTTGGCTATAACGAAATATAAAGGATTCATTATGGCTCTGCGCATTCACTCTTTTTTTCATCAACAAAGCGCCACTCTCTGTTACTTAGTCAGTTGCGAAAGCACTAAGCAGTGCTTGCTGATTGATGCGCCAGCTGATTTTGATATGCCAAGTGGTGAGTTAAGTTTTATCACAGCCAATGAGATCATCAGCTATATAAAGACAGAGCAGCTGACATTGCAATGGCTACTTGAAACTCATGCCCATGCTGACCATATCACCGCAGCAAGTTACATAAAGCAGCAATTACAAGACACACACCCTTGTAAACTCGGCACGGGTAAAGGGATCACACAAGTGCAACAGCACTTTAGCCAACTTTATAATCTTGATATACCATGTAATGGTGAACCTTTTGATGCGTTATTTGCTGATAAAGCACTATTTCAGTTAGGTGATTACACAGTAGATGTGATTGCCACACCGGGCCACACCCCTGACAGCGTGTGTTTTCACATTGATGGCAATGTATTTGTTGGTGACACCTTCTTTATGCCAGACAGTGGCACTGCCCGCTGTGATTTCCCCGGTGGCAGTGCCGGTGAGTTATATGACTCACTACAGCGAATTTTAGCGTTTCCTGACGATACGGTACTTTGGATGTGTCATGACTATCAACCAGATGGCCGCCCTCTTGCGAACAAAACCACGGTTCAAGAGCAGCGTGAACAGAACATTCATTTAAAAGGCGATAAACAAAGCTTTATTACGACTCGGGAAGGCCGTGATGCAACCTTAGCGGTACCAAAGCTGTTGCACCCTTCTATTCAATTAAATATTCGTGCAGGTCAGTACCCAAGCAAAACAGATACGCAACAACACTATTTAGCTATCCCGCTCACAGTGCTGCTTTGATGTTTGCCTGAGCCCTGCTCCTTTTACCGGCGAAAATTGCGGCCTTGCATGCCATTTAGGTTTAATTGGTGTCAGCGGGGCCACACGTTTTCGAGCCACCAGCATATACACACTGCCCATTGGCTTTAAATATTGCTGGCCAAAGCTGCGCCACGCCGCAAAACGTGACAAACGGTTGCCTCTTGCAAGCGATGAATGGATAAATCGCTCGTCCGAAATAATCTCAAAGCCTAATAGATTCAACCAGTCTTTTACTCGTGATGGCGTAAAAAAGCGCCCTGTCCAAGGTAACTTTTGGCGACTAAAAGGTAAAAGCTGCGCCAAGCCACACAAGCTAAACGGGTTAAAGCCCGTGATCACCAGATAGCCACCGGGAATTAAAGTACGGTGTGCTTCGCGTAAGATATGGTGAGGATCAGAATGATATTCTAAGCAATGCGATAATATGCAAGCATCAACACTGTGCTCATAAAAAGGTAGCTCGTCTACATCAGCAATAACACCGGTAAATAACCCCTGCTCTGCGACGCAAACTTGATGCTTTATAGGACTTTCACTGGTTGCCAGCTCACCACTTAAATTACCAAGTTTGAGCATGTGATAGCCAAACATGCGAGGCAACCATGGTGTTAGCTTACGTTCAATTTCAGCACGTAAATAGTCACCATGAGGGAACTGCTGCCAAGTGTATGGCTTAGGACCTTCTTGAAAACTAAGGGCTGGTTTCATTTTCTGAGCTCGTTATACTGTGTGTTAACTGTCACTTTATAGAGCAATTAAACATGGTGCAAGTTAAAGCAATTAAAGCCTTTTCTGATAATTACATCTGGTGCATCAGCAATGAAGCTGAGCAAACAGCCTGGGTCGTCGACCCCGGTCAAGCAGAGCCTGTTTTAAACTATCTGAGCGAGCATAACTTAACACTTAGCGGTATTTTGATTACTCATCACCATTATGATCATACCGATGGTGTGGCTGCACTGGTTAAGGAATTTCGTGATATTCCGGTTTATGGGCCAAGACATAGCCCTTTTAAAGGTATTACTCATGGCGTATCAGAAGCGGATAAAGTCACTGTGTATGATTACACCTTTACCGTGCTTGCAACACCTGGTCATACCCTAGACCATATTTGTTACATTAACGACGAATTAAGTTTTACTGGCGACACCTTATTCAGTGCTGGCTGCGGACGATTATTCGAAGGCAGCGCAGAACAAATGTGGCACTCGTTATGTAAACTAAGAGCCCTGCCAGATGAGTGTAAAATCTACTGCACCCATGAATACACGCAAGCCAACTTAGCCTTCGCAAAAGCTGTAGAGCCAAATAACGAATACCTTCTCAACTACAGTGATGAAGTTGATACTCTGCGCGCCAAAGACGAAATAAGCTTGCCAACCCAGTTAGGCGTGGAAAAACAAATAAATCCATTTTTACGTAGCAATATAGCAACTATCACTGATGAGCTGCCTGATGAGCTAAAAATTAATTTGGATCTGAATGAACCTTGGAAACGCTTTGCAGGTCTCAGAGCCTGGAAAGATAACTTTTAAAAAACGTAAACGCCGGTAGTTACAATTTTGTATATTTAGATCAGCATCTTGCAATAATAAGCTGACATAAACTGGTCATAAAGTGGCAATATGTTCTCAGAGCAGGTAATATTCGCCGAGTTTTTTTACCTGATGTATGGGTATATATGTATAAGTCTCCTTTAGTTTTATCACTTGCGCTGATTTTAAGTGGCTGTCAATTGACAGCTTCTGATTCAGCAAGTACAGATGTTGCGAGCAATAATGTTGAGCAACAATTAGACGGCGCAAGTCCGAGCGATATCAATGATGCATTGATGATCAACGCTCAATATCAACAATTAACCGATATTGATGAGCCGCCTCCTGTATTTGATGATGTATGGGAACGTATTCGCTATCAGCTTTCGATTGATGTGCCACAAAACCGCCCAGTTGTTGCTGAGCGTAACTATTATGCGCGTCATCAGGCCTATTTAGATCGTATCTCTAAGCGAGCTGAGCCTTACTTATACTTTATTGTAGAAGAAGTCGAAAAGCGTCAGATGCCAATCGAAATCGCACTTTTACCTATTGTGGAAAGTGCGTTTGATCCATTTGGTTATTCACATCGCAGTGCTTCTGGCATTTGGCAATTTATGCCACAAACCGGTGAGCGTTTCGATTTAAAACAAAACTGGTGGTATGACGGTCGCCGTGACATTGTGCAATCGACCCGTGCAGCGCTAGATTACTTATCATATTTACACAAAACCTTAGAAGGCGATTGGCTAAATGCCATTGCAGCCTATAACTCAGGTGAAGGTCGTTTACTGCGTGCCATTAAAAAGAACCGTAAAAAGCATTTACCAACGGATTTTTGGTCACTTGATTTACCAAGAGAGACCACTGCCTACGTACCTAAGCTATTAGCGCTGTCTGATCTAGTAAAACGCAATGACGAATTTGGTGTTAAGTGGCAGCCAATAATTAATGCTCAAGTTGTTGAAGCAGTTAATGTAGGGAGCCAAATTGATTTAGCACTTGCCGCTAACATGGCAGGTATTAGCTTAACAGAGCTTTATCGTTTAAACCCTGGCTTCAATCGTTGGGCGACGGATCCAAATGGCCCACACTTTTTATTATTACCGTCTGATAAAGTTGAAGCGTTTACTGACAAGCTAGCTAAAACAGAGCAAAAAGACCGCCTACGCTGGCAGCAATATGTGGTAGCACGCGGTGACAGTTTATCTGTAATTGCGAAGAAGTTTTCGACAAGCACAAACGCGATTAAAACACTGAATAAGCTTTCATCGAATACTATTCGTGTTGGTCAGCAATTACTTGTGCCACTAAGCGATGGTGAGATTAATAGCCAGCATTTACCAAAGTCAGTGCGTATGGCAGCTAATAAAGCAACACGTAAAAAACTTAGCCATAAAGTGGCCAGTGGCGATACACTGTGGGATATCAGCCGTGAGTACGATGTCACTATAGCTGAACTTGCAACATGGAATAAGCTGAAAAAAGACGCGGTACTGCGTGTTGGTCAAAAGCTAACTGTGTATAAACAGGAAAAGTCGCAACTTGCTGCTACACAAATCAAAGAGCGCACCATTACCTATAAAGTTCGTCGTGGTGACTCGTTAGCGCGCATTGCTGCTAAGTTTAATGTGTCTGTAGAAGATATTATTAAATGGAATTCATTAGCTGGGCAAAAATACATTCAACCTGGGCAAAAGCTTAAATTAAAGGTTGATGTTCGAAGCGCTTAATTGCTTAATTTAATATCAAAAAAAAGAGCGCCTAATGGCGCTCTTTGTCTCTCTCATTTAGTATTTATGCTTCAAAGTCCATAAGTGTAATAACTCATTGGCAATGGTCGCTGCAGCAATCGCTGTTAGTTCACTTTGGTCATAGGATGGAGATACTTCAACCACATCCATACCGACCATATTAATGCCTTTCAATGCACGAAGTACTTTGAGTACTTTATCGCTGGTTAAGCCACCACATACTGGAGTGCCTGTCCCTGGAGCGAATGCGGGATCAAGGCAGTCAATATCAAAGGTTAGATACACAGGTAAGTCACCCACACGTGCTTTAATTTGCTCTGCGATATCTTGTGCAGGCAAATCATTAGCTGCCATTGCATCAATCACTGCAAACTCATGTTTGCTTTGATCAAAATCAGTACGAATACCGATTTGAATACTGTGATCAACATCAATAAGCCCTTCCATCGGCGCATGATAAAACATGGTACCGTGATCATAGCGAGAGCCATTGCTGTAAGTATCTGTATGGGCATCAAAATGCACTAATGCCATCTTACCATATTGCTTAGCATGGGCACGCAGTAGCGGCAAAGTCACAAAGTGGTCGCCACCTAAACCTAATAATGTTTTACCTTGACGAAGAATTTGCTCAGCGGCTAATTCTAACTGCGCGGTAAAATATTCTGGGTCGCCTACTGGGTAAGTAAAATCACCCGCATCAGCTAATTTTAAACGCTCAAACAACGGAAACGTCCATGGGTACTTGGTTTCTTCCCATGCCAGGTGCACTGAGGCACGACGAATTGCGTCAGGGCCTAAACGTGCACCAGGGCGACCTGAGGTCGCCAAATCAAAGGGTAAACCTAACACCACTACATCCGCATCGATTGCTGTGATGTTTTGCACCATCGGCTGACGTAAAAACGTCATGCCGTTTGAGTACAATGAATGATCTGTGTGGTCAAACAATGTCGACATTGCTTATAACTCTTCTAAATAAGTGTAACCATTTAAGCCAGTTTGCAGCTCATCTAAAACGCTTTGCTGCTCAGTTTCTGGCAATTTAGCTGCCACCAGCTGGGCGTAAGATTGCTGGAAGCTTTCTACATCTAAATGTACGTAACGCATCATGTCTGCAACGGTATCACCTTCGTTAACTTCAGTGATTTGCGCCTGACCTTGCTCATCCATTTTTATAATTGCACTGTGTGTGTCGCCAAATAAGTTGTGCATATCACCTAAAATCTCCTGATAAGCACCCACTAAGAAAAAGCCCATTAAGTAAGGTTTTTCTTCGCTAAATGCTGGCACAGGTAATGTGCTTTCAATACCTTGACCATCTACATAATGCTCCATAGCACCATCTGAGTCGCAGGTAATATCAAGTAACACAGCGCGTTTTTGTGGTGCTTCTGTTAAACCACTTAATGGTAGAACAGGAAACACTTGGTCAATACCCCATGCATCCGGTAATGACTGGAACAATGAAAAGTTCACAAAAAACTTATCTGCTAAACGCGCATTTAATTCATCAATAATCGGGCGATGAAAACGGTTTTTGTTATCCATATGTTTGTTAAGTTCATAACATACACGTAAGTTAACTTGCTCCGCCCATGCTCGCTCTGTTAAATCTAACAAACCAAGTGCAAATTGATTATGTGCTTCGGCTAAATCGCCTTGGCTATCGTGATAGATTTCGATTAATGCACGGTCGTCATTGTCATCACTTAACTGTTGCCATGATGTCCACATGTTTTTTAATAAAAGTGGTGCATCAGCGGCTGGCGCTTGAATGTCTTCTGGTACATAGCTTTCGGTGCCGATAACATTCGAGATCAATACAGCATGGTGCGCTGTTAACGCACGACCTGATTCAGAAATAATGCGCGGCATTGGCTGCTCATATAACTTACAGGTATCACCAATGGTGTATACAATGTTATTAGCGTATTCACTTAGGCTGTAATTCATTGAGTTATGAGACTGGCTGCGTGTACCGTCGTAATCTACCGCTAAACCGCCACCCACATCTAAGCAATCAATTTGTGCACCTAATTTACGTAACTCACAGTAAAAACGCGCAGCTTCACTCACACCTAAGCGAACATCGCGAATGTTGGCCATTTGCGAGCCTAAGTGAAAGTGTACAAGTTGGATCAGATCAAGTTGATCAGATGCTTTTAAGCGATTAACCACACTGAGTACTTGCGATGCCGACAAACCAAATTTTGATTTTTCGCCACCACTTGCTTGCCACTTGCCTTTACCTTGCGACGCTAAACGTACGCGAATACCAATACGCGGCTTTACGTTTAACTCTTTAGCTTGGCTAAGCACCATGTCTAGCTCAGACAGTTTTTCGAGAACAATGTAAACCTTGTGACCTAGTTTTTCGCCAATCAGTGCTAAACGAATGTATTCTTGGTCTTTGTAGCCATTACATACAATTACCGCACTGGTTTTTTCAGCCATTGCTAATACAGTTAGTAGCTCAGGTTTACTGCCCGCTTCTAGACCCAATTGCTTCTTTTCAATATCAGCTTGGCTTGCAACGATTTCTTCAACAACTTCACGTTGTTGGTTTACTTTAATTGGGTAAACAAGCAAATAGTCTTTCGGATAACCATAATTTTCAATCGCCGTGTTAAATGCCTGACATAAGCTATGTACACGATGATGTAAAATTTGTGGAAAACGAACCAACGCAGGCAAGCTTAAGCCTTTGTCTTGTAATTGCTGTGCGATATCGATTAGTGCAATGGTTTGCTCTGGGGCATGGGCCTTTGGCGCAACATACACATCACCTTGATCATTAATACCAAAGAAACCTTGGCTCCAATGACGAACATTGTAACTCGTGCGAGCTTGTTCTAGTGATGTTGTTTCTTTCATCTATCTTTCTCTTTTATTTTAGTAATGCCGAAATCGGCAAGGGTTGTTGCCGCGCATTAAAAGAAAAATAGTGACTCAAGTCCAACAAGAATTTTTACTCGTAACGAGTGATTTTTGATGTGAAAAGCTAATCAACATCCCTAAATGTTTTTAAACCCTATTTCAAGGGACAGTCACTGAAAATAGTATTTAATAGGATCACATTTAAAGGGACAGTCACTGTAGAAAATATATACGGGTAGATTACCTTTTCATATTGATTTTAATGGGCTGGTATTACTTTTGTGATTTCATCAGCGGTTGAAGAATTTGACCCTAACCGTCTCCACGCTTCATATTGCTTGTTATCATGCCAAGTAATACCTATGTACTCTTGCCAGTTTTCGTAGTCTTTTGTACGATATTTTTCAACACCGCACCCTCCTGCACCAAAAGAGGTGCGGCAAATTCTTACGGTAAGATAAGTGCCATCAAAATTCAGCTGCGATTGCTTTTCAGCGCAAATACTAAAAGGACGAGTAGGAAATATAAGAATAACTTTCGTTTTTATAGTGCCATTATGATTGAAAGCACCAGAAAGACTGTAGCATGAGTTTAAATAGAGCTTAGTACTATTAATAGTAAGGTCTGGTTGCCTACTCTGAGAAGTAATGGATACCTGCGGATTATCACCACAGGCAGCAATCAAAAAGAGCGTAACAAAGCCCAATAGTTGTAAGGTGAATTTATAAATAAAGATGACCTCACTAAAACATAGCTTACCACCTAAATTACTGATTTAGCCCAAGCTCCATAAACAAACTTTGTGGATTTTCGCTGTAATTACCAAACGGACCACAACGATTAAAACCTAAGTTTTCATATAAGCTAATTGACTCTGTTTGTTTAGGACCTGTTTCAAGACGAATAAGCGGTATTAGTTGCTCACCAGCTTGATGTAATAATATCTGCATAATTCGACGTGATAACCCTTTACCACGGTAGCTTGGTTTTACATATAAGCGGCGGATTTCACCATATGGAGGGTTGCCTTCTTGCATAACGATTGCGCCACATGCAACGATACCATCTTCATTTTTTAAGCCTATAGCATAAACATTAGGTTCAGCTAGCTCTTCAACACTTAAAGATTGAGCGGTAGCAACAGGGTATAGTGAGTTTATGAGTCGGTCTATATCAGAAAACACGCTTACTACTTCAGGATCATGTGGATTTAAATCGACTAACTGCATAAAACTCCCATTTTTATATGTCTTTTTTGTTAACTATGTGAACAATAGTATCGGATATTTCCATTATCCTCTACTGTAGTTTTCAATAATGATTTTATAGGTACTGTTCGGACCGACATACTATCTCTAAGTTCAACAGTATGTAACCAAAAAAACGCCAAGTTGATAAAAACTAAAGTCTAAACTACACCACGCCATTCAAGGTTAATAATTTATACCTATAGATTTTTTACCAGAGGTCACTTAAGAGTTCGTAAAGCCTTTTTAAAGGGACAGTCATTTAAAACCAACAACTATTGTATTTTTAAAATCTGAAGGCAGTGATTTAAAAATATAAAGGTTGAGTCAAAAAAATTACTAAACTTATTCTGTAATTATGTTTAGCGAGTGTGCTTCAGAGAGAATAGAGCTTTGACTTTAGCCTTCTAGGGCTAATTATTTCAAACAATTAAATTTAAAGCGTGGAGATAATAGTGATTTGAAATCACGTTAAAATAAACCTAGAAACTTAACTCGCTAATAAAGTTCGGCTATTTGTAATGTTACTTCGTCGCTTGCGAGCTGTTTTAATACAATAACTTTCAATAGCACCCACTCGACCTGCAGCTCCATGAAATAAGTTTTCAAACTGAGTTGTTAGCGTTAACCAGTTTTCAGCTTCGAAATTCAGTCTTTCAAGAATAGGAGGTAAATGATGCTCTATATATCCAGGCTTATCCGCGCTGATACAACGCCCAGTTTGCTCCACAAGTAGCAGGTATGACTTTAACTCAAAAGGTATTCCCTTTGATTTATACTTACTCATGCCACCAATAAAACGAGCTAGTAATTTAGGTTGCTTTGACTCCTTCGCGCTTTCGCATCGCTTTTTAAAACTGGTATAGTCCGATTGCTCCGGCGTGCTCGCAGCTTTAGCACGAACAGGGTTTAAATCAACATAGGCCATGCAGGCTAAAAGCGCTGATTCATCAAGGATAGCTTGGCTTTTAAAGCGCCCTTCCCAAAAATGCCCAGTACATTCATCTTCTTTATTTGCCCGTCTGGCAATATATTCATTTAGCATTCGCATGAACCAACTAATGCTCGAAAGGCGCGCTCTGTATTCTGCAACCTCTTTATTTAAGAAGACTTGTTGACCATCACTTAACGGCTCACCATGAAGGGCTTTTTGACCTAAAGGCGTCATTTTACTGAGCTTAAACCAGCGTAAAAGGATGGCTTTATCCGATAACCTATTTGCTTTTTTATCATCAACATAAAGCACAAGATGCGTATGATTGCTCATCACCGCATAAGCACACACATCAATGCAAAATACCTTTGCAAGAGCAAGCAGACGCTGTTCAACCCACCCTCTGCGGTGTTCATATGATTTACCTGTGAGTGTGTCTTCTCCACAAAGGTAGGCACGTCTAACACAGCGAGATACACAATGATAATATTTGGTATTCGACAAACAGATTTGCCGCTTCCTTGCTAAAGCCATCGTCCACTCCTTGAACTGATAATTTGAAATGCATTAACTGTGATTAAAGTGTAGACAAAGTTTTCTGTGCCGCAAGAGCAATAAATAAAGTGACTGTCCATGTAAAGAGTTATTAGAGTGCCTATCCGACTTAAAGTGACTGTCCATGTAAAGAGTTAAACACTTTGTTACGGAAAAAAGCTGTTCAAATATCGTCAAAACCCTATACTGCAAACAACAAGAAATAAGATGAGGTTTTCTCGTGCAGTTCACTCAAGGTATGGAATACTTCTTTTCTGGCTTTAAGTTAATTAGCCAAAAGGGGTTGAAACGTTTTGTACTTATTCCTTTATTAATCAATATTCTGCTTTTTGGTAGTTCGCTGTTCTTTTTGTATGGCTGGCTCACCGATGGCTTTGCTTACATGAACTCGTTATTACCAGAATGGCTTAGCTGGCTCGAGTGGCTAATGTGGCCAATTGCTGTGCTGGTGATTTTATTTAGTTACAGTATGCTCTTCACAGTTATAACAAACTTTATAGCAGCCCCATTTAACGGCCTACTCAGTGAAAAAGTCGAGCTTTATCTCACTGGGCAAAAAATTAATGACGATAGTCTTTTCGATACAATGAAAGATGTGCCACGCATGCTCGGCCGTGAGTGGACAAAACTTTGCTATTACCTGCCGCGCGCTATAGGCTTTTTTATCTTACTGTGGATTTTACCTGTGATCGGTCAAGTTTTATGGGTGTTATTCACTTGCTGGATGTATGCAGTACAATATGAAGACTATGCGTTCGATAACCATAAAATTAGTTTTAACGAAATGAAAAATGACTTAAAGCAAAAGCAAACATTATCTTATGGCTTTGGTTTAGCTGTCATGATTTTAACTGCTATCCCATTCGTAAACCTAATTGTTATGCCCGTTGCTGTTTGCGGTGGCACACGGTTATGGGTTGAAAACTATCGAAGCCAATATCGAAGTTAAAATGTTTGAAAAGCCAGTAGAAAACTATTGGCTTTTCAATACACTATAATTTAATTTAACTGGTAAAGGATCTGATAACTCGGTGCCAAAGCGAGGTTCATCAAATTGACTAATAACCACCGTAAATCTTTCTTCCCCCATATTGAGTATAAATGGGGTTCCTATCTTTGCTAGCTCTGAAATTTGTTTGTGTTTATTTTCTAATAAAATAGTGCCTGAACCTTTGTTTTTAACTAAAAGTACATGTGCGTTATTCCCTAAAACAATCCTAGCTTGATGTGATTCGCGATATTCAGCCCGCCATTGCCCTCTTTGGTATAGAGTGTATATGATTGAGATCCCATCGGGTTCAACGATACGTCCCTCTTGAATTTTACAATGTTGGCAACCAATTACTGAGTCTGATTTCCAGTTTACTGGCTGCCCATCATAATTTAATCTAGATGACATATGCCATTGAGGTTCAACATCTGGTGTGCATGCAACAAAACATATCAACATAAAAAATATAACCAGATACTTCACTACTTAATCCCTTGCTTTTCTCTAGCAGCTTTAATTTCACTAAGAAGTTTTAAAGGTGGCGCTTGCTCTTCAATCATTCGTTGTTGTATATGCTTCGACACATCCTTTTGATCGCTATCTTGCTGATGAACACCGAAGCGATTGCCAGAGAACAAGGTATAAAAACGAAGTTCAATCAAACTCCACTCATCAACATCATTTAGCACTGTTACGGCGGTATCATCATTCGTATCTTGGCTTAGAGTTTCAGTCAAATCAGCATTACAATTAAAATCTACAGCAGCAGAGCCGGGATACCTTAAACCATTAGCCTCTATTATATTATTTTCGTCTATGGAACTTCCGAGTCCATGCGAATAAGACATTACAAAATTTTCAGGAGAGTCAAATGGGCTATTAGTCAAATCCGCAGTTTGTACGGCACAATTGGCATTCTCACGATAGCGACTCGAATAATAGCGATCTCCCTCATTATTCCCTATCGTCGGTAACCCTCTCAACTGATAAAGGTAATTCATAATACTCAAATGATTTGGTTTATAGTTTGTACTTTCATCACCACCATGCTCTAAACCTAAATTATGGCCAAGCTCATGCATTATCGTTGATGCTTGGTAGTTGAAGGTTAAATTTCGAGATATTTCGTTATCAAGTGATAACCCCCAATTCCCCATACTTATCATCAAATCATTACCACTTAATTCAGCAACCCCTGAAGAACCCGCACTGCCATCAATGTTTCGACTATTAGCCATTAACATATAATGAAATATCGGCTTACGTCTCATGTCAAAGTTTGCCATTTTATAATGAAACAAACTCTCAACACCTTGGTTAAAGTTATAAGGTGTATATTGTCTAAAGGTTACTTGATCACCCCCACCTAAATCATGATCTTGTACAGATATTCCCCCTGCTTGGTGGTACAAATCCCCCACATCAAAGTGAACAACAATACCTTGCTCAGCGAACGAGCTTACCACTTTTTCCAATGCTGTTTGGTGCGGTATTATTCCCGCATCACTGCTATCCATATAATCCACTTCAATAAAGATATCTTTTTGATTAACTCTAGCTCCCCAAGCATGCAAAGGTAGTCCAGAAAAAGTTGACCCAGGGAGTTCTGAACAGTCAGGAATACCATCTTCATCACTGTCATCTTCGCAGCTAACATCATTAACACCCGCCGGTGTCGTAAATTGGCTGTAGTGCCAATCAGATGATGAATTAGTATCTGTGTTATCTATATCTCTTTTAATACTTGAGCCAGTTACATTAGAAATGACAGGTGCTGAGCCTGTTTGCCATTGTCCTGCCGTCAGAGGCTCAGTTGTGTCATTGCCAAATCGAACAAAATCCACAGTGCTTCCCGAGTCACGCGTTAGCAATTCAACAAACCCATTCAAAAACCAATAAGGGCGAACCGTTGAGTCAATATCGCCAATAAAAGCGATAGATTTATTTTGCTCAGTTGTATCGTAAAATAATTGATCACCAAAACCACTATGAACTATGAGATATTCCTCAGGAGCAATCACTTGGTCAGGCAAATTAAAAATTGTTGCGTCCGAAATACTATTATCAGAACTGTCACGACTTTTTACTCGTACACTGTAATCAGCTAAATTAACACTACTATCGGTTCCGTTATAAAGTTCAAACCAAGGCGTGTCATTGCTAAAACGAATAGCGACAACCTCAGTTATCTTTAAATCATTACTTCCAGTTGTAAAAGTAGAAACTACTTGGGCTAAAGCAGGTGTATCAGCAAAATTAACTAAGTCTTCAGTTAATCTTAACGCATATTCTGTTGCTTGATTAAAAGCAGCTGTAAACTCAATATTGTTAAAATATTCATTGTCATTTCCTTGTGGTCCCGTCATCTCTAATGAGTCGATTGCTAAGCAAGTTTCAAAATTATCAGCTGATAATTGCACACTTCCCTCACATACACCATTGGCGCTATTAACAACTAAACTCGATGACTTCATCACATCAGACATCGATAACATAACTCGAGCATTTACACTCACAGCAGAGGCTGCATCTTCAGGGCTTACATTTACAACAGTGGCTGCACTAGTATCTGTAATTGTCACGCTCACTGTCGCTTGGGCACTCTGAGTTCCATCCGATACAGTTACAGTAAAAGGCGCTTGCGATATGCTATTTGATGCAGGTTGATAAAGATAACGAAAAGTTGTTGCATCAACTAAAGTGATACTCGCCCCAGCTAACTGCTGAGAAAAACTAATAGTTAACTCATCCCCATCAATATCACTCGCGTCAATAGTAAATTCACTACTTTCATTAAACTCTGTAGTAATAGCAATATCAGACACTGTGGGTGGTTTATTAACATGAATGATCATAAATGTGAGGCTAGCTGAAGATATTGCTCCTTGATCATCTACCGCAGTGATCCGAAATATCACCTCGGCATTTTCAGACACTTCTGGCGCTGTGAAAGTAATAGTTTCGCCATTTTGCACAAAATCTACTGATGGTCCACTTAACTGCTGCCACTCAATATCAGCTATAACCCCGTCGCTGTCTGTAACAACCACAGAGACAGAAGCTTGCGTTAACTCAGTAATATCAGCAATCGCATCGAGGGTAATGACAGGCGCAAGGTTTATGTAATTTTCAACCACAACACTAAATTCTGCAGAACTTGTAGCTCCATCATCATCAGTTGCTGTTACTTGGAAGGTAATTTCATCATTTGTTTCTACTTCAGGGGCCGTATAATTTATTAAATTACCAGTTGCAGTAAATTCGGTAATCGGGCCTGAAGTTTGCACCCAACTATAGCTAATAATACTACCATCACTGTCTGTTGCCGTAGCTGCTAATACTCCTTCAGCCCCTTCTTGAATATTTTGCGAACCAGTTATACTCACTGATGGAGCACTGTTTGCGCTTACATCTATAGTAAAAAGCGCCGTGCTTTGTTCACCAAAACTATCAGTAACTGTCACCGAAAAAACAAGCTGAGTTAAGGTTGCAACATTTGGTGTGGTAAAACTAATTGTGCTCGATCCATTTTCAAACTCTACATCTGGACCAGCCGTTTGCTGCCAATCATAACTAATAACCTCTCCATCAGAATCTGAGGCATTTGCACTAAGAGAAATATTGTTACTAGAAGAGGATATCTGAGGGCCAGCAACCGATATTGTCGGGGCTTGATTAACATTAATAATGGTAATAGTGATACTGGTTGTAGCTGTTGCGCCTTGATTATCAGTAACGCGCAAAGAAAATGAGACATCTGTGTCAGTATCTACTGCAGGAATTGATACATTGATTTGTTGACCGTTTGCTGCAAAATCGATAGAAGGGCCACCAGTTTGCTGCCAAGAAAAGTCGGCTATAGAACCATCACTATCGTTGGCTGACGCACTTAATGAAAGTGTTGCCAGCTCATTGACCTCAGTATCACCAGAAATACTTACTTGTGGCGCTTGGTTCTCAGCATTATTAGACTCTTCACTCCCTCCACCGCCTCCACAAGCCGTTAAAAAAATGGAAAATAAAATACTAAGCCCAAGTAACTTTATTCTATTCTCCATTTTTAAGCCCTCGCGATTAACTGTATAAACTTTGTGGCACCTTAGTTACATTTAAATGAACCGTGACCTCTTCACGGTCATGGTATAAGTGCTTAGCTTGTAGTTCGTAACTTACGCCATATTTATCAAGCTCTTCTTTAATCATTTTTAAACACTCGTAAACGCTATCAAAACGTTTTTTCATCGGTAGTTTAAGATTAAAAATAAGCTCTTTTGCGTAGGCGTTCACCGCCCAATCAATCATAAGGTTAGTCACTTTTGCTGGCTTTTCCACCATGTCACAGACTAACCATTGGATATTGCGCTTTTCTGGACGGTATTTAAAACCATCGACCCTAAAGTGCTTAACTTGCCCTGTTTCCATCAAGTCATCGTTCATAGGACCATTATCAATTGCGCTTACAAACATACCTCGGCGCACCAATTGATATGTCCAGCCCCCTGGACAAGCACCTAAATCAACGCCTCGCATGCCAGGTTGCATACGTTCTTCAG
This sequence comes from Pseudoalteromonas sp. PA2MD11, assembly GCF_017808125.1. Taxonomy (NCBI): domain Bacteria; kingdom Pseudomonadati; phylum Pseudomonadota; class Gammaproteobacteria; order Alteromonadales; family Pseudoalteromonadaceae; genus Pseudoalteromonas; species Pseudoalteromonas sp. PA2MD11. The sequence goes on from NZ_JADKNF010000001.1 coordinate 256,378, forward strand.
CTTCATGAGGTGGAATAAACACGTTAAAGGCTTCATCAAGTTTCAACGTTGAGCGGCTCGGCGCATCACTCGGCATACGTAAACGCGGGATACCCATAAAGAAAGGCGAATTATTGAATGTATATGAATAGCCAACATAAGCACTGTCGTTTGCTAAAAATAACACATGCATAACAGGTTTTTTCTCAGCAATTTCGCGTGTTACCTTCGAGCGCTTTTCAAGCGACTTTTTCAGTGGCGTCGAAATTTTCTTGCAGAACTTACTCAGCTCTTTACCTTCGTTGGTATCTGGCGTTTCTACGCGTAGGTCACCACATTCAGGAAACTCAGCGGCAGCATCAACAATAGCACTAACGCGGTCTTCAAGTGGCATGTTATCGACTAAGGCACCAGTAAACCATTGGCGAGCAAATACCATATTTTTGAAATCGACTTTTTTGATGATTTCTTCACCGTGGCTTGCATCAAAACATTCGTAAACAACAATGCCCGTATTTGGTTTTGTTTTTACGTAACCAGCAAAGCCTTGTTCAGCAGCCTGAAAAGTAATTTCAGCAGCGGCATCATTTTCAAAACCACTGCGACAATAAATAACTACACTCGACATAGATAACCCTTAAAACTTATATCGTGCTGCTTGAACTAACAAAATAGCCCAACCAATAATAAAACAAACACCGCCAATTGGGGTGATAGGCCCAAGCCACTTCATGCCCGTTAGTGCGAGTAAATACAAACTACCGCTAAATAACACGGTACCTGCGATAAAAAATCCACCAGCCCAGCTTAAGTTCATGCCCCATTTAATTAAGATAGCAATTGCTATCAATGCAAGGCCATGCACCATTTGGTATTCAGCAGCGGTTTTAAAAATTCCAATCGCATACTCAGAAACGCGGCTTTTTAAACCATGAGCAGCAAATGCGCCAAGCATTACTGAAAGCATGCAAAATAAGCTACCAATCATTAAATATAGTTTGATCATTGTGCATCTCCAGCCACTAAATTCATAATAAACTGCGCTGCATAATCCGCAGCTTGCTGTAAGTTTTCTTGCTCTGTAATGCCACTTTTTTTGCGAGGTTTTAATGAGTGGTCACCATCTTTGAGAAATTTAATCTCTGGTGGATTAACCATTTCAAGCTCAGCGAGTTCTTGCTGATTCCCAAACGTATCACGCTCACCTTGCAGCACTAAAAAAGGGCATGGCATATCAACAAAATGCTCTATACGCAGTTTATCGGGTTTACCCGGTGGGTGAAACGGATAGCCAAAAGCCACAACACCTGCAATTTGAGCTTGGTCTTGCTCAGTACAAAGCATCGAAGCCATACGCCCACCCATAGATTTACCCCCAATAAATAGCGGCAATTCTGGCTGGCGCTCGGCTAAAACTTCACCAAAGTAGGCAAGTAACTTAGGAGCACGATCGGGTGGTCTACGCTTGCCTGTTTCTTTTGCAATTTGCATATACTGAAAATCAAACAAGGCTACATCAATCCCATGCTGACTAATCAAGTTAGCCATTGTTTGCATAAACTCAGAATCACTGCCTGCCCCTGCACCATGGGCAAATATAAACTGTGCACGCGCCTTGCCCGTTGTACTTTTAAACCACTGTAACATGTTAATACTCTTGTTCTTGTTCAACTAAGCTCAGCATCCAGTCTTTGAAAGACACTATTTTGCCAAGCTCTGTTTGCGATTCGCGGATCACTAAATAGTATGCATTTTTACTTTCTAATGAGTGATTAAATGGAATAACTAGACGACCCGCATCAATATCAGGTTTTGCTAAAACGCTATTACCAATGGCAACCCCCTGTCCATGCACCGCGGCTTGCAATACCATTGATGAGTGACTAAAAATCGGCCCTTGGTTAACTTGTACATTACGCACACCAGCCGTTTTCATCCAGGTTTTCCAGTTTTTACGGGTGGTATCATGCAATAAGGTATGATTTGCTAAATCACTGGGTTGATTAAGTGGTTTAGGGCCCGTTAACAGCAATGGGCTACATAACGGCACTAGATATTCAGTATGCAGCTTATATGTCTGTACCCCACTCCAGTGGCCACGACCATAATAAATAGCAATATCTACATCGTCAGAAAGTGAGTTTTCATCCTGATCTTGTGCTTTAATTCGCACGTCGATTTCTGGATGTAATTCATTAAATAAACTAAGTCTGGGTACTAACCATTGAATAGCAAAACTTGGCGTTAAACTTACCGTGAGTGACCCTTTCGCACCGCGGGCTAGCAGTTTTTCTGTGGCATCAATGAGCTGAGTAAAAATTTCTTTTATATCTAAAAAGTAACCTTGCCCTTCTTCAGTTAACAGCAAAGAACGATTCTTTCGTAAAAACAGCTTTAAACCTAAATGCTCTTCAAGGGTTTTAATTTGATGGCTCACCGCAGCCTGCGTTACATATAGCTCTTCTGCTGCTTTGGTAAAGCTCAAATGGCGGGCAGCGGCTTCGAATGCTTTTAGTGCATTTAAAGGAGGTAAACGACGAGACATAGACACCAAACTTAGAATTAGTTTTTCTTATGCGTCGATTATAGCGATACAAATAAAAAAAGGCGACCATGGTCGCCTTTTTCATACTTAAATACTTATATATTTAAATTATAAATCGCTTGCGCTGGTATCGAGTGGTGCAAAGCTCTTAACTAAGTCATCAACCGCTTTCATTTGCGATAAGTAACCTTCTAGCTTGCTTAGTGCAAGTGCACATGGGCCATCACATTTTGCTTCATTCGGATTAGGGTGCGCTTCAATAAATAAACCCGCAATACCTAATGCCATACCACTGCGAGCAAGTTCTGCAGCTTGTGCACGGCGACCATCCGCAGAGTCAGCTCGGCCTCCTGGGCGTTGTAATGCGTGCGTTGCATCAAAGATAACCGGTGCCATAGGCTTCATGTCATCCATACCAAGCATATCAACCACAAGATTGTTATAACCAAAACTAGTACCACGCTCACACAGTGCAACATTGTTGTTGCCCGCTTCATTAAACTTTTTAATGATATGACGCATTTCGTGTGGAGCTAAAAACTGTGGCTTTTTCACATTGATAATAGCGCCAGTTTTTGCCATGGCTACAACTAAGTCAGTTTGACGAGCAAGGAATGCCGGTAACTGAATTACATCAACCACTTCAGCCACAGGCGCAGCTTGATGCGGCTCATGTACGTCAGTGATCAGTGGCACATTAAAAGTAGATTTAATTTCTTCAAAGATTTTTAAACCTTCTTCCATACCAGGACCGCGGTATGAATTAATTGAAGAGCGGTTCGCTTTATCAAAGGATGCTTTAAAAACGTATGGAATGTTTAGCTTTGATGTAACTTCTACATAATGCTCCGCAATTCGCATCGCTAAATCACGTGATTCAAGTACGTTCATACCGCCAAACAATACAAATGGTTTGTCGTTGGCTAATTCAATCTCGTTAATTTTAATTAACTGGTTGTTCATTTCTATTCCTTAAGGTGCAACAGCTTGTAGCATTAATCCACAAATATAAGCCATGTAAGTACCAACACCATAGCCTAAAACAGCAAGTAAAACACCTACTGGCGCAAGTGATGGGTGGAATGCTGATGCAACAACAGGTGCTGATGCTGCGCCGCCTACATTGGCCTGAGAGCCTACCGCCATATAAAACAGTGGTGCTTTAATTAGTTTCGCCACAATAAGCATTAAGCTTGCGTGAGTAATCATCCAAATAACACCGAGTACGAAGTACATTGGTGAATCAAAAATCGCGGTAATATTCATGTGTAAGCCAATTGAAGCAACAAGAATATATAAAAAGCTTGATGCTACTTTTGACGCACCAAAAGCTTCAATATGGCGAACTTTAGTAAACGATAAACTAATACCAATTGTGGTAGAGATAACGATTAACCAGAAGAATTTACTGTTTAAACTATACTCTTGTGCCCACGGGAAGTTAGCCCCAAAAAACGGACCTAAAAAGTCAGCACAAAAATGTGCAAGGCCAGTAATACCAAAGGCAATTGCGATAATCGTCATGTAATCATTTAGAGTTGGCATGCGCGCATGCTCAGCATGATACTTTTCTACGCGCTCTTTTAAATCTTCAATTGCACGCGTATCTGCGCCTGTTTTAGCATCAATCGCCTTATGGTTTGCTGCCATTAATAACAGTACGGCCATCCATAAGTTAGCCACAATCACATCAACTGTCACCATTGCAGAGAAGATATCGCCGCCTACTTCAAACATTTCTTTCATTGAAGCTTGGTTTGCGCCGCCACCAATCCAGCTACCGGCGATAGTCGTCATACCACGCCACACTGCGTCAGGGCCATGGCCCCCCACCGCTTCTGGGTAAACTGCGCTCATTACTAAGATAGCCAAAGGGCCACCAATAACAATACCCAAGGTACCTGTTAAAAACATGACTAATGCTTTTGGCCCAAGGTTTAGGATCGCTTTTAAATCAATACTGATGGTAAGCAAGATTAAGCAAGCTGGCAGTAAATAGCGTGACGCTACAAAATATACATTCGAAGAATGACCATCAACAATCCCAAAAGTATTGAGTAATGATGGTAAAAAGTAGCAAAGCAATAATGCCGGTACATATTTATAAAATTTTTGGCAGGCAGCATTATTACTGTGCGAGGTTTTAAAAATAAACCCCAAAATAACGGCAAGCAAACCAAGTACGACTGCGTCATTGGTAATTAGCGCACTGTGGGCGTCAGTCATAAATGTTCCTTTAAATTAGTGGTGTGTATTATTGTTGTCTTCTATTTCAGCTATCTGGTGCTGAATTAATTCGATAGCGGGATCATCTGGGCACTCATTAATAAAGTACTGCAAATCATCACGCGCCATTTTTGGGCAATCTAGCTGATTAAGTAAATAGCCGCGGTCACGACGCTCATAAGGGTCATCACCAAGTAATTCCATCAGCATATCAACACAATGCAATGCATGACCAAATTTACTTTCGCTGATGAACGACCATTTTTGCTGTGCTAGATACAGCTTATAAAGCTCTTCTTCAAAAATCAGTTCAAGCGGTTCTTGCTCATCGCCATTTTCTTCACAGGCATTCTCAGGTGTTATATACCAGCTCTGCTGACCTGTGCTTGGCTCAATTAAATAGCCCTCTTCATCACTCATCCCAACGTGAACGTGCACGTCTCCCTGACTAAGTGTGACCGTGGCATCAAGTTCAGCATGCTGTAATAAATGACAAAGTAAAATTGCCAGCGTGGTTTGCGTGCCACTGCGCATAGTAATGGTATAGCTAAAGCTATTTAACGTGTACTCTGGCACTTTTAAGCTTGATGAGCTAAACAGCCATTGCTGATAAAAGGTATCAAGTAACTTATCGAGACGCTCATGTGGCTCTTTTAATTCGGCGCAAAGAGCTGTTACCGTATTTTCAAGCTCATTAAGGGTGTCATAACAGGCTGTTAAATCAGCTTGTTGATCCCACTTTAATTCAGCGTCGATACAACGATAAAGCACTTTAGAAGAAAATGCGTCAAAGGCCTCATCTTGATAGGATTCATTTTGATCTTCAAACCAAGGGGTGGTCATTTATACTGCTACATCTCTTTCAAAAACGAACAGCTAGTTTACCTACTTTTGCTTTAAGTTACCAATACTGAGCCTTGAGATATAAAAAAGCGGTACGACAGCCAATGCAATCAAATACCGCTCAGAGATTTGTTATAAAAGAAGTGCTGTTTTTGCAGATGCTAAATAACCAATTGCTAATAAAATAAGCGTAGTAATCGCAAGTAATACAAGCTTCGCGCTATTTGCACTTTGCTTAGCGGCAACCACACCGAGTACAATATAAGTAACCACTAAGATTATCTTTTCTAATAACCAAGATTGTTCAAGCGGGTTAAAACCGGCCATTACAATTAATGCCACTGCAGAAATAAGTAATAAGGTGTCGATACTGTGGCTGCCGATAAACACTACTTTGTTTTTTGCCAGAACGCCCGTCTTTAAGCGAGAGAAAGAACGAACGTAGAATAAGATAATACTCAACACGGCAAATAACATGTGAGTATGTTTTACTGCTAAATAATCCATATGCCCCTAATTTTATTTTAATTAATCTGGATAACGTACAAGTACGTCTTCTATTTCTTTAATTCGCTGATTAAACACATCAATCAACTTTGGATCAAATTGTTTACCCTGTTGCGCATTAATTTCTTTTACTACATCGTCAAGTGACCACGGCTCTTTATAACAACGCTTATGGCGCAGTGCATCAAACACATCAGCTAAAGCCACGATGCGACCTGCAATAGGGATGTCTTCGCCTTTCAACCCTTTCGGGTAGCCTGAACCATCCCAACGCTCATGGTGTGACAACGCAATCACTGCGCCAGTATTAACAATGTCACGATTGGAGTCTTTTAAAATTAAATGACCTTTTTCAGCATGAAGTTGCATGATAGCCCACTCTTCATCGGTCAATGGCCCCGGCTTATTTAATATAGCGTCGGGAATACCCACTTTACCCACATCATGCAATGGCGCAGCTAAGCGAATAAGCTCTGCTTCGCGTTTTGATAGACCATAGCCCATGGCAAGTTCATAACAAATGTGCGACACGCGCTTTACATGGTTACCTGTTTCAGTTGAACGTTGCTCTAACGCTTCACTGAGCCTAAATACTAACTCTTGTTGTGTTGCTTCGATTTCAGATTGTAACTGTACATTTTCATACGCCAGCTGCACATTTTGCGAAAAGATTTCAATCAAGTGACGCTGAGTGTCGGTTAAATGCTTAGGGATACCTGAAATAAACAACATGGAATTATGATTATATTCACTACTGCAATAGGCAAATAAATAGTTCTCACGATAAACAATGGTTTTTTCATGTAAGGCTTGCTGACAGGCTTGAAGCTGATCGTGACTTAACACCTCTTCAATCGCCTTGCCTTCACTGCGTTCAAACTCACCTCGGCCCGAAAACACCACTAGCTTCTTTTGGTTATCTTGTGGGTTACTCGCAACTAAACTGGTTGCATACATGGCCTGATCAACGGTTCCTAATAATGAGGTAAGTTGTTGCATCACCCCTTCAATAAAGCTTTCAAGAGAATGAGTCGAAAAAATGTCTCGCGATGCTTTAATAATTTTTTCAAGGCCTTGACGAGATTGTTCTATCGACAAAATATCACGATATGAACGCAAGCTCGACATCACTACTGTGAACAGTTTTTGTGCTGTCAATTCAGTTTTTGATTTGTAGTCATTAATATCGTAATTAACGATGACCTGACGCTCTGGTGCTTGCCCAGGCTGACCAGTGCGAAGAATGATACGAATATGATTATTTTTTGCGGTTTCGCGAATAAACTTAGCGACTTTGAGGCCTGCATCGTCGGTTTCCATAACCACATCGAGTAGTACGATAGCCGCATCTGGATGCTGTTGAATAACCTGCTTAGCTTCTTCACCCGAATAGGCGCTAATAAACTCTAAACGTTTATCTTGAAATTCAAAGTCACTCAACGCAAGCTTTGTTACGGCATGTACTTCTGGCTCGTCATCAACGACGATGACTTTCCAACTACCCTGAACCACCTCATTAACTTCGTCAAGTGCTTCATCCGAAAACAAAAAATCATCCATTCTATGGGATCCTCAAAGGCTATGTACGCACAGTGCGCTTTATTGTTATTTAGGCCATTGTGCTAACGTTACACGGTCATTACCGCCAAGATCTTTAATTGTAAGTATATGGCTATACGACATTTGTGCAAAAAATTCTTGTACCTTCACACTTTGTTTGTAGCCATGTTCAATTAAAAGATAGCCATTTGTTGCTAAATAGTCACGTGCGATAGTAATAATTTGTTTAATATCAGCCATACCGTCGTCATCTGCAACTAATGCTGAGAGCGGTTCAAAGCGAACATCACCTTGGCTTAAGTGCTCATCATCATGTTCAATATACGGTGGGTTGCTAACAATTAGGTCAAACTTTTGTGTACTTACTGCACTAAACCAATTGCTTAACGCAAAAGTGGCGTTGTTAATATTGAGTCGTTGTTTGTTCTCTTCGGCAAGCTCAACTGCATCAGCCACTCTATCAACCCCTGTCACCTGCCAATTAGGCATTTCACTGGCTAATGCCAAGGCAATTGCCCCTGTGCCAGTGCCTAAGTCAAGCACGTTTGCAGCAGAAGGAAGCTCAAGGCCTAAAGCATATTCAACTAATGTTTCGGTATCAGGTCTTGGGATCAGAGTTGTTGGATTAACCTTTAAAGGAAGGCTCCAAAATTCACGAAAACCAACAATGTGAGCAACTGGTTCACCATTTAAACGGCGCTGACATGCTTGTTCAAAATCAAGTTGTTGCTGTTCGGTAAGTTGTTTTTCGGGCCAGGTAAATAAGTAGCTACGAGGTTTATCAAGAATAGACAATAACAGGACTTGTGCGTCTAACTTAGCACTGTCGCTGCTAGGCGTTAACAACGCCGTTGCAGCAACAATTGCTTGTTCAATGCATTGTGGCACGATTATTCATCGCCCATCGCGGCAAGTAAGTCAGCTTGGTGTTCTTGCATTAGAGGTTCGATAACACTTCCTAAATCACCAGCAACCACTTCATTCAAACGATAAAGTGTTAAATTAATACGGTGATCGGTAATACGACCTTGCGGGTAGTTATAAGTACGAATACGCTCAGAACGGTCACCGCTACCTACTAGGTTACGACGTTCTGATGCTTCCGCCGCTTGACGCTTTTCATCTTCAGCTTGTTGTAAGCGTGCGCCAAGTACAGACATCGCTTTGGCACGGTTTTTATGCTGTGAACGCTCATCCTGACACTCTACAACCACACCCGTTGGAATGTGTGTAATACGGATTGCTGAGTCAGTTTTATTTACGTGCTGACCACCGGCACCCGAAGCACGGAAGGTATCCACTTTAATATCAGCAGGGTTAATTTCAATTGCTTCCGCTTCAGGAATTTCTGCCATAACAGCTACCGTACACGCTGAGGTATGAACACGGCCTTGCGATTCTGTCTCTGGAACACGTTGTACACGGTGCGCACCTGATTCAAACTTAAGCTGACCATACACGCCTTCACCAGAGATATGCGCAATGACTTCTTTATAACCGCCGTGCTCACCTTCGTTAGTACTTACTACCTCTACTTTCCACTTTTTAGTTTCAGCGTAGCGGCTGTACATACGGAATAAGTCACCTGCGAAGATAGCAGCTTCATCACCACCAGTACCGGCACGAACCTCTAAATAGACGTTATTATTGTCTTTAGGGTCTTTTGGTAGCATTAGAATTTGGATTTCATCTTCTAATGCAATAATTTGTGCTTTTGCTTCTTTGTATTCTTCTTGCGCCATTTCACGCATATCAGGATCAGAGTCTTTTAACATTTCTTCTGCTGTAGCAACATCATCTTGGGCTTGTTGGTAAGCTAAAAATGCTTTTACGATCTCTTCTAATTCTGAGTATTCTTTAGATAAGGCACGAAAGCGATTTTGGTCGCTGATCACAGAGGGGTCGCTTAGTAGCGCTTGCACTTCCTCATAACGCTCAACTAAGGTTTCTAATTTTCTATAAACAGACTCTTTCATTTAACGACTATTCCTGATCAATACCTAACATTTTCTTTAATTGGCTTAACTCCGCTGCTTCACCTTTTTTAGCAGCATCTTGAATGGCACGGGTAGGTGCGTGCATCAAGCGGTTGGTCAGTTTGTTTGCCAACTCGAGTATTACTTTTTCTGCCTCTTTACCTGCTTGTAGCTGGCCAAGGGCTTTTTCGACAAGTTCTGACTTTATATCTTGTACATCGTTGCGATAATGGCGAATAAGATCCACCGAATCGAGTGAACGCAACCACATAGCAAATTCATCGGTACGTGAGCGAATAATAGCTTGCGCTTGCTCCGCAGCCTGCTCACGGGCGGCGATATTCTCGCTTACTATGGCTTGTAAGTCATCAACTGAATACAAATAGGCAGCATCTAATTCGCCTACTTGGCTTTCGATATCACGCGGTACCGCAATATCGATAAATAACATTGGTTTGTGGCGACGCTTTTTCAACGCCTGCTCTACCACCCCTTTACCGATAATAGGCAAGGTACTGGCGGTTGAACTAATAACAATATCGGCGTCGTGTAAACGCTCTGGTAACTGGGCAAGTGCAATCACATCCGCGTTAACCTCACTGGCTAAGGTTTTAGCGCGTTCAATAGTTCGGTTTGCCACCGTTATTTTTTGCGGATCGTTTTGGTATAAGTGCTTAGCAACGAGTTCAATCGTTTCACCTGCACCAATTAGCAGCACATTGGTTTTATCTAGTTTGCCGTAAATATGTTTCGCAAGATTAACCGCGGCATAAGCAACAGATACAGCACTGGCACCGATGTCAGTTTCGGTACGAACTTGTTTTGCCACTGAAAATGTTTTTTGAAACAAACGGTCAAAAGTTACACCAATGGCATCGTGAGTTTTTGCATTATGGTAGGCTTGTTTTATTTGCCCTAAAATTTGCGGCTCACCGAGTACTAACGAATCTAGACCACAAGACACTCGCATTAAATGATTAATCGCTTCGTGATCTTCATGATAATAGATATTATTGCTCAGTTCATGTTCATCCAATCCATGGAAACTGGCTAACCAGTGCAACAGGGTTTGGGAATTACGCTCAGCAAGGCTACAATAGATTTCAGTTCGGTTGCAGGTCGAAACAATAACCGCTTCATTAAAATGCGCATGACCACTTAATTGCTGTAACGCCTCAGACATTTGCTCAGGCGAAAACGCGACTTTTTCGCGTAATTCTACGGATGCGGTTTTGTGATTTATACCAAGTGCTACGATGGTCATATGTACCAAATATTGCTAAGCCCAGCTGTAAAGGCATTAATTTTACCAAAAATCAGCGGAATATGGAAAGTAAGGAACGACATTTGATTAAACAATATTTGATTTTATTCATGTTTTTTTTATTTATCGGCGGTTGTGCGCAAAAAATTTCAACACTTGATTACATTTATCCTGACTGGAAAAGCCGATTAGAACAACAAGCACAGTGGCAAGTACAAGGCAAAATGGCATTTATTAGTACAGAGCAACGTCAGTCAGCCAATTTAAATTGGCAACATGATGAGCAATACAGTGACATGGTACTTACCAGTTTTATTGGTACCCGTATTCTGTCTTTAAAACAAAATGCACAAGGTGCTGAACTTGAGTATGACGACAATGTATATACCGACCGTGATGCCTCAATGTTGTTATACCGTTTAACCGGCTTTTCAATCCCATTGGATAATGCCGCAAAGTGGCTAAAAGGCACCGTCGAGAGCGACCAAGCCAGCTATGATGAGCAAGGCCGTTTAAAAAGTCTTATCTGGCAAGCACACAATGGTCAACAGTGGCAAATAACCTATTCAGACTACATCAAACAAGATGGTTATTGGCTTCCTGTTAAGCTAAGCCTTAAAAACAATAAAATTCGTATTAAAATTCAACTTAATGATTGGCAGTTAAATTAATCATGACACACGCTTCAACCGCCCCGCTAACTCTAATAGCACCTGCAAAACTTAATTTATTTCTTCATATAAATGGTCGCCGTGAAGATGGCTACCATGAACTCGAAACCTTATTTACCTTTTTAGAGTTTGGTGATGACTTAACATTTACGGTTAGTAACGAGCCAAATATTACAGTAACCGGTGATACAAACGGTATTGAGCTTGCAGATAACCTTATATATAAAGCAGCCCGTTTATTACAACAGCACTGTGATTGCCAAAAAGGCGCTTCAATAAAGTTATTAAAACGTTTGCCTATGGGCGGTGGTGTTGGCGGCGGCTCATCTGATGCCGCCACTACTCTACTTGCTCTTAATAAATTATGGGGCTGTGATTTATCACTTACAGAATTAGCTCAGCTTGGGGTGAAATTAGGCGCTGATGTACCGGTATTTATAAATGGTCACACTGCTATTGCGCATGGGATTGGCGAGCAACTAGAAAATATTGAATTACCGCAAAGTTGGTTCTGTGTGGTGCATCCAGGGCAGCATGTGAGCACCGCAAAAATTTTTACTCACCCAGATTTAAAGCGCGACACACCTAAGCTAAAAGCAGACTGGCAAACAGAAAATTTAAGCAATGATTGTGAGGCTTTAGTTAAAAAGCTCTGCCCCGAGGTTGAAAAAGCCCTGCAGTGGTTGCTAAAATACGCCCCGTCAAAGATGACTGGTACAGGCGCTTGCTGCTTTGCTGAGTTTTCAACCGAGGCACAAGCACAACAAGTTTTAGCTCAATTACCAGAAAAATGGACAGGTTTTGTTGCAAGTAGTGCTACACTTTCTCCTGCTCATACAGCATTAAATGCTCACTTTGAAATGAAGTAACGTACAAGTAAATGTTAACCTGCTTTGGTGCCTACCATAGCCTGTTAGTCCCAAAATTCAGTGCCTGAGGAACCCTACCGTGCCTGACATGAAGCTCTTCGCTGGTAACGCAACACCTGAGCTAGCTCAAAAAGTTGCAAAACGTTTGTATATTGAATTAGGCGATGCTGTTGTTGGCCGTTTTAGTGACGGTGAGATCAGTGTTCAAATTAATGAAAATGTTCGTGGCTCTGACGTTTTCATTGTCCAATCAACCTGTAACCCTACTAACGATAACTTAATGGAGCTTATCGTTATGGTTGATGCCCTACGTCGTGCGTCTGCTGGACGTATTACTGCCGTTATCCCTTACTTTGGTTATTCACGTCAAGACCGCCGCGTGCGCTCTGCGCGTGTACCAATTACAGCTAAAGTAGTTGCAGATTTCCTTTCAAGTGTTGGTGTAGACCGTGTTCTAACGGTTGATTTACACGCTGAACAAATCCAAGGTTTCTTCGACGTACCAGTTGATAACGTATTTGGTAGCCCAGTACTACTTGAAGATATGAAAGAACGCGACTTCGAAGACGTAGTTGTTGTTTCTCCTGATATCGGTGGTGTTGTTCGAGCTCGTGCAATCGCTAAGCTATTAAACGACACAGACCTTGCTATTATCGACAAGCGTCGTCCACAAGCAAACGTTTCACAAGTAATGCACATTATTGGTGACGTTGAAGGTCGTGACTGTATCATCGTTGATGACATGATCGATACCGGTGGCACTTTATGTAAAGCAGCAGCAGCGCTTAAAGAACACGGTGCAAAACGCGTATTTGCTTACGCTACTCACCCAGTACTTTCAGGTAATGCAGCTGAGAACATTCGTAACTCAGTCATTGACGAAGTTATCGTAACTGACTCAATCACACTATCTGATGAGCTTAAAGCAATTGATAAAATCAAAGTGCTTACACTTGCAGATATGCTTGCTGAAACAATCCGTCGTATCAGCAACGAAGAATCTATTTCAGCGATGTTTGAACACTAATCAACATTACTGCAATACTAATAAAAGCACCGCTTAGGTGCTTTTTTTGTAGTCGTTATTTATTTTCCCTGAAAGGGGTGGTATGATAGCGCGCCTTTTGGCTGGGGACCTTGGTCGCAAAGGCCCTAAGACTATTAATTATTGGAGACATTATGTCAACTTACACATACAATGCAGAATTACGTACAGAAACAGGTACTGGTGCGAGCCGCCGCCTACGCCGTGAAGATAAAGTTCCTGCAATCCTTTACGGTGCTGACAAAGAAGCTGCATCAATCGTTCTTGCACACAAAGATATGATCAAAGCGCAAGAAGACGAAGGTTTCTACACGCACATCCTTACTTTAAACATCGGTGGCGAGTCAGTTGAAGCTATCCTTAAAGATATTCAACGTCACCCGTACAAGCCTAAGATCACTCACTTAGACTTCCAACGTGTAGATGCTACTCACAAACTTCACACTAAAGTGCCTGTACACTTCATCGGTGAAGAGAAAGTAACTAAAGCTGGTAACACTGTTGTTCACCAATTAACTGAAATCGAAATCACGTGTCTTCCTAAAGCACTTCCTGAGTTCGTTGAAGTTAACGTTTCAGACTTAGTAGCTGGTGATTCAATCCACCTTTCTGACCTTAAACTTCCTTCAGGTGTTTCATCTGTTGAGCTAACTAAAGGCGCTGATCACGATCAGTCAGTTGTTACTGTTAAAGCTAACAAAGCAGCTCCAGCTGAAGAAGAAGCTTCAGAAGACGCTGCAGAATAATTTTTAAGGTGTAAACACCTTGAATTCTATTCAAATGCTTGTGGGCCTGGCTAATCCAGGCCCCGAATACGCAAACACACGCCATAATGCAGGTGCTTGGTTCATCGAAGAACTGGCTGCACGTTATAACTGCACACTCAAACATGATCCTAAATATCACGGCCTCACCGGCAAAGTGATTATTCAAGGCCAAGAATTTAAATTACTGATCCCTACAACTTATATGAATTTAAGTGGTAAGGCGGTGAGTAGTCTCGCTAATTTCTTTAAAATCCCTGTTGAGAACATTCTCGTTGCTCATGACGAAATGGACTTAGATCCTGGGATTGCAAAACTTAAAAAAGGTGGCGGCCACGGCGGTCACAATGGTTTAAAAGATATTATTGCGAAAATGGCAAACCAAAAAGATTTCATGCGCCTTCGCATTGGCATTGGTCATCCAGGTCACCGAGAAATGGTAACAGGCTGGGTGCTAGGTAAAGCCGCGAAAGACGATCAAGAAAAAATGGACGCCGCCGTTGACGAAGCAGTTCGTTGTATGGAAATACTTGCAAAAGATGGTGTGTTAAAAGCACAAAACAGACTACATTCATTTAAACCTTAATCCGTTTTAATGAAATTACACAAGGTATCTTACTATGGGTTTTAAATGTGGCATCGTTGGTTTGCCAAACGTTGGTAAATCAACTCTATTTAATGCACTAACTAAAGCGGGTATTGAAGCCGCTAACTTCCCTTTCTGTACCATTGAGCCTAACACGGGTGTGGTACCGGTTCCTGATGCGCGCTTGAATGATTTAGCCGCTATCGTAAATCCTCAGCGTATTTTACCAACGACGATGGAATTCGTTGATATTGCCGGTCTAGTAAAAGGCGCATCGAAAGGTGAAGGTTTAGGTAACCAATTCTTAGCAAACATTCGTGAAACAGATGCGATTGGTCACGTTGTTCGTTGTTTTGAAGACGAAAACATTGTTCACGTTGCTGGCACAATTGACCCTGCTGATGATATCGATGTAATTAACACTGAATTAGTACTTGCTGATATGGACAGTGCTGATAAAGCGATTGTTCGTAATGCTAAAAAAGCTAAAGGCGGCGACAAAGACGCTAAAGAGCAAAATGCTGTTTTAGAAAAAGTAAAAGTACACTTAGATGAAGGTTTAACGTTACGTTCTTTAGAACTAACAAAAGAAGAAAAAGCAGCGATTAAGCCGCTTAATTTCTTAACAATCAAACCTACCATGTATATTGCTAACGTGGCAGAGGATGGTTTTGAAAATAACCCTTACCTAGACAAAGTACGTGAAATTGCTGCTGCAGAAGATGCGGTTGTTATTCCAGTATGTGCAGCGATTGAATCTGAGTTATCTGAACTTGAAGAAGAAGATAAACTAGAATTTATGGCTGACCTAGGTTTAGAAGAGCCAGGTCTTAACTTAGTGATCCGTGGTGGTTACGAGTTACTTAAATTACAAACCTACTTCACTGCTGGCGTTAAAGAAGTACGTGCATGGACAATCCCAGTAGGTGCTACTGCACCACAAGCTGCTGGTAAAATCCACACTGACTTTGAGCGTGGCTTTATTCGTGCACAAACTATCGCATTTGACGACTACATTGCGTTTAAAGGCGAAAGCGGTGCTAAAGAAGCGGGTAAGATGCGTCAAGAAGGTAAAGAATACATCGTTAAAGACGGCGATGTGATGAACTTCTTATTTAACGTATAAGCATATTTGCTCATTCGATTATTAAAGGCTCGTTATTACGAGCCTTTTTTATTGCCTAAATATTACTAACCCTTCCCTAAATCATCAAAGCATGGTGGTTAATACTTCTGCAGCCTTACCTCTGCTTGTTCTTTTTAGTGATGTACGGTGTTATTTATGCTTAACAGTGAATCGTCGTCGAAAGCAAATGAGTGATAACAACAGTTAATTAGAGGGGATTTCAAAGCTCGCTAGCAATTTTGTGACCTATTGACTGCTCGATTAGCAAATTGTGGGGATTTTAAAAGTAAAAATAAGCCCCCTTAGTGACAAAATAGCCTATATAAATTCATTCGCTTTCACTTTTTTATGTTTAAATCACCTAAAAGATCACGCTAACTAATTTTGAAACTTGATTTTTGTATGAAAATCAAGCAACTTTAAATGTACGTTTTAAAACTCTTACTATGCGTTTGGGAATTAAACCCATAAATTGCAGTCAAAAAAACAGCAATTTAAATGAAATTTCGCCACTTAGCTTAATTTTAATGCAAACAAACACTGATAAGCATTTTTTTGCAAAAAAGGTGTTGACGGATTTAGGTCATATCAGCATAATACGCCCCGCACTCAGCGATGAAGTGCTAACAAAAAAGATGGCTAAGTAGCTCAGTTGGTTAGAGCACATCACTCATAATGATGGGGTCACAGGTTCAAATCCCGTCTTAGCCACCATTCTTTTTGTTGCTCAATGAAGAGTTTAAAATAACTACCAGTACTTTAAGTACGAATGATGCGGGAGTGGCGGAATTGGCCGACGTCTTGATTAAGACGCTGGATTTAGGTTCCCTTACTACGAACGCAAAAGGTATGCGGGAGTGGCGGAATTGGTAGACGCGCTGGATTTAGGTTCCAGTAACTTCGGTTGTGAGAGTTCAAGTCTCTCCTTCCGCACCATGTTCTTGATAAGAACTCAAACTATCAACTTATTCTTTGTTGGGATATCGCCAAGCGGTAAGGCAGCAGGTTTTGATCCTGCCATTCCCAGGTTCAAATCCTGGTATCCCAGCCACTT
>NZ_JADKNF010000001.1:273487-273588 GCF_017808125.1 Pseudoalteromonas sp. PA2MD11
AGCGTTGGGATATCGCCAAGCGGTAAGGCAGCAGGTTTTGATCCTGCCATTCCCAGGTTCAAATCCTGGTATCCCAGCCAACTACTTACTTCCCTTTCAAG
>NZ_JADKNF010000001.1:273684-621775 GCF_017808125.1 Pseudoalteromonas sp. PA2MD11
CAAGTTTCAAGTTTCAAGTTTCAAGTTTCAAGTTTCAAGTTTCAAGTTTCAAGTTTCAAGTTTCAAGTTTCAAGTTTCAAGTTTCTCCAAAGTATATTCGGTAATTTTTAGCAAAAAAAACGGGCTAATTTTCATTACCCCGCTTCTTTGTCTTTTGAAGATTAATTTTTTACGATCAACTTAATGTCCCGCTAATCGCATATTTTAAAACCCAGTTCTTTGCAGGGCCTGTGTTATTAGCAAGCTTTAAAAACTTACTGCGCACCCAGCTCAGTGGTTTTATCTCGTTTGAAAAACCAAAGTAACATGCATCCATCATGCTCATCATCAGTAAATTAGCGTGGCGGCGTTTTTTCTCGTAGCGTTTTAATAACGCTTGCTGACCAACATCAGGTTGATCTGCCAAAATATCTGCCAGTGCTACAACATCTTGAAACCCTAGGTTCACACCTTGCCCAGCAAGCGGGTTAATTGTGTGCGCCGAATCACCCACCAAAACTAAACGTCCGTGCGAGTAATCATTGGCATGTTGGCGTGCAAGTGGAAAAACAGCATGCTCAAGTAATTCAAAGCCGCCCGGTAGTTCAGGAAAATGTTCAATGAGTTTTGCTTTAAGTTGCTCATTCGACAACTTTTGCCACTGCTTTAAAACCGCAGCCTCGTGATAACAAATTAAATTAGCATAAGGCGCCTGCATCGGTAGAAACGCCACAGGCCCGGTTGGCGTAAATTGTTGCCACGTTTTTACCTGCTGTGGGGCATCTAATTTGATTAACACGCCCATGCAATGCTGGCCATATTGCCAACCCGTTACACCTAAACCAGCTTTAGTTCGCAATTGTGACTGTCCACCATCTGCAGCAACAACTAAATCAGCGGTATATTGAGTATCGCCATAATGTAAGGTGATTGAATCAGCCGTTTGAGTAATATCCGTAATGGCTGATAACTGCTCTATCACTTCGATGTTGTACTTGGCGAATTGCTGCCAAAGACTTGCTTGAATTAAATTATTTTCGATTAAATGACCTAAATGCGTTTCGCCAATCTCATGGCAATCAAACAATAAATTCTCGCCTTGTTGCTGGTAGGCCTCTAATTGTTGATAAGGTGCGATGCGATTTTGTCTTAGTAATGGCATGGCACCAAGCTCATCAAGTAAATTCTCTGAAAAACGATTAATAGCCGAAATGCGAATATCTACCTTATCTGAGCTTAAAATTTGATCAGCATCGATAAGGTGCTTTTCAATAACGGTGACATCCCTACCCTGCTTGGCCAGTTTTACAGCAGTAGCAGCACCTACCATGCCGCCACCGACAACAATTACCTTATTTTTATTCATTTAATATTCGCTCATTTGGCTATTTAAATACGGGATAAATTGTAACGTAATTCAATATTGCGTGTCAGTGCATTTACCGCTTATGAATTTCAAAACAGTGACTTGTTTGATTTCACACCACAAAGATAAAAACTATACTTGGATCTGTGCGGGTATCCAGCTAAAATACGCGTCCTTTAAGTCGGCATACTTGCCACTTAATCCTGTTTCTAACACATTTTTGTGTCACTACCGAATTGAAAACGAGGCTATATTTCAATGAGTAAAAAGCTGCATATTAAAACCTGGGGTTGTCAGATGAACGAGTACGACTCTCAGAAAATGGCTGATCTACTAGATGCGACTAACGGCTATCAGTTAACTGAAGAAGCTGAAGACGCTGACGTGATCTTACTCAATACCTGTTCAATCCGTGAAAAGGCACAAGAGAAAGTATTCCATCAGCTAGGCCGTTGGAAACTATTAAAAGACGACAAACCAGAGTTAATCATTGGTGTTGGTGGCTGTGTTGCATCGCAAGAAGGTGACTCAATTCGTCAACGTGCGCCGTTTGTTGATGTAATCTTTGGCCCGCAAACATTACACCGCTTACCTGAAATGATTAAGCAAGTGCAAAGTGGCGACAGTAGCTCGGTAGTTGACGTTTCATTCCCTGAGATTGAAAAGTTCGACCGTTTACCTGAGCCAAAAGCGGAAGGCCCAACTGCGTTTGTATCAATTATGGAAGGTTGCTCTAAATACTGTACATTCTGCGTAGTTCCTTATACGCGTGGTGAAGAAGTAAGCCGTCCACTTGATGACGTCTTACTTGAAGTTGCCCAACTTGCAGAGCAAGGTGTTCGCGAAGTAAACCTACTTGGTCAAAACGTAAATGCGTATCGCGGTGAAACTCATGACGGTGAAATTTGTTACTTCTCTGACTTACTACGTTATGTCGCTGCGATTGACGGTATTGACCGTATTCGTTATACCACATCGCACCCAGTAGAGTTTACGCCAGATATCATTGATGCGTATGCAGACGTACCTGAGCTTGTTGATCACTTACACTTACCAGTGCAAAGTGGTTCAGACCGTGTTCTTAACCTTATGAAGCGTGGTCACACTGCACTCGAGTACAAGTCTACAATTCGTAAGTTACGTAAAATTCGCCCTAACCTAAGTATGTCTTCTGACTTTATCATTGGTTTCCCTGGCGAAAGCAAAGCTGACTTTGAAGCAACTATGAACCTTATCAATGATATTGGTTTTGATATGAGCTTTAGCTTCATCTACAGTGCACGCCCTGGTACGCCTGCTGCTGATTTACCAGATGACGTAACAGAGCAAGAGAAAAAAGAACGTTTATACATTCTGCAAAACCGTATCACGCAAATGGCGCAGCAAATCAGCCGCCAAATGTTCGATACCGAACAGCGTATCTTAGTTGAAGGTCCTTCTAAGAAGAACCCAATGGAATTACGTGGCCGTACTGAAAACAACCGAGTGGTTAACTTTGAAGGCCCTCACTCAGTGATCGGTCAATTCGTTGATGTACGTATTACAGAAGCATTGCCAAACTCTTTACGTGGTGAATTAATTCGTACAGAATCAGAAATGAACTTACGCCGTGATGTGGCACCTTCAGCTATTTTAAATAAAGCTGCTGAAGCTGAGGCCGCTACGGCCCCTAACGAAATTGGCGTTGCTACTTTCGTACCTTAGGGTGACACTTGGTGCAGGCACAGCCTGCACCCATCAATAGGAAGCAATTTTGAGTAATCAGTTAAAAACATTAGAGATTTATTTAGAACCCGCCGACAACAAACGCCTTTCATCTTTATGTGGTCCGTTTGACGAAAACATTAAGCAAATTGAACGCCGCCTTGGTGTTGAGATTGCACACCGTGATAATTTCTTCAGAGTAACTGGTAAACTGCACCTTGCAGCAGCGGCTGTTGAGATACTAAAAAACCTCTATATTGAAACTCAACCTATTCGCGGCCTGATTGGCGAGATTGAACCTGAAGCCGTACATTTGGCAATTAGCGAATCAAATGCGCTAGAGCAAGATGAAAACCCAGGTGTATATGGCAAAGACATGGTGATTAAAACTCGCCGTGGCGTTATTAAACCGCGCAATGATAATCAAGGCGTGTATGTTGCAAATATTTTGCACCACGATATTACCTTTGGTATTGGCCCAGCCGGTACAGGTAAAACTTATTTAGCGGTTGCTGCAGCTGTGGATGCCTTAGAGCGTCAAGAAATTCGCCGTATTTTATTAACTCGTCCTGCGGTTGAAGCTGGTGAAAAACTAGGCTTTTTACCAGGTGACTTAAGCCAAAAAATCGACCCGTATTTACGCCCTTTGTACGATGCATTATTTGAAATGCTGGGTTTTGAGCGTGTAGAAAAGTTAATAGAGAAAAACGTGATTGAAGTCGCGCCCCTTGCTTACATGCGTGGTCGTACGCTTAATGACGCGTTTATTATTCTCGATGAAAGCCAAAATACCACAGCAGAACAAATGAAAATGTTCTTAACTCGTATTGGTTTTAATTCAAAAGCGGTGATCACCGGTGATATTACACAGGTCGATTTACCTCGTGGTGCCCGCTCAGGCCTACGTCATGCCATCGAAGTATTAAACGGTGTCGATGAAATTAGCTTTAACTTCTTCCAATCACACGATGTGGTTCGTCACCCAGTTGTTGCCCGTATCGTTGAAGCTTATGAGCGTAACGATGAAGCAGAACGATTAAAGCGCGCTGAAAAGCAACGTGCTAAAGAAGCACAAGCAAACCAACAAGAAGCAAACTCGTGACCGAATTAGATTTACAAATAGCCTGTGAGTTTGACGACTTACCAAGCTTTGAGCAATTCCAGCTATGGGCTGACAAAGCCCTTAGCAACTACCGTGAAGATGCAGAGCTGACTATAGTGATCAGCGATGAAGCACAAAGCCAGCAGCTCAACAATGATTACCGCGGCAAAGATAAACCGACTAATGTCTTATCTTTTCCATTTGAAGCACCACCGGGCATTGAGTTACCTTTAGTAGGTGATTTAATCATTTGCCCGGCTATTGTTTTAGCCGAATCAATTGAGCAAGAAAAAACCTTTCACGACCATTTTGCCCATATGGTTATCCATGGATGCTTGCATTTACTTGGATTTGACCATATAAAGGACGAAGATGCACTTGAAATGGAAAGCATAGAAAAGCAATTACTTGCCGATCTGAACATCGCTGACCCATATCGAGACGATATTTAAATTAACGGAGCAATTAGACGCAATGAGCGACGACAACTCGCAAACTAGCCAGGGTTCTTCTGGCAAAACGTGGCTGGGCCGCATAGCCCAAATGTTGCAAGGGGAACCCCAGAATAGAGAAGAGCTGGTAGAAGTAATTGCCGATGCGCAAGAACGCGACCTTATCGACCCTGAAACCAAAGATATGATTGAAGGGGTGCTAGGTGTATCAGAGCTGAAAGTGCGGGACATCATGATCCCACGCTCGCAAATGGTAACCTTAGAGGTTGATACACCATTAGAAGAGCTATTACCTATGATGGTTGATTCAACACATTCACGTTTTCCTGTGGTATGTGAAGACAAAGACCATGTTGAAGGTATTTTATTAGCAAAAGATTTATTACCACTGATCATCAACAAAGATGAGCAACTGCCTTCTTTACGTGAATATTTGCGTCCTGCAGTTGTAGTGCCTGAAAGTAAACGTGTAGATACGCTGCTTAATGAGTTCCGTCAACAACGTTACCACATGGCGATTGTTATTGATGAGTATGGTGGTGTGTCTGGTCTTGTTACTATCGAAGATATCCTTGAAATCATCGTGGGTGAAATCGAAGACGAGCACGATGAAAGTGAAGATCTACAAGATATTCGCCAAGTTGCAAAGCACGTTTACGCTGTGCAAGCGCTGACTGAAGTTGATGACTTTAACGAGTATTTTAAAACTGGTTACAGCACCTCAGATGCTGACACCATAGGTGGTATTGTTTTACATGCATTTGGTCACATGCCAAGTCGTGGTGAAACAATCGAGGTAGAAGGCTTACAATTTAAAGTCACTAACGCAGATAACCGCCGTATCTTACAATTGCAAGTCACCATTCCAAAGGCTGATGATAACGACAGTGAAGAAACTGCTAACTAACCTAAGTCACCTTGCAAAAGATAAAAAAGCCTGGCTCGCACTTGTTGCGGGCCTCTTTTTAACCTTAAGTTACGCACCCTATAACCTATGGTTTATAACTTTTCTTTCCCTTGGTGCTCTACTCTACTGCATTAACCCTCTCGCAAACGGTAAATTAGCCGCTAAACAAAGTGCTAAATATGGCTTTATATTTGGTTTAGGTTGGTTTGGTGCAGGTATAAGCTGGGTGCATGTATCAATAGCGACCTTTGGTGGCATGCCATTAATCGCATCAATTTCGTTAATGGTGCTGCTTTGTGCTTATTTAGCCCTTTACCCTGCATTAGCTACATGGCTGGCAACACGCCTTGCTACAGGCCCATATAGCTTTATATGTTGGTTCCTCGCCGCTATCGCAACTACAGAATACTTACGTGGCACATTGCTAACAGGCTTTCCGTGGCTGAGCTTTGGTTACACGCAAACAGACAGCCCACTTAATTTTTTAGCCCCGGTAATTGGCGAGTTTGGGATTACGCTTGTATGTATGTTAATTGCGTTTGCTTTATATCGCCTAGCAAATAAAGATGGTAAACCTCTTATCGCCTCTGTAGCCCTATTAGCTGGCTTATATGCGATTGCAAGCAGCAGCCAGCTACACTACCAAGATAAAACCATTAAAACTGTACTGGTGCAGGGTAATATTAAACAGCATCTTCGCTTTGAGCCGTCTGAGTTTTGGACGACGATGAGCAAATACCAAGATATGACTCGCCTACATTGGAATGCTGATTTAATTGTTTGGCCAGAAGCTGCGGTGCCCGAGCTTGAAGCATTATCAACCGAGTATTTAACAAGCATTGATAGTGCTGCAACTTTTAATGACACAGCACTTATTACCGGCATCGTTGATTACCAATACGACACGCGTAACATTTTTAATACCTTAATAGTGCTTGGTAAAAAAGAACACAATGACAGTGAAGGCCACTATCAATATTTAGGTAAAAACCGCTATCAAAAGCATCAGTTATTACCTATTGGTGAATTTGTGCCGTTTCAGGACTTCTTGCGCCCAATTGCGCCACTGTTTGATTTACCTATGTCATCTTTCACTCGCGGCGATGAAGTGCAAAACAATTTACGCGCAAATGGCTTAAATATTTTACCGGCTATTTGCTATGAAATTGCCTTTTCTGAGTTGGTTCGTGGTAATTATCGCAGTGACTCCGACATTTTATTCACGGTGAGTAACGATGCATGGTTCGGTGACTCACATGGCCCGCATCAGCACATGCAAATAGCGCGTATGCGCGCCTTAGAGTTACAGCGCCCGCTAATCCGCGTGACGAATAACGGTATTAGCGCCGTTTACGACCCTATCGCTAAATCACAATTAGCTATGCCACAATTTAAAGCGGATGTACTTGAGGCCAATATCACGTTAATTAAAGGCGATAGCATTTATAGCCAATATGGTAATTGGCCTGTGTGGGCGGTGGTGATATTACTGAGCGCTGTGGGTGTATTTGTAAGGGTTAAGAAATAACAATTAAAAAAGGCTTCATAATGAAGCCTTTTTTTACATTTAAGATTCTATCTTTATCAACTCTACATCAAATATAAGTAGCGAGCCTGCTGGAATGCTGCCGACGCGTTTACGGCCGTAAGCAAGCTGTGGCGGGATATAAAAGGTAAATTTATCTCCTTCGCTCATGAGTTGTAAGCCTTCGGTCCAGCCTGCAATAACTTGGTTTAAACCAAAGCTGATTGGCGAATTTCTTACCACTGAACTGTCAAAAACACTGCCATCTATAAGCGTACCGTGATAGTGAACCTTTACTTTACTGGTTGCACTTGGCTTTGTGTCATTACCTGAACTTTGCTCAATTTTGTATTGCAGCCCAGATGCGGTTTCATGAATATCGTCGGCTTTACTGTTATTCGCTAAAAAGTCCGCGGCGAGTTTTTCATTTTCAAGGGCTTGTAGCTTCGCCTTTTTACTGTTTTTAAAAATTAAAAAACAAAAAATACCAATGATCAGTAAAAGTATTAAATTAATCATTCTGCGTCCTTCTCATCATCATTGTCGCCATTTACGATATCAGCAATATTGGCAAGCCTTGCTAAGGCTAGCGCGTTTATAGAGCCTTCAGGGTAACCTTCTGCGGTCATTTCACCTGCGTCTTTATCCATTAACAAGCTCAGTGCTTGATCAACGGTTTCAACGGCATAAATATTAAAACGTCCTTTTTCAACCGCATCGAGTACTTCGTCATCAAGCACTAAATTAACTTGGTTAGATTTAGGAATAATCACCCCTTGCTCACCGGTTAAGCCACGCATTTTACAAAGCTTGAAGAAGCCTTCTATTTTCTCGTTTACGCCACCAATTGATTGCACATCACCATGCTGGTTAATTGACCCTGTAAGCGCGATAGACTGGCTAATAGGTAAGTTCGTAATGGCCGATATAAGCGCGCACAGCTCTGCTAATGAAGCGCTATCACCGTCGATGTAGCCATAGCTTTGCTCTATTGCGATATTGGCACTGAGCGTTAGGCTAAATTGCTGAGCATACTTATTACCTAAGTAACCGGTTAATAGCATCACCCCTTTTGAGTGAATGGCTTTACCCAGCTCGGCTTCACGTTCAACGTCAATTACGCCATCTGCACCTGCATATACAGTGGCTGTTATGCGTGCAGGTGTACCAAATGAGGTATCGCCAATATGCAGCACAGTTAAGCCATTTACTTTGCCCACTGCGTGACCTTCGGTTGCAATTAAAATTTGCCCCTCTTTGATATCACTCAGCATGGTTTCTGAAATTTGCCCTGTACGGTATTGCTTACCAACAATGGCTTCATCTATGTGATGAGCATCAATCACGGTTTGGCCATCTTGTTTGGCATAAAAACTGGCTTCTGCCACTAATTCCAATACATCAGCAAAACGAGCTGAGAGCTTGTTGTGGTGCTCAGCTTGGCGATAACTAAACTTTAATAACCTCGCCATTGCAGCTTCATTTACGGTGCAATTAAGTGTTTGCTGACAATATTCAGTCACCTTGGTAATGAACTGATATTGCAGTTTATCGCTACTTGGTAAGTAATAGTCAAAGTCAGCAAGGACACGGAATAACTCTGCAAACTCTTCGTCATATTCACCAATGGTGTAATAAAGGTCGCGAGAGCCTAGCAGCACTATTTTTACATCAAGAGGAATAAGCTGCGGACGTAACGTAAAGCTGCTTCCCACAGAGCTGTCTTGATAGGGTAAGTCGTTTTTGATTTGATGCGTTTTTAGAGAAAGCTTAAGGCCATCCCACACTTGTGGGTTCGCCATGACTTTTTCTGCATCCATAATCAAATAGCCACCATTAGCACGGTGCAGTGCACCTGGCTGAATTGAGCGGTAACTGGTGATAAGCGAGCCTTGCGAAGTCGCATATTCAATTTTGCCGAAAATATTGCCAAAAGTCGGATTCGGCTCATACACCACAGGGGCTGCATCGCCCTCTTTGTATTCGACTAGAATATTTGGCGCAAAGAAGTCTGTGAGCATCCCTTTACGGTCAAAGTCTTCTTTGTTTTCGTCGTTTTCATCATCGTCGAGCCATTCAAGTACCGCATCAATGATTTCTTCACGAATATCTTTTAAATAACGTAATACACCAATGTGTGTCGCGTATTTATGCTCAAGGGCTTTAATGAGTGGCTTAGTGGCAAGCTCAGCAGTTGATTTTTTAAGGTTACGTAGCTTTTCAGATGACTCTCTTTTCCAGCGAGGAAGCTCAATTAATGCTTCGATTAACGCATCTTCAAGCTTTTCGATAACCTCATAAAATTCGATACGCAGTGGCTCATCAAGGGCTGAAAATTCACTGTCGCTCAGTTGTTTACCATTCACTAAAGGCGCAAATCCCACAACACCATTTTCTTCAATCAATGCCACACTTTGCTCAAGAGCTGCAATTTCAACAGCAGTAATTGCCGCATCGTAAGTATCTGTAAACTCACGATCGATTGATTTTTTCTTGCGTTGATAACCCGGGTTATCAAAAGCTGCTGGGAATGTATCGAGTACTTCGTCGATAAATGAATCTATATCGTCAGCTAATTGCTTCGATTGACCTGCTTGCATAAATAACGCGATTGGCTCGCGGTGGTCATCATAGTTGTTAACGTACAACCACTCATTAGGCGTTGGGCGGTCTTTTGAATGAGCTGTGAGTTTGTCTTTTACTAAGGTGTAACGACCATGAGCCGCTTCACCCATCACATAAACATTGTAACCCGGTAATTCCATTCCGAGTGAAAAGTCGAGGGCACTTTGTGCACGTTGTTGACCAATAAATGGCAACGCTTCTGGATATGGGTTTTGCATACAAGTCGCAACATGACTTGCGGCAATCTTAGGCGCTAACGCAGAAATAGGTAGAGGGATTAGTTTTTTTGTCATTCTAACTTCTTATTTCCCAGTCTTGACTGGGCATTATAGGTAACGCCCAGCACAAGCTTGCGTCACTGATTAAGGTTGTAATGCCTTACGGCGAAAATAAATACCGCCACATTCAGTACAAGGAGTAATTTGCGTAGCATGGTAAACATCGTAACTATGCTGACAATTTTTACATACTAATGTGCCCATGGCTATCCATTCTCCCTCTTGATAAACACCATTGTGTTGAAAATCTTGGTTTAAGGCTTGCCATTCGAGCTGAGTTTTATCTTCAATGTGCGACAACTCGTACCAAAGCGACTCTTTAAGCTCGAGCCATGCGAGTGAATCATAGTGACTGTCGTTTTCTTTGATGTGGTCGATATCGCGTTGTAAATAGTCACGATACTGATTTAATTTTTCTTGCCCTAAATCTTTAAGTGCCTGCTCTGATTCAACAAATTTCTCCATTGCATCCTTGAGCTCATGATCTTTTACGTCTTTAAGCCAAGCACTCA
The DNA here is from genome assembly GCF_017808125.1 of Pseudoalteromonas sp. PA2MD11. Classification (NCBI taxonomy): domain Bacteria; kingdom Pseudomonadati; phylum Pseudomonadota; class Gammaproteobacteria; order Alteromonadales; family Pseudoalteromonadaceae; genus Pseudoalteromonas; species Pseudoalteromonas sp. PA2MD11. Next base: position 284,135 of record NZ_JADKNF010000001.1, read on the forward strand.
AATCACTCAGCCAAGATTTATAATCTGCCATCGTTTACTCCTTCAAAAGTGATGAAAAATCAACCGTTATTCTAGTTGAGTATAGGTTAACCTGCCCTGAAAATATATTTCCTTGGAAAATTAACAAAAGCGCCTATTTGCCGCTGTGATTAGCATGTATTTTGGGTTATCCTTATCGACAATTTTTTATTAATTTGCAAGAAGTCTGGAATCGTAGATGCAAGAGCAATATAACCCGCAAGACATTGAGTCAAAAGTACAAGCCTACTGGGAAGAAAACCAAGTATTTAAAGTCACTGAAGATGAGAGCAAAGAAAAGTATTACTGTCTATCTATGTTCCCATACCCAAGCGGCCGACTCCACATGGGTCACGTTCGTAACTACACCATTGGTGACGTAGTATCACGCTTCCAACGCTTGCAAGGCAAAAACGTAATGCAACCTATGGGTTGGGATGCGTTTGGTCTACCAGCTGAAAATGCAGCAATTAAAAACAACACGGCCCCTGCTAAGTGGACTTACGAAAACATCGATTACATGCGTAACCAGTTAAAGCAACTAGGTTTTGGTTACGACTGGGATCGTGAAATCGCAACATGTCACCCAGAATACTACAAGTGGGAACAATGGTTCTTCACTAAGCTTTACGAAAAAGGCTTAGTTTACAAAAAGATGTCAACAGTTAACTGGGATCCAGTTGACCAAACAGTACTTGCTAACGAGCAAGTAATTGATGGTCGTGGTTGGCGTTCAGGTGCGATTGTTGAGCAAAAAGAAATTCCACAATGGTTCATCAAAATCACTGATTACGCACAAGAGCTATTAGATGATTTAGATAAGCTTGATCACTGGCCTGAGCAAGTTAAAACCATGCAGCGCAACTGGATTGGTCGTTCTGAAGGTTTAGAAATCGAATTTAAGCGTGCTGATAACGAAGACACATTCAGTGTTTATACAACGCGTCCAGATACCTTCATGGGTGTGACGTATGTAGCTGTTGCTGCTGGTCACCCGATTGCTCAAGAAGCCGCTAAAAACAGCGATGCTGTAGCAATGTTTGTTGATGAGTGTAAAAACACGAAAATCGCCGAAGCAGACATGGCGACCATGGACAAAAAAGGCATTGCAACAGGCTTTTATGCAATTCACCCATTGACAGGTAAGCAAGTACCAATTTGGGTCGCTAACTTCGTATTAATGGATTACGGCTCAGGCGCTGTTATGGCTGTTCCTGCGCACGACCAACGTGACTACGAGTTCGCATCAGCTTATGGCCTTGAAATTGCTCAAGTTATTGCGCCAGCTGCAGGTTCTGAAGAAACGGTTGATTTAGACAACCAAGCTTACACAGAAAAAGGTGTGTTAGTTAACTCTGGTGAGTTCGATGGTCTTGAGTTTGAAGCAGCGTTTAATGCCGTTGCAGACAAACTAGAAGCGCTGGGTGTAGGTGAGCGTAAAGTTAATTTCCGTCTACGTGACTGGGGTGTTAGCCGTCAGCGTTACTGGGGTTCTCCAATTCCAATGCTTAGCGACGAAAATGGTGATGAGCTTGCAGCAACAGAAGACATGCTACCAGTTCGCTTACCAGAAGACGTAGTTATGAATGGTGTGACTTCACCAATCAAAGCTGATCCTGAGTGGGCTAAAACAACGGTAAATGGCGCGCCTGCATTCCACGAAACTGATACCTTCGATACCTTCATGGAGTCGTCTTGGTACTACGCTCGTTACTGTAGCCCACGTTTTGACGAAGGCATGATCGAGCCAGGTGCTGCAAATTACTGGTTACCAGTAAACCAATACATTGGTGGTATTGAGCATGCGATCTTGCACTTACTTTACTCGCGTTTCTTCCACAAACTATTACGTGACTTTGGTTTAGTAAACTCAGATGAGCCATTTGAGCGCTTATTATGTCAAGGCATGGTACTAGCTGATACTTTCTATCGTAAAGATGAGAAAGGCGGTGATATCTGGATTTCACCAACAGACGTTCAAACTGAAACAGACGACAAAGGTCGTGTTGTTAAAGCGTGGCACAAAGAAGATGGCGAGCCGGTATTCTCTGCGGGCATGAGCAAAATGTCGAAATCGAAAAACAACGGTATCGACCCGCAACAAGTTATTGCCGAGTACGGTGCAGATACTGTTCGTTTATTCATGATGTTCACTGCACCACCAGAGCAAACTCTTGAATGGTCTGATTCAGGTGTTGAAGGTGCAATGCGTTTCTTAAAACGTATTTGGAAATACGCTGTTGATGTAGAAACAGTAGGCTACCAAGCGCTTGATAAATCAGCATTAAACAACGACCAAAAAGTTCTTCGTCGTGAACTTCATAAAGCAATTGCAAAAGTGACTGATGACGTTGAACGTCGTCAAACATTTAACACTGCAATCGCTGCAATCATGGAAATCTCGAACAAGTTACTTAAAGCACCACTTGCTGATAAACAAGATGTGGCAATTGCTAACGAAGCACTTGAAGCATTACTTATCATGCTTGCGCCTATCACACCGCACATGTGTCACCAGTTATGGCAAGACCTTGGCAAAGAAGGCGACATCTTAGATGCAGCATGGCCAACAGTTGATGAGTCAGCACTTGTTGAAGATGAGAAGCTAATCATTGTACAAGTTAACGGTAAGCTACGTGCTAAGTTAATGGTGCCTGCAGATGCAACCAAAGAGCAAGTTGAAGCATTAGCATTTGCTGAAGAAAACGTGACTAAGTTCACTGATGGCGCAACCATCCGCAAAGTGATTTACGTACCTGGCAAACTACTTAACGTGGTTGCTAACTAAGATGGCAGCGCTTCAAGCACTGAAAAACGGACTAGCCCTCGCGCTAGTCTGTTTACTGCTGACAAGTTGTGGCTTTCATTTAAAGAAAGCCTCTAACTTGCCTGACGACTTGAAAGTAATCACCCTTGTTGGTGATGATGAAAAGTCAGCCTTATTCGAATTAGTCGAAAAAGAACTGATTGCGAGTAAAGTTGAGCTTAACCAAGTTGGTAAACACCCTGAGTTAAAGATTCACAGAGATCGTTTAGAGCGTCAAATTTTGTCATTGTTTGATAATGGTCAGGTTGCTGAATATGAACTTGCCTACAGCGTAAGCTATACCCTGAAGCGCCCTGGACAAAAAGCGATTAATCAAAGCTTTGAATTGTATCGTAACTACCAAGACGACCCAGACAATGCCCTTGCAAAAGCAAAAGAGCTTGATTTGCTATTAGGCGAAATTCGTAAGCAAGCGAGTCGTCGTATTGTTCGTGAGTTATCACAACTGTAATGCGTTGTTATGCAAACCAGCTTCCTAGCCAGTTAAAAAAAGGCCTCGCGCCTTTTTACATGGTGTTTGGTGAAGAGCCTTATCAAATTGCTCAGTGCATCATGCAAATTCGCCAAGCAGCTAAACAGCAAGGCTTTGACGAGGTAATCAAATTTACCTTAATGCCGGGTTTTGATTGGCAAGAAATTGTTGCTCAATATCAAAGTATGTCACTGTTCAGCGCTCGTACCTTAATTGAGTTTGATTTAAACGAGCAAAAACCTGGTGCGCAAGGCAGTCAAATCTTTAAGCAGCTCGTTGAGCTTGCTAATCCCGATACTATTTTGGTTTTAAAAGGTGCCAAAGCCAGCCAAGATATTCAACGCAGTGCTTGGTTTAAAGCCCTCGATAAGCAAGGCTTATTTGTTCCTTGTTACCCATTAACAGGTAATCACCTGAGCCGCTGGTTAGATGAGCAATGCTACCGTTTAAACTTAAACCTTCATAACAACGCAAAACAAAGCTTAATTGATGCCACTGAAGGAAATTTACTTGCCTGTCATCAAGAGTTAGAAAAGCTATCTTTGCTTTATGGTAGTGAGCTAATTGACCAACAAGCTGTGATGCAAGGGCTACTAAATCAGTCAAAATTTGATATTTTTGATTTGAGTGATGCTTTATTAAATGGCCACGCCGAACAAGCAGTTAAAGTAATGACTAAACTGGCTGCTGATAACACTGAAGCCATGAGTATTTTTTGGGCCATCAATAAAGAAGCAGCTAACTTACTGGCTATGCAACACGGGCGCTTGAATGGTGCCAATATGGCTGATTTATACAAAAAATATAATATTTGGAAAAACCAACAAGCGGTTGTACAACAGGCCTTAAACCGCTTAAACATCCAAGTACTCGAACAAATTACCAAACAATTAGCCCAGTTTGATGCCGCATATAAACAAGGCAACCTTGTAGCCCCCTACCAAGCATTAATGCAAATATGCTTAGTGTTTTGCCAACCTGTGGCGATACCTTTACCTTGCCACCCGGTCTTTGACTAAGAGTAACAATTCATGATTGCTATTTTTGGTGGCACCTTTGATCCAATTCACTTAGGTCATATTAATATGGCCCAACAGTGTGTTCAGCAGTGCCAACTCGATACCCTTTACTTCATGCCTTGTGCTATTCCTGCTCATAAAGCCAAGCCAGGAATAAGTGATGAGCATCGCATTAATATGCTAAAACTTGCGATTGACGACAATCCGCGTTTTGCTATCGATTACCGCGAACTAAACCGAGAAGGTGCGTCTTATTCTTTGCTGAGTTTAGAAGAGCTTCGTGCAGAAAACCCAGCTGCGCCGATTATGTTTTTAATCGGCATGGACTCATTCAATAGCCTAGATAAGTGGTTTAAATGGCAAGAGATTGTCAAACTTTGTCATATCGTTGTGTACCAGCGCCCGGGGCAGTACTGCCAAGTATCTGGTGAACTTGCAGCTTATAAAGAGAATGCCGTAACAGAGCAACTTAGCCAGCTACAACAAGCCCCTGCAGGTAAGTTATTCTTTTTAAATGGCTTACAAGTTAATGCCGCCTCAAGCGAAATAAGAAAAAAGCTGCATTCAAATGATAATATAGCGGAACTTTTACCTACTACCGTAAGTCAATACATTGCACAGCATCATCTTTACCAAACAGATGAATAAATACTGCCTGCGTGATAAAATAACAAATTAAGATTATTTATTTTTGAGAAAACACTTTGGATTCTAAACAACTACTCGCATTTGCCCTTGATAAAGTCGACGATATGAAAGCCCGTGATGTGGTACAGCTTGATGTTCGTGGTAAGTCTGACATTACTGATTACATGTTAGTGTGCTCAGGTAACTCTAAACGCCATGTACAATCTATTGCTGATCATGTTGCTAAAGAAGCACGCCATGCTGGTGAAGAACCTCTCGGTTACGAAGGCCAAAACGAAGGTGAATGGGTGCTTGTAGACCTAGGTGATGTGGTTGTGCATGTTATGCAAGACCAAACTCGCGACTTCTATGATCTAGAGAAACTTTGGGGCTAACCCTTAGCAAGGACATAGGTAACCATTTTGAAAATACAATTGATTGCTGTTGGCACCAAAATGCCAGCATGGGTTGAAACCGGATTCACAGAATATCAACGTCGCTTCCCGCGTGATATGCCTCTTGAGCTAATTGAAATCCCCGCAGGTAAACGTGGTAAAAATGCGGATATCAAACGTATTTTACAACTTGAAGGCGAAAAGACCCTAGCTGCGATCCCTAAAGGTAACCGCATTGTAACGCTAGAGGTGACCGGTAAACCAATGGATACCCATCAGCTGGCAAAAAGTATGGAAAAGTGGCAGCTTGATGGTCGCGATGTTAGCTTATTGATTGGTGGACCAGAAGGCTTAGCACCTGAGTGTATTGCAGCGTCTGAGCAAAAGTGGTCATTATCAAACCTGACACTACCGCACCCGCTAGTGCGCATCATTGTTGCAGAAAGCCTATACCGAGGCTGGAGCTTGAATAACAACCACCCTTATCATCGCGAGTAGTAAAGCCAATGCGAAAACACAGACCCACGATTCGAGACCACTCGGCTGAAGCAAACTTGTTTGCTCGCCGAGCATTTGTGGGTTTTGTGTTTGTTACACTGTTAATTGGTGTGTTGTTATCTAACCTATACAACATCCAAGTTATCGAACATCAAGATTATCAAACACGTTCGAACGATAACCGCATCAAAGTTATTCCAATTGCCCCTAACCGTGGGCTTATTTACGACAGAAATGGCGTATTACTGGCTGAAAACAAACCAGTTTATAATTTAGAAGTAATACCCGAGGAAGTTGATAACCTTGAAGAGGCACTGAGCGAAGTTGAAAAAGTTATTAAAATAACTGAGCAACAAAAAGCTGACTTTCTAGATGACATTAAGCACAATCGCCGCTTTAAAAGCCAAGTATTAAAAGCCCGTTTAGACGAAACCGAAGTTGCAAAGTTCTCGGTTAATCAGCATAAGTTTCCTGGCTTTAGTATCGAAGCGCGTTTAGCTCGCTATTACCCTTATGGTGATACCCTTACCCATGCCCTAGGTTATGTTGCCAAACTCAACAAAAAAGAACTCACCAAACTGGAAGCAGAAGACCAAGCAACTAACTACCGTGCAACCCACGACATTGGTAAGCTGGGTATCGAAAAGTATTACGAAGAACTCCTTCATGGTGTGGTTGGTTCGCAGCGCGTTGAAGTGAATAACCGTGGCCGAGTTATCCGCACTTTAAGCCTCACGCCACCTGAGCCTGGTCACGACTTAGTACTTACTTTGGATATTGGCCTGCAACAAATTGCTCAACATGCCTTAAAAGATATGCGTGGTGCCATTGTAGTGCTTGATGCTAAAGATGGCGGCGTTTTAGCACTTTACTCCAACCCAAGTTATGACCCGAATTTATTTGTCCATGGTATCAGCAGCACAGATTACAAAAAGTTGTTAAACCCAGACCGACCGCTAATTAACCGGACCACGCAAGGCCGTTATGCACCTGCCTCTACAGTAAAACCTCATATGTCGATCCTTGCTCTTGAAGAAGGACTGGTAACCGAGCAAACACAAATTTGGGATCCGGGATTTTTCCAAATTCCTAACGTGGAGCACAAATGGCGTGACTGGAAACGTTGGGGCCATGGCCATGTTGATGTTTATCGTGCTATTGAAGAATCATGCGATACCTATTTTTACGATGTTGCTTACCGTTTAGGGATCACCAAAATCAGCGACTTTATGACGCAGTTTGGCTTTGGCGAACTTTCTGGAATCGATATTCACGAAGAAACATCCGCCATTATGCCATCGCGAGAATGGAAAGAAGCCCGCTTTAGAGAATCATGGTGGCGCGGCGACACCATTTCAGTGGGTATCGGCCAAGGTTATTGGACCGCAACGCCGATGCAAATAGCTAATGCAACCAACATCTTAGTGAACCGCGGGCTCGATCATCCTCCGCACCTTGTACAAGTCGCTAAAAAAGAAAACGAAGTAACGCAAATTAATAATGATGAAAAGCCACCTGTAGTATTAAAAAATCCTCATCATTGGCAAATTGCGCTAGATGCGATGCACAACACCGTACATAAAGTCACAGGTACTGCTCATAAAGCTTTTAAAGGGTCGAATTACGACCCAGCTGGTAAAACAGGTACTGCTCAGGTTGTGAGTATTGCTCAAGGTGAGCGTTACGACGCTAAATCACTTAAAGAGCGCCAACGTGATAACGCTATCTATGTTGGTTTTGCACCCTATAACGACCCACAAATTGTGGTCTCTGTGGTGGTTGAAAACACCGGTGGTGGTAGTACGGTTGGTGCGCCTATTGCGCGTCAATTAATGGATTACTACTTTTCAGCGAACCCGATTCAAATAGCCCAAAGTGACGCGCCATGATCCCATTAAATAAAAAACGCTCAATTTGGCAGCGCCTACACCTCGATTTACCACTTCTTATTGCCCTTATGACGATGATGGTAGCCAGCCTTGCTATTGTTTACAGCGCTAGCGGCCAAGACTCTGCCATGATGATACGCCACGCAACACGTATGTTTGGCGCTATCTTAGGTATGTTTATACTCGCGCAGTTTTCGCCTAACACATTAAAGAGTATGGTTATTCCGCTCTACTGCGTGGGGCTTTTAATGCTGGTTGGGGTGTTGTTATTCGGGGTTAGTTCAAAAGGTGCACAGCGTTGGCTTGACTTAGGAGTAACCCGCTTCCAGCCGTCAGAGTTAATGAAAATAGCCGTGCCAATGATGGTTGCATGGTATATCGGGCGTAACCATTTACCGCCAAGAATCATTCATTTAATTATTGGCTTTGCGATTGTAATGGTGCCAACCATTTTAATTAAAGAACAACCCGACTTAGGTACCTCTATTTTGATTGCCAGTTCAGGGATATTTGTATTGTTTTTATCTGGACTAAGTTGGCGCCTTATTGGCTTTTTATCTGCTACTGTTGGTTTAGCAGCATGGCCGTTTTGGCATTACGTGATGCTTGATTATCAAAAACAACGAGTACTGACCTTTTTAGATCCTGAAAGCGATCCGCTTGGCTCGGGTTACCACATTATTCAATCTAAAATTGCGATAGGTTCTGGCGGCATTGAAGGTAAAGGCTGGCTGCAAGGGACACAATCACAACTAGAGTTTTTACCTGAGCGTCATACCGATTTTATCTTTTCTGTACTGAGCGAAGAGTTTGGCCTGTTCGGGGTTTGTTTATTACTTTGTATGTACTTGTTTATTATTGGTCGTGGCTTATATATTGCGGTAAACGCACAAGATGCGTTTGGTAAGTTGCTTGCCGGCGCATTAACACTGACCTTCTTTGTTTATGTATTTGTAAATATTGGCATGGTTTCGGGCTTACTGCCTGTAGTAGGTGTTCCGTTACCACTAATAAGCTATGGTGGCACCTCAATGGTGACCTTGATGGCCGGATTTGGCATTATCATGTCTATCGCCACCGATAAAAGGATGCTTTTAAAATAATGACACAACGAGTCAATTACTTACTTATAGCGTTATTTTCTGTGCTGCTAGCAGCATGTAGTTCTTCATCTCAGCAAGGCCGTTATGCTATGGAGCATGATGCAGCCCCGCTTCGAAAACCAACCGAACTTGAAATGCAAGATGCCATAGTCACCCCGGTTATTAAAAGTGCAAGCGCTAGTCGCCCTTACGAAGTCCGTGGTAAACGATACACGCCGATGCTCGATGAAACTGGCTACTCTGAAGAAGGCATTGCTTCGTGGTATGGTCGAAAGTTTCACAATTATCACACCTCAAACGGCGAAGTGTACGATATGTTTGCGATGACAGCAGCTCATAAAACACTGCCGCTACCGAGCTTTGCCAGAGTAACAAATTTAGATAACGGAAAATCAGTAATTGTTCGTGTAAACGACCGTGGCCCATTTCATGATGACCGGATTATCGATTTATCTTATTCTGCGGCCTATAAATTAGGTTATTACCGACAAGGTACAGCCCGTGTTAAGGTTGAGGCTGTTACCCTTGCCAATTCTGCCCCTCGTTTAAGCTACATTCAGGTTGCAGCGGGAAGTACTCTTGCTAATGTTGAAGCCCTCGCGTTTCAACTTCGTCAGCAATATCATGTGCCAACAAACATTGTTGAAAAAGATGGAATCTATCGATTACGTCTTGGTCCAATAAAAGATGCCGCAGAAGCACAAGCAGTTTTAGAAAAGCTAAAACAAAACCAATTTCAGAACGCGTTCTTGCTTTACAGTGAGTAAGACCTTTAGAATAGGTCAACGCAACATGTTTAACTTTAACCATTAATGAGTACGATGAAATCTATAAAATATAAAATCTTAAGTGGCGTTTGTGGCCTTGTTTGCACTGCTAGCGTATTTTCTGCAACAGCCCAAATTATCCCTGCCCCACCTCAAGTTAATGCGAAAGGTTATTTCTTGGTTGATTTCACCACAGGTAAAGTGATTGCCGAAGGCGAAGCAGATACAAAATTAGCACCGGCTAGTTTAACCAAAATGATGACCAGTTATGTAATTGGTACTGAAATCAAAGCAGGTAATATTGCACCAACTGATATGGTTACAGTCAGTGAAAAAGCCTGGGCAAAGAATTTTCCTGAATCATCAAAAATGTTTATCGAAGTAGGTAAGCAGATCAGCGTTGATGACTTAAACCACGGTATCATTATTCAATCAGGTAACGATGCCTGTGTAGCCATGGCTGAACACATTGCTGGTAGCGAAAGCGCATTTGCTGATTTAATGAATGCCCACGCTGAAAAACTTGGCATGACTAACAGCCACTTCGTAAATAGCCATGGTTTAGATACTAACGAACACTTCACGACACCACGTGATATGGCAACTTTAGGTGCTGCACTTATTCGCGATGTACCAGATGAGTACGAAGTATACGCGAAAAAATCATTCACTTTTAACGGCATCAAGCAATACAACCGTAACTCATTGTTATGGGATGAAAGCATGAACGTTGACGGTATTAAAACTGGCCATACATCAGAAGCGGGTTATAGCTTAGTAACTTCTGCAACTAAAGATGACATGCGTTTAATTGCGGTAGTAATGGGCACAGAAAGCGAACGTGCTCGTAAAGTTGAAAGCAAAAAACTATTAAACTACGGTTTCCGCTTTTTTGAAACAATCACGCCATATAAAGCAGGCGACAGCTTTGCTGAGCAACGTATTTGGATGGGTAATAAAGAAAACGTATCGTTAGGTATCTTAGAAGACACACCTATTACGATTCCACGTGGTCAGCGTAAAAACTTAAAAGCGAACTTCGAGCTTGATAAAACATTAGAAGCGCCGCTTGCTAAAGGTACTAAAGTAGGCACGCTATTCTTACAGCTTGAAGGTGAAGAAATTGCACAATATCCACTAGTTACACTAGAAGAAGTGGAAGAAGGCAGCTTCTTTAGCAAGATCTACGATTACCTACGTTTACAAATTCAGTAATCTGGTCATAAAGTTTATAAACGCCTTGCACCGCAAGGCGTTTTTTTTTGTCTGAAAAATGATAGAATGCGCCCCATATCAGTCGCGCTGGGTCGAGTGCGTCGTAATCTAAGTTTGCTTAACGCCAAGAAATGGCAGAGAACACCTCTATTAAGCACACTCACTGTTTGAGGAGTCACCGTCGTGGTTCAACCTGTAAAAAATACTAAGTTTGACGAGTATTTAGATTTCCCATGCCCATTCACATTTAAAATCATGGGCTTAGCTAACGTAAATCTAACAGATCAGATCCTAGAAAAGCTGCAACCAATTGCACCTGGCGATTATGCGCCAAAGGTAAAACCAAGCAGCAAAGGTAATTACGAATCTGTAACGCTTGTAGCAACGGTTACAAGTAAAGAGCACATTGAAGAAATTTATAACGTGATCAGCAACATCGATGACGTACGTCACATGCTATAGGCCGATTACGGAGTAACTCGTGAGCGAAAGAGAATTAATCGTTCGTCAACTAGGTCGTCAGCGTTACATGCCAATTTGGCAAAAAATGCAATCTTTTACCGACACCCGTGATGAGCACACAGCAGATGAAATTTGGCTTGTAGAGCACGAGCCAGTATTTACGCAAGGCCAAGCAGGCAAAGCTGAGCACTTATTAAATACCGGTGATATCGAAGTGATCCAAGTGGATCGTGGTGGTCAAGTGACCTATCACGGACCAGGCCAACAAATGATGTATGTGCTATTCAACTTACGTCGTTTAAACATTGGTGTAAGGGAGCTGGTAACCTGGCTTGAAGAGTGCATTATTGATACGTTAAAAGACTACGACATTGATGCCTACGCGAAAGCGGACGCACCCGGTGTTTACGTTAACGACAGCAAAGTTGCCTCATTAGGCCTTCGCGTTCGCCGCGGTTGCTCTTTCCACGGTTTAGCACTAAATGTAAGTATGGATCTAAGCCCATTCTTACGTATTAATCCATGCGGCTATGCTGGCATGAACATGGTGCAAACAACCGATCTTAACGGTCCGCAAAACCTCGAGCAAGCAGGTGCAGGGCTTGTAAAACACATGATTAAAAAGCTTAATGCTACTGTGGTTAAGCACACTGAAGGGTTTGAAAACGAATGAATAAACCAGTCAAAATGGAACCAGGCGTAAAACTGCGTGATGCAGAAAAAATGGCACTGATCCCAGTTAAAGTTTTACCGACTGAAAAAAACGAAATGTTGCGTAAGCCAGAGTGGCTAAAAATTCGCTTACCAAAATCAACCGAACGTATTGATGGTATTAAACAAGCGATGCGTAAACATGGTTTACACTCAGTGTGTGAAGAGGCTTCGTGCCCTAACCTATCTGAATGTTTCAACCATGGTACTGCGACTTTCATGATCTTAGGTGCTATTTGTACTCGTCGTTGTCCGTTCTGTGATGTTGCTCATGGTCGCCCATTAAAGCCAGACGCAGCTGAGCCAGAAAAGCTGGCGCTGACGATTAAAGACATGAAGCTAAGCTATGTTGTAATCACGTCAGTAGACCGTGATGATTTACGTGATGGTGGTGCACAACACTTTGCTGACTGTATTCGTGAAATTCGTAAGCACAACCCAGAAATAACGATTGAAATTTTAGTACCTGATTTCCGTGGTCGTATGGACAGAGCCCTTGATATCTTAATCGAGACGCCGCCAGATGTATTTAACCACAACCTAGAAACAGCACCGCGTTTATACAAATTAGCGCGTCCAGGTGCTGACTATAAATGGTCACTTGAGCTATTACGTCGCTTTAAAGAAGCACATCCAGATGTGAAAACAAAGTCTGGTTTGATGGTAGGTTTAGGTGAAGAAATTAGCGAAATCGAAGAAGTATTACGTGATTTACGCGAGCATAACGTTGATATGCTAACAGTAGGTCAATACCTACAACCTTCTAAGCACCACTTACCGGTTAAACGCTATGTGCCGCCAGCTGAGTTTGATGCATTAAAAGATTATGCAGACGAAATTGGCTTTACACATGCGGCCTGTGGTCCATTTGTTCGCTCAAGCTACCATGCTGACCAACAAGCAGCTGGTAAAGAAGTGAAGTAATACTTTTACAATTATTTAAAAGCCCGCATTAAGCGGGCTTTTTTATGTTCCAAAATATCAGCGCCCATAACGCGCTAAGAACATTTTTACAGTTTCGCTTATTACTTTGTTATCTGAGTCGCCTTCTTGGCGCTCAAAGCCATACAGCAACGGATAAAAGATAAGCGACTTTAACTGATACACAAACTGTTTCGCTGCAAACTCAACATCATCAATAGTTAAAACCTGTGCTTGCACACCCGCTTCTAAAAACGCCACCAGATCTTGCATACAGCCCATGTTATTACTGGCTAATGATTTTGCTAGATCAGGCTGCTGTAACATCTGCATAAAAGCGACTTTCGCTACTTTTAAAAACTCTTCAGAGGTTAAAAGCGCCACTTCTTGTTCAGCAATGCGTGTTAACTGCTGTGCAATTGGCACAGCGGCATCAAATACAACCGCTTGCTCTTGGCGGACTTTTTCAAACATAAACACTAGAATTGCTTGAAACAACACATCTTTATTTTCAAAGTGATTATATACGGTACGCTTTGAGGCACCCGCTAAGCTTGCAACCTGATCCATACTGGTATGCTCAACACCTTGCTGAAAAAACAATGTCTCAGCAGCATTCAAAATATCTAATCGTTTTCTCTGTGATAATTTCATGGACCCCTCCGATAAGGGTTACTAGTGTAACGCAAAAATAAAAAATGCACTAGATAGTTTACTTTTATAGCAAACCATGAAAAACTACACCGTGTAGTTTACTTATGGTGACGATATGAAATTTCTAAAATGGCTCGCAATCGCCACTCTATGCATCGTGATAGGAGTGTTTATTATGAATAATCAATTAGCCGCTGAAGGCGTGAGTTATAACAGCCACTCTGCGCAATTATCTGATGGCAAGTTCCACAACACTGCTGAGGTAGAAAGACCCAGCTTTAAGAAAACTCTAGGTATCTTCAAACGCTTTATTACAGAAAAGAAAATTGATGCAGAGCCAAAAGGTGAACTGCCTATGCATTCTGTATCCCATGCACAGCTTGAGCGTTTATCTAATGACACAGTGCATTTTGTAAAATTAGGTCACTCCTCTATTTTAGCGAAAGTGTATGGTGAATACTGGCTATTTGATCCGGTATTTTCAGAACGCGCTTCGCCTTTTTCATTCATGGGACCCAAGCGCTTTCAGCCAACACCTATCAGCATTGCAGAGCTACCAAACATTGCTAAAGTGTTTATTTCGCACAACCATTATGATCACTTAGATAAAGCGGCGATTAAACAGCTTGTTGATAAAACAGATTCTTTTTATGTGCCATTAGGAGTCGAAAACGACCTGAAAAAATGGGGCGTTGATGAAAAAAAGGTGCATAGCTTTGATTGGTGGCAAGAGCAAAATATGGCAAATAGCCAAATTGTATTTACCCCAACCCAGCACTTTTCTGGCCGAGGTTTAACAGACGGCAATAAAACTCTTTGGGGCTCTTGGGCTATTAAAGTAAATGACAAGCGCTTTTATTTTAGCGGTGACTCTGGCTACTTTGCTGGCTTTAAAGAAATTGGTAATCGCTACGGGCCGTTTGATATCACCTTTATTGAAACCGGTGCTTACGACAAAGATTGGGCTGACATTCACATGACACCAGAACAATCAGTACTAGCTCACCTCGATTTACAAGGTGATGTGATGGTGCCAGTGCATAATGGTACATTCGATCTCGCCTTTCATGCTTGGTATGACCCACTTAAACGTATCGCTAAAAAAGCAGGACAGGAGCAAGTATCGCTGAGTACTCCGCTAGTTGGAGAGGTATTTAAAATTCAAGATACCGCCATTGATAAAGCGTGGTGGTAAAATTGGCAGGATGAAAGGTGCATTATTACCCTTTCATCCTGAATAATTAGTTATTTGTAGACTCTTTCTGGACAGCCCCCCTTCGCGTCCCATATATTGAAACCCTGTGCAATCAACCAGAAAAACTATGACAACTCACCTTAAGTATGCAAGCTTGGCACTTGCAATTGGTTTATTCGGCTGCTCTGAGCAACCAACAACAAGCACTGATAAACCAAACGCTGAAAGCAATGAAGCCGTAAACATTGCCAATGTACGCTCACATATTAAAACCCTCGCCTCAGATGAATTCTTAGGCCGCGGCCCTTTAACTGAAGGCGAAACGCTCACTATTAACTATTTAGCCGATGAATATAAAAAACTCGGCTTAAGCGGTAGTTTTAATGGTGAGTTTTTACAGCCAGTTACCATGGCAAAACTCACTCCAGATCAAAACATGACCTTACAAGTGGGTGATTTAAGCTTTAATTCTGGCAGTGATTTTACCGCCCGTACCCAACAAATTAACCCTGAGATCAACATTGATGGCTCTGATGTTGTGTTTGTTGGCTACGGTATCAATGCACCTGAATATAATTGGGATGACTTTGCAGATATTGATGTAAAAGACAAAACAATTATCGTGCTTGTTAATGATCCTGGGTTTGCCACGCAAGACGACGCGCTTTTCACCGGTAATGCTATGACCTATTACGGTCGTTGGACTTACAAGTATGAAGAAGGTGCTCGCCAAGGTGCAAAAGCGGTATTTATCGTTCACGAAACTGCTCCTGCAGCTTACCCTTGGAGCGTTGTAGAAAGCTCGAACACGGGTAGTAAATATACCTTAATCGACCAAGATAAAAATGCTTCTGACATCCCTGTAATGGGCTGGATTGATGAGCAAGCGGCAAATGAAATTTTTGCTCAAGCAGGCCTTAATTATCAAACTGAAAAAGCCAACGCACTAAAAGCTGACTTTAAACCTATCGACTTAAAAGCGAAAGCAGCGCTGACACTGAAAAGTGATATCTCTCAAGCGCAATCGCATAATGTTGTTGCAACGCTTAAAGGTAGCGAAACTCCTGATGAGTACATTGTAATTGGTGCGCACTGGGACCACTTTGGCACCAAGCAAACTGATAACGGCGTGAAAATCTACAATGGTGCTGTTGATAACGCATCAGGTAGCGCAGCAACGGTTGAAATAGCCCGTATTCTTACTGAAATGCATAAGAAAAAACCATTTAAACGCTCTATTATCTTTGCCAACTTTACGGCTGAAGAAACAGGGCTTATTGGCTCAGAGCAATTCGCAACTGGCGAGATTGTACCAACCAAGCAAATGGTCGCGCTGCTTAATATTGATGGTATGAACGTGCTAGACGGTGTTGACTACATATTACAATACGGGAAAGGCATGTCTGAAATGGAAGACTACCTTGCAGATGCAGCGAAAGCACAAGGTCGTCATGTAAAAATGGACCCTCGTCCTCAAAATGGTTTGTTCTTCCGCTCTGATCACTTCTCGCTGGCTAAACAAGGCGTTCCTAGCTTACTATTTATGAGTTTAGGTGATACAGATCCTGATTACATCGCGCACAAATATCATAAAGAAGCTGACGACTATTCAGCAGATTGGTCTATGGGTGGTGTTGAGCAAGATATTGAACTGATTGTTGATATTGCTGCCAAACTTGCTGATAACGGCGACTGGCCTAAGTGGAAAGCCGAGTCTGATTTCAAAACTCGTCGCTTACAAGACAAGCAATAACCTTCGCTTAGATACAAAAAACCGAGCTAGTTGAAGTTAGCTCGGTTTATTATTGGTTAGTTTTACTTATTACTCGCTAATTTTAGCCTTAAGTGATTGTGCTTCTTCTTGCACTTCCTCAGGGCCATTGGCAATAACATCTTCAATGGCTTGGAGCGCTGCATCAAAGTCGTCTATTTCGATATATGCCCGAGCTAAGTCCAGTTTTGCTGAGTAACCACCACTTTCGGCATCAACATCAGTTGGGTTATCACCTGCTAGTAAGTCATTAAAATCACTCAGCCCTACATCCATATCAACCTCATCATAAGGTTCATGGTCGAGTGCTTCATCGTCACTTTGTTCAAGTAATGAATCGATATCTACAAACTCATCCGTTGAAGTAGTTTGCTCCTCAGTATCTAATGCCTCTACTTCAGGTGCAACTGGCTGTTCGCTTTCACCCTGTAAGTCTTCATTTAATAGCGCATTAAAATCAACATCGAACTCACTGGCATCAGCAATATCAGCTTCGTCTGGCTCTGCTAGTTCATTTAACAGCGCATCAAAGTCTGTTTGAGTAAGGTCAGCCATAAAATCATCATCGATTTCATCGTCTGACAGCTCACTTAAATCAGCCTCGTCAGCTAAATTAGACTCGATATCAGCTAATGTTTGTTCAGCTTCTACGGCATCATCAAGTTCAATATCGTCCAATTCGAATTCAGGGAACTCCTCTAATTCGTCTTGGCTATCAGCCACATCATCGTCAATTGGCGCTTCGCTCGTTAACTCTGTTGTGCCTTCACTTGGTGATTGATCCGATAAGTCGTCCTCAGGATCAAGAACATCATCTTCTGTAAATTCATTATCAAGCAAGATCTCATCATCAAAATCATCGTCTAGCTGATCAAGCTCATCACCCGTTGCTAATGAATTAGCAAGGTCTTGCTCTGCCTGACTTAACTGTAATGGTGCATCTTCATCTAACTCACCAGAAATGTCTTCATCAGATTCATCCAATTCAAAACCGGCTTCATCTAGCTCAAGCTCTGGATACTCTTCCAACTCCTGGCTAGGAGTCACCGTATCTTGCTGTAATGGCTCTTCGTCGGCGGTTAAATCAAATTCATCAGTTAGGTCTTCATCTGCTAGCGGATCATCGCCTAAATCAATTTCAACTTCTTCTATGTCTTGCTCGGGTTCATCTATTGACCAATCTGGAGCTTCGACATAATCATCTTCTTCACCAATTTCATTCAATAACTCATCGACACTTTTCAGTGACGGATCATCAAACTCGTCGAGACTATCATCTTCATCTAATAGCTCAACGCTATCTTCATTAAACTCTTGATTAAGCGCCTCATCGATATCAACTTCGTCACTATCATCCGCATCATCAACCAACTCTGATGCAATTGATTCAACATTCATGTCATCAACCGCTTGATCAGCATCGGCTAAATCTTCTAGCGACTCTTGTAGATTCTCATCATGCTCTGCACTGTCACTCTGTTCATGACTTAAATCTGATATCTGCGCTTCAGTGTCTTGCTTCAGCTCATTTGTTTGCTGAATAAGCTCTTCAAGCTCATCATCAACGTCAGAGTCCTGCTCATCACTAGAGTCTTCATCAAGTAATGAGTCAATATCTGCTACATCGAGTTCATCGTCTTGCTCAGCATTGTCATCAATATCTGAGCTACTTTCATTTGTTAACTCAGGCTCTTCTGACTCTGCATCAGCCTCATCAAGTAGTGAGTCGATTTCATCAGTATCAAACTCATCGCTTAAATCATCCGTAATAGGCTCTTCGGTAAGCTCTTCAACAGGTTCTTGTTCTGGCTCTTCCTGCGCTTCATCCAATAATGAGTCGATGTCATCGACATCTAAATCATCATCAAGCTCATCCTCGTCAATTAAATCGTCTGCACTAGGTTCTTCAATTGACTCTTCAACCAGCTCTTCAGGCTCTTGCTCTAACTGTGCCTCATCTAGCAATGAATCAATGTCATCAACATCTAGTTCGTCATCAAGCTCGTCTTCGTCGATTAAATCCTCTGCGCTTGGTTCTTCTGTAAGCTCTTCTGGCTGCTCCTCAACAAGCTCTGCTTCAGGCTCTGACTCTGTCTGAGCTTCATCTAATAATGAATCAATGTCATCAACATCTAAGTCATCATTAAGCTCATCTTCGTCGATTAAATCGTCTGCGCTAGGTTCTTCAACGAGCTCTTCAGGCTCTGGCTCTGCTTGTGCTTCATCTAATAATGAATCAATGTCATCAACATCTAAGTCATCACCGAGCTCGTCTTCGTCGATTAAATCGTCTGCGCTAGGTTCTTCTACAAGCTCTTCAGGCTGCTCCTCAACAAGCTCCGCTTGAGGCTCTTGCTCTGCTTGTGCTTCATCTAGTAATGAATCAATGTCATCAACATCGAGAGCATCATCAAGCTCATCTTCATCGATTAAATCGTCTGCGCTAGGTTCTTCTACTGGCGCTTCTTCTTGAACCTCATCTAATAATGAGTCAATGTCATCAACATCTAGCGCATCATCAAGATCATCGTTTTCTAATGCATCGTTAACTTCAGCGGCTGGCTCTTCTGTTTGTGCTTCATCGATTAAGCTGTCGATATCGAAATCATCTTCATCGATGAGTTCATCCGCGCTTGGTTCTTCGGCTGGCGCTTCTTCTTGAGCTTCATCTAATAGCGAGTCAATGTCATCAACATCCAGCGCATCATCAAGATCGTCGTTTTCTAATGCATCGTTAGCTTCAGCGGCTGGCTCGTCTGTTTGCGCCTCATCAATTAAGCTGTCGATATCGAAATCATCTTCATCGATGAGTTCTGCTTCAACGTTAGTTGTTGAGGCATCATTATTTTCATCGAGTAAGTCATCAATATCGTCTAGGTTTACGTCTTGATTAGAATCTGTATTGTTTTGCTCATCAATTAAGCTATCAATGTCAAAGTCATCTTCAGCGTCATCTTCTGCGAGCTCTTCACTAAGCGCTGCCATTTCATCATTAGCGTTATCTAACGAGTCATCTTCATCAGTATCAAATAGGTCATCAATGTCATCTGCACTTAAAATATCACCCGATGAATCTGCTGGAGACTGTTCACTATCTAGGTCTATTTCATCACCTAAACTGTCGTCATCGGTTTGATCGAAATCTTGCTGTAAAAATGCATCTAAATCATTATCGTCAGCGCTATTAGATGAATCATCGCTAAACTCAATATCATCACTTAAAAGCCCTTCTAGCTCATCTTGATTTAAAACACTGTCATCTTCATCGAAACTATCATCAATGCTGTCGTCAAAAATGATGTCATCATCTGGCAGCATGTCTTGGTCTAAGTCGTCATCTAAACGCACACTCAAGTCATCATTGTCTTCGACTGGATCAGGAACTAGTGGATCAGTTTCTATAATTGGTTCTAAATCATCATCAGCATTATAACTTGGGCTTTGAGGTAAAAATTCATCGTCATCGCTGGCATCTGTATCATCATTAGCGCTGTTGCGTTTTTTCAAAAACATCACAACGGCAGCAATGATCAGTAATGCCGGAATAAACATTAATGCACCGAGAACAAATGGGTTGCTCAGTAAACTCGAAAAACTAAACCCACTGTCCTCTTCAATCTTTTTTGCTCTTTGCTGCTCTATGATTTCATTTTGTTTAGTGATCAGTTCTTTTAGCTGCTTTTGAATTTCACTGTCTTGACCAAGCTGATCGCGAACGGTTTCAAGCTCTTTAGAAATACCACTCAGTTGCTTTTTGAGTTTGTTGTTCTCAGCTAAGATTTCTTCAACATTTTCAACCGACGATTTAAACTGCTTTTGAAGCTCGACTAGCTGCGTACCCTGCTCTGTTTTAATGGTGTTGATTTCTTGCTTAAGCTCTTGCTTTGCTTCGTCTACATCAACTTTACGGGCTTGGGTTACTTTCTTTTGCGATTCATTAATTTCAGCAGTAGTCAGGGTGCCGTTTTTCTTTTTCTCCCATAGCTCATCATCTTGTTCAGAACGCGCTTTTGCTAACGTTGGATTGACCGCGCGCATTTCAGCAATTGTTGGGATTTTTAGGTATGCGCCATCACGCATATGATTTAGGTTTTGATCTAAAAATGACGATGGGTTTTTGTCATACAGAGCTTGCATGACCTGATAAATGCTTACAGAGTTGTCAGGGCGAATTTTAGCGGCAATACGCCACAGTGTATCGGTCGGTTTAATTGGACCAATTGAGCGCCCCTGCGCACCATAATCGACACCTTTAGGGCCTTTAAGTGTGGTGCCTTCATCAGAGTATGTCGGTGTTACCACCAATGCAGACGCTAATATGAAGAGTGTTGCTAAACCGCGCATGCTGATCCTTTATGTTTTAAATGTTAACGCAGCAACCTTGGTTGCTTAAACATCAAGTAATTCTTGCAGAATTGATTCTTAATTATGTTTTCTTGCAAGCTCTATTCCAGCTGCAAACTATAACTTAGTTGCCTTGCAATATCTATTGCAACACCTTGATAGTAAATAGCTTAAATATTAGCGGCTGAGAGACTTTTTTATTGTTATCGTTAAGTTTATACGCTTTTACAACGTATGCGGCAATAATTTGGCAGTGAATTCACAAAAAAAGCGGCAAATTGCCGCTTTCTGTCAAATTTAGCTCAGCCTAAATCATCAGATTTATAAATAATTTGCGATAAGCTCTTCAGCAATCTGCACACTATTTGTTGCTGCACCTTTGCGCGTATTATCGCTAACAACCCACATGTTTAAACCATGTGGGTGCGAAATATCAGCACGTAAACGACCCACGTATACAGTATCGTTACCACTTGCATCTGATACTGCTGTTGGGTAATCCGCTAAGTCTTCAATAAACTCTACACCAGGTGCATCGTTTAATAGCTGTTTAACATGTTCGATATCTACTGGCATACGCGTTTCAATATTAATCGCTTCACTGTGACCAAAGAACACGGGAACACGAACACAGGTAGGGTTAACCACAACACTGTTATCACCTAAGATTTTTTGTGTTTCGTTAACCATTTTCATTTCTTCGCGGGTATAACCGTTATCTTCAAAACTGTCTATTTGTGGGATCACGTTAAAAGCAATTTGTTTAGGGAAAACGGCATTATCCATCGGACGCGCATTCATTAAGTTTGCTGTTTGCTTGGCTAGTTCATCAACGGCTTCTTTACCCGCACCCGATACAGCTTGATAAGTTGATACGTTAATGCGGTCAATGCCATAAGCATCATAAATTGGTTTTAACGCCACCAGCATTTGAATCGTTGAGCAGTTAGGGTTTGCAATGATGTTGCGATTTCTGAAATCCGCCAAGCTTGATGCATTCACTTCAGGAATAATGAGTGGCACATCGTAGTCATTACGAAAGTGTGAGGTATTGTCAATTACCACACAGCCTGCGTCCGCCGCAATCGGTGCGTATTTTTCAGAGACACTGCCACCTGCTGAAAATAAACCAATGTGAGCTTGGCTAAAATCAAACTCTTCGACATCGATTACTTCAATGCTCTCACCGCGAAATTGAATCTCTTCGCCGGCACTACGACTGCTTGCGAGTAAAAATAATTGGTCTACCGGAAACTTACGATCTTCCAACGTTTCGATAATCTGACGACCCACTAAACCTGTGGCACCTAATACGGCTACATTAAATTTTTGCGACATGTATTTTCCTCTTTTGAATAAAGCAAATGGCTTTATTCGTTAATTCTAAATCCCAGTGCAGCTAATGCGCCTTCACATGCACTGTTGGCAGCCACCGACAAAGTACTAAACTCGCGTCGTGGCGGGTAATTCTTACGTAAACTATCAAAGCCTTCGCTTGCTAATTTACTGCGTAAAATGCCATCGTCGCGACGCACATCATAAATTAAGTGCACCAAGCGACCTATATCGTCTAGGTTAAAGGTTTCACCAAGCGTGACAGAATGGCTAATTGGCTCTGGTAAAAAATCGTCCAGAGACTTAAGCGCTGCGATGCCTTCAAGCTCACATACTTGCTGATACAGCATTTGTGTACCGCGGGCTTTGCCTTCAAGTGTATGCCCTGCAATATGCACGCTGGCATAACGTACATAATCAAGCAGAGGTGTCAGTATATTGGGTTCGTTTTCCCAAACATCAAGCACACAATCTAATTTTGCGCCTTGCTCAAACAATGCTAGCAATGCTTGGTTATCAATCACATCACCACGGCTTGCATTGATAATCGTCATACCCGGCTTAAGCGTTTTTAGGCGTTTTTCATCGAGCATGTGCAAGGTTTTATGTGGCCCTTGCTTAACTAAAGGCACGTGAAAAGTCACAGTATCAGCTTGAGCTAGTAATGTGTCTAACTCAATATGCTCTGCAAGCTCACCGGCTTCATGTTTTGGTGGATCACATAACAATACATTCATACCAAGCAGGCTTAACTTATCACGTAAACAGCTACCTATACTGCCAACACCCACTATGCCGATGGTTTTACCTTGTAATGAACTGGCATTTTCTTGGCTCAAGGCATACAAGCAGCTAATAACATATTCAGCAACCGCCACGGCATTACAACCTGGTGCGCTGCTAAATGCGATATTTCGCTCAGTAAGTAACTCGGTATCAATGTGATCAACACCTATGGTTGCTGTGCCCACAAATTTTAATTTATCTGCTTGAGTGAGTAAGGCTTTATCTACATTAGTAACTGAACGGGTTAACAAAATATCGACCCCGACTAGCTGCTCGGGTTGAAGATTACGGCCATCAAATCGCTCAACATCACCAAAATCGGCAAAGTACTGCTCAACCAATGGCATATTTTGATCTGCAAGAATTTTCATTTGTGTGTCCGAGAGGCAGAAAGTGGCGCTATTGTAGCGAATTTATCAGTATTCGGATAGGTAACAACTAAGACGATTTTGGGGTTATTTATAACAAATGAAAAAGCCGAGCTATTGCTCGGCTTTAAGCAAATACTGGAGAGGTTTAACCTTTATATTTGCTCATTACTAATGTAGCGTTAGTGCCACCGAAACCGAAGCTGTTAGACATAACTGTATTTAGTTCAACGTCTTTACGCTCAGTTACAATATTTAGACCTGCAGCTTGCTCATCTAGTTCATCAATGTTGATAGATGGAGCAACAAAGTTATGCTCAAGCATTAATAGCGAGAAGATTGCTTCATGAACGCCTGCTGCACCTAAAGCGTGACCTGTCATTGCTTTGGTTGCACTGATCATTGGCGAGTTACCACCAAATACTTCTTGAATAGCGCCAAGCTCTTTCACATCACCAACAGGTGTTGAAGTACCGTGAGTATTTAAGTAATCAATACCGCCTTCAAGATCTTGCATTGCTTGCTTCATACAACGTACAGCGCCTTCACCTGATGGAGCTACCATGTCGTAGCCGTCAGACGTTGCACCGTAACCTGTGATTTCTGCATAAATGTGCGCGCCACGGGCAAGTGCATGCTCAAGTTCTTCAACAACAACGATACCGCCACCACCAGAGATAACGAAACCGTCACGGTTTGCATCGTATGTACGTGATGCTTTCTCTGGTGTTTCATTGTACTTAGTAGACAATGCACCCATTGCATCGAATTCCATTGCTAGCGTCCAGTGAAGCTCTTCACCACCACCTGCAAAGATGACGTCTTGCTTACCTAATTGAATTTGCTCAACCGCATGACCGATACAGTGTGCAGATGTCGCACATGCAGAGCTTAATGAGTAGTTAACACCTTTAATTTTAAATGGTGTTGCAAGACACGCCGAAGTCGTACTCGCCATAGTACGTGGTACCATGTAAGGACCAACACGTTTTACGCCTTTTTCACGTAAAATGTCAGCCGCTTCAACTTGCCATTTAGATGAACCACCACCTGAACCCACTAATAAACCAGTGCGCTCGTTTGAAACTTGATCTTCACTAAGGCCAGCATCTGCAATCGCTTGTGACATTGAGATATAAGCGTATGCAGCAGCATCGCCCATAAAGCGCATTGCTTTACGATCAACAAACTCTTTAACATCAATATCGATTTTGCCAGATACGTTACTACGTAGGTTGTAGTCAGCAAACTCTTGGTTGAACGCGATACCACTACGGCCTTGTTTTAATGATTCTAATACTTCTTCTTTGTTGTTACCGATGCTTGAAACAACACCGATGCCCGTAATAACGGCTCTTCTCATGGGTAATTACCTTAGCTCTATACTAAATTGTGTTCTATTTTACGCTGAAATTACTTTCGAAGTGGTCAGCTTTCTAGCGTACACATGTACTCTGAATGTCTAGCTTATAAATAACGCCAGACTATTTCAAAGAAAACACGTAAAATAATGAAAAAAGTTTGTAGTTAATTAGTTAAACCATGATCAAAAACGCACATATTCATTTTAATCACCTTGGTACCCCTGTCGCCGATCAGTTTGACGATGTTTATTTCTCTAATGACGATGGCTTAGCCGAATCACATTATGTGTTTTATCAACAAAACCATATCCCGCAACGATTACAAAATCATGACCGTAACCACTTTGCGATTGCTGAAACAGGCTTTGGTACGGGGCTTAACTTTTTAAATACATGGCAGCACTTTGCTGCTCACCTTGATAGGCAGCATGCAGAGCAAGAAGTTCAAAATCAACCCGACCATAGTGGTAAAAAAAGTGTTACCCGCTTGCACTTTATCTCTTTTGAAAAATTTCCTATTAAGCGTGATGACCTTGCTCAAGCACTCAAAGCTTGGCCTAGTTTAAGCAAGTATAGTGAGCAACTAATTGCTCAATACCCAATTAATTTAGCCGGCTGTCATCGCCTTGAATTTGCTGGCGGTAAACTAATACTCGACCTTTATTTTGGTGACGTGCAAGACAACATTGATGCCATGAGCTACCCAAGTGAAGGAATTGTCGATGCGTGGTATTTAGATGGCTTTGCACCAAGTAAAAACCCAGATATGTGGCAACAGAGTTTGTTCAACAAGATGCGTGCTATCTCAAGATCAAATGCCACACTCGCCACTTTTACGGCCGCAGGCTTTGTAAGAAGAGGACTCATCGAAGCAGGCTTTAGCATGAGTAAAGCAAAAGGCTATGGTAAAAAGCGCGAAATGCTGATTGGCGAGCTCAATGAGCCTAATGAGCAACAGTCAGGGCCAGCGTATTTTGCACATCAGCAAAGTGAGCTGAGTAATGTGGCTGTTATTGGCGGTGGTATTGCCAGTAGCAGTGTACTGTATTCACTGGCAAAAAGAGGCCTAAAAGCCACGCTTTTTTGCCAAGATGAAGCACTTGCCATGGGCGCATCTCACAATGTACAAGGGGCTGTTTATCCGCATTTGCAAGCGAAGAACTCACCGCACAGTGAAATGTTTGCTCATAGTTTTTTATATGCGATGCGTCTTTACCAACAATTACTTAATGATGGTTTTGACTACCCTCATCAGTGGTGTGGTGTATTACAGCACGCGGTTAAACAAGGTCTAGCTGATAAACATCAAAACCTTGCCGATAAAGAACTTTGGCCAGCTGAATTAATGCGTAATGTAAGCGCTGAAGAAGGCGACGAAATTGCCGGTGTAGAAACGGGCTACTCAGGTGTATTCTTTGCAAAAGGCGGCTGGGTAAATCCACCAGCCCTGGTTACAGCACTCTTTAATGCGGCAAATTCGTTAACTGCCACTACCAATAATAAAATGGACAGTCACTTTAATTGCCATATTGAAAAGCTCGAAAAAACCGCTGACGGCTGGTTACTACACAGCAAAGAGCAAACATTCGGGCCATTTAGCGATGTGATTAATTGTGCAGGTGAACACAGTGACCAGTTTAGCCAAACTCAAGCTCTACCTGTTGTTGGTGTGCGCGGCCAAGTCTCGCATGTGCAAGCAAGCGAGCAGTCAAAACGCTTAAAGACCGTGCTTTGCCATAAGGGCTATTTTACTCCTGAATATCAGGGCCATCATTGCATGGGCGCGACCTTTGAAAAAAACTCAAAAAGCCGTGAAGTTAAAGAGCAAGACAACCACATCAATCGCGAACAACTGTTAAGTTTTTACACAGACAGCGAGTTTGCAACGACCTTAGGTGAGATAACAGCCGCGAAAGCAGCTGTAAGGTGTACCTTCATTGACCATTTACCTATGGCTGGTGAATGGGCTGAACAAAGTGATTATGTAAGCGCGTTTGCTAATCTTCGCTTGGGCAAGCGTTATCAGTACCAAACGTTAACAAAACCTCAGCAAGGCTTGCATGTACTCACAGGCTTTGGTGCAAGAGGCCTGTGCAGTGCCCCCCTTTGTGCTGAACATTTAATTGCTTGTTTAAATAATGAACCAAGACCATTTAGCGAACGTGTGAGTCAGGCTATTCACCCCGCCCGCTTTATTGTTCGTGACCTAATTCGTAATAAAATTTAAGGGGCTAAAAAGCCCCTTTTGATTGTTAATTACTTAATCGCTCAACTAGCTCTACGCGCCGGTTTAACTGACGACCCAAATCGTTTTTATTATTGGCAGCTGGCGCATAAGGGCCTACACCATAACCAATTAAGCGCGACTCTTTAATACCATATTGACTCACGAGCGCTTTAACAACTGCTTTAGCTCGTTTAGATGACAACCCTAAATTATATTCTGGGCTTCCTTTATCATCAGTATGACCAACAACGTACAAGTTTAAGCTGTTATTTTTATTTAAAACATCCGCAATCACTTTTAATGACTCGGCTGACTCAGGTTTAATGTCTGATTTATCATGATCAAAGTAAATGCCATAAATGGCTGCTTTACCTTTTTGCTCTAGTTGCTTTAACACCTGATCCGGATTGGTTTTAACTAAATCTCCTTGTAAAGGCTCTGTTCGAATTATAACAAGTTGCACTCGCGTAGTGCCTTGGTAATTACCCACAA
This sequence comes from Pseudoalteromonas sp. PA2MD11, assembly GCF_017808125.1. Classification (NCBI taxonomy): domain Bacteria; kingdom Pseudomonadati; phylum Pseudomonadota; class Gammaproteobacteria; order Alteromonadales; family Pseudoalteromonadaceae; genus Pseudoalteromonas; species Pseudoalteromonas sp. PA2MD11. The sequence goes on from NZ_JADKNF010000001.1 coordinate 311,595, forward strand.
AAAATGCGACAAAGGTTGTTTGATTTTCTATGGTGCTTTTCATTAACTGATAGCGCGGCTGACGATAATAGTTATAAACTTGTTTTACCGACAAGTGATCACCAAGTGCTTGTATTGCATTACGGTCGTCACCACATGCTTGAAGTTCGCAACTAAATACCGTTTCAAAGCCTTCTTTTGTTAAGGCAGACACATAGTTATGAAAAACCTTAAGGGTTGATACTTTTCTAATTTCATAAGTAATACGAGTGATATCACCTGTCACATCTTCAGCAGGTAGCGCTTTGTTTTTACGGTTAAATATTCCTGTTGGTAGTGAAAATTCTTCGTAATCAATTTGCTCGTAGTCTTCAATAAAACTACCAGGATAACGGCTAAGTAATGGATGATCGCTTGAGCCTCTAATATCGTCTTTAGGTGCTTTGGTAACTGGATTTGATTGCTGTTTTGCAAAAGCAGCTGTATTGGCTTGTATCAGACCTGTTTCAAGCTCCTTAATCGCAATTGAGCTACTCATAACACGCGTTTTACTGTTGTACTGGCCAACAAATAACGACACTGCAAACTCAGGCTTTTCACCTTTAGTGGCAAGCAGATAATAAGGCTTACGATGATAATTATAGAGCTGAAAGTAACCGACTTCCTCTGCAAAATCACTGCTGTCACCGCAAGCATCTAGCTGGCAAGAGTAAACAATATTAAAACCATCGCTGAGTAACGCGTGTTTATAGTTTTCAAATACTTTGAGAGTGGCAACATTGTTTATTTCGTACAATGTGTGGTTTACATCGCCAATAAAGTCTGTGTAACTAAATCGCTCTGACGACTTTTTACTGTCATCAAACTGGCTCATTAATTTTGTCTGTTCGCCACTGAGTTTAACCGACTTTTCAACCTCACTATTTGGATAAGGCGATAGCCATTGATTGGCAGATACCGCATTGCAAAATGCTAATGTTATCACCACCAAAAGATTAAAATATATTTTCACTTTAAGTCCTTTTAATTGATTTTGTACCTGATTCAATACTATGCCAAATAATACTTTTTTATTCAAAGTTTGCTTGTACCCCTTTAAAAATAAATCCACACCCCAAGGTCTTTAGTTACACAGCAATTAGAAGGAGTTTGATATGAAAACCTTAATCATTGGCGCAACAGGTCAAATAGGTAAAATGACCACCGAAAAAATGCTGGCAAGCGGTCATGATGTAGTGGCTCTGGTTAGAGACAAAAGCAAACTGACTGCGCTTGAAAGTAATAATTTAACGATTGTAGAGCAAGACCTCGAAAACGATTTTAGTCGTGCCTTCGAAGGGGTTGAACAAGTAATTTTTAGTGCTGGATCTGGTGGTGCAACAGGTGCAGATAAAACCTTACTGATAGATTTATGGGCCGCAGTTAAAGCGATTAATTATGCGGTAGATGCCAAGGTTAAGCACTTTATTATGGTGAGCTCAATCGGTGCTGATGCCCCAGACAACATTGAAAGCAGTATAATACCGTATTTAGTTGCAAAGCACATGGCTGACCAACATTTAATCAATAGCGAATTAAATTACAGTATAGTCAGACCCGGCACGCTATTAGATGATGCAGCAACGGGGCGATTAACCACCACGCGCCCTGCAACGCGCCAAGATGCGGTTATCAACCGTGAAGATGTAGCAAATACCCTGCTATACCTTGCTGAACATACACCGAAAAAACCACAAGTGTTTGAGTTGTTTAATGGTGATAAGTCAATCGATGAGTTATTTCCTGCTAATTAATAGCAAAGCTTATTCCCTGCCACGCAAGTTGCAGGGAAAGCACTGTTAACACTAAACGAAAAATCTTTTTAAATTTATCTGACGAAATGCGGTGCAATAACTTAAGGCCAAGCCAAGTGCCTAAAGCACCGCTCAATATCATGAGCATAACCAGCGGCAACCACTGCCAAAATGCAAACCCCACAGCCCCATATAAAATCGCTTTTAAGGTATGTTGTACTGTCATGCAGCTTGAGAAAGTGGCGGTAAATTTAAGCTTATTATAATTATTTACGTATAAGCAGCTGCCAACTAAAGGCCCACTTGCCCCTACAAACATCGAAATAAACGTGGTCCAAAGCCCTGCGAGAACACGCCATAACTTTGAAGTTTCTCTGAGTTTTGGCGTCACACCCCACAGTAAATAAAGCACAAAGGCAGCGACCACTATTTTCATTAATTCAAGGGGAATTGATGTGACAATCGTTGAGGCAACCAGCGCACCTATGACTCCCCCTAGTGAGAAGTACACAAACATAGCGCCATCAATATGCTTAAACGTAAATAAAAAGCGATTTGCGTTAGAGCCTAACTGCACTAACCCATGGACAGGGATAACCACACTCATAGGAAGCATGGATGCCATGATCACCAACAGCATTAATCCACCACCCGCACCAAAAGCCGCTGAAACCATTGAAGTAAAGCCCGCAACCACAATGAGCATTATAGTGCTGATCGGACTTAATAAATCTCCACCCAAAAACTGCCAACTGATCAAATCCATTGTTACGCTTTAAATAGTGTGTTTGAGCTAACGCTATCATGACTCACCACTATTAGCGATATATTGGAAAATAGTTTCGACTAAAAGACCATATCAACCAAAAGAGAAGTACCCTAAACTCAAAACTGGTCAGACTTGTAGTTTATTTTGTTAAACCTATGAGTTATAACTATGCCCACAACACAATAAAATTGAAGGCACAGCATGACACTGATGAATGTAAGTACACAAGGATCTGTTGCTATCTTAACTATGACAACAGCTGAAAATCGCCATAATCCTGCTTTTGCAGAGGCTTTTTTAACTTGCCTTGACGAAATCGAACGTAACCCTGAACACAAAGCACTGGTGATCACTTCAAGCAGCGAAAAATCATGGAGTTTGGGCATAGATAGCGATTGGCTTATGCCCGCAATAAAAACACAAAAATTTGCTGAAGTAAGTGGCTTTATGCACTCAATGGATGCGGTATTTAAACGCCTATTACTCTTCCCAATGCCAGTAATTGCAGCAATTAATGGCCACGCGTTTGGTAATGGCGCCATTTTATCGTGCGCTTGCGATTTTAGGTTTATGCAAAGCGACCGTGGTTTTTTCTGCTTCCCTGAAGTGGATTTATCAATCCCGTTTTTACCGGGCATGCTCGCCTTCATTAAAAAAGCCATTCCAGACTATCGTTTTAACGAGATGATGCTAACTGGCCGCCGCGTTACCGCAGGCGAACTTGCCACGGATCATGTTATTGAACAAGCTTGCCCAGACAACGAAGCCTTATTTAATACCGCCCTCGAATTTGCCAGCCAGTTCGATAAAAAACGCGCGATTTTCGCCGAGCACAAAAAGCGCCTACACAAACACATCATCGACACCATTGATACCGAAAACAAACCGATTATTGATGCCGTTCAGTTGGTTGTATGATAAATAAAAACCCTTAAGCCAAAACTTAAGGGTTTTCTCTTAATCTTTTACATTAAATTACTCTTATAAGGCCTAAGTGATATTTAGCCTTTATCATGTTGCTTAAGTTTGAGCCTCGAATACGAGACTACTAAAATAGCTAAAGTAAACGTAATAACAACAAAAAAGTAAAAAAGCGAAATATATAACACAGAACTAACTTCTAGATAATCAAGCTCATAAGAGCAGGCCTTTTCATTATATCTTTCGGCTAAAATAACTAGGAATTTGTGCCCATCAATCAATGCTGTATAGTTGCCCACACAAAAAGCTAAATAGCCAATAACAATAGCTATTGGCTCTGTGATTGTACGAGTCGCTTTCTCGTTACCTATAGTAAACCCTGCAACAGCTAGGCTGACGATCCCAAAATAGTTCCATAATTTATCAACTTGAGAGTATTGGGCCTGAAACATTTGGAAAATTTCTACTAAATTAACTGAATTATCCATTTCACCCCCTCTATAAAACGCGAGTTACTTTAAGTTGAATGCTTCCTTGATTATTACGGTACAGAGACCAAACATCATTAGGGAAAGCATAAAAATACCCTGACGATTTAACTTTTAAAGCGTTCGGTTTTTTTTGATACCTAGGAAGCGCAACATATTGATGCGGATGAGGACTGCCATCATGTGGTACTGCTTCTTCTTGATTTGAGTCATTAGCAATGCAACCCACAGCGATAAACCAAGGCATATGCTCTACACGCTTGGTTCCCCAGAAATCTGTAGACCTATTTTCTGTTGCTTGCTTAAATTTGCGCTCTGTCATCCCCCAAATAGACGATGCAAACCTAATAATATCGCCAGCTGTTAACTTGCCATCTTCTGTCCCTAACCAGTCGCAGACATCTTTGCTATCTTGCCAGCATCCTTCAGCTTCAAATATATATTGCTCCCCTTCTTTCATATAAATATAAGTCGGAGTCCAATGCTGTTTTGCAAAGATATTTACTTGTGTAGATTCATTTTTTGCTAATTTTATTGTTGGCCAATATTCAGGATGTTCTATCGGCGAAATTGCTTGTCGTTGAAACACACTTTCATGAAAATGCGCTTGGTTTTCAGCAACAACACAGTCTACATTTCGAGGTCGTGATCTAAACTTAGCAAAAATGCCTTTATAAGAGTTGTGCAATACGCCTGCGGGATTTGGCTTCAATTGTTCAAATATTCCGTCTCTAAAAGCTAACCCAGCTTCGGCTGCTTCTTTTAACATCCATTCAAGTGTTATATCTGATAAGTCAGTATCGCTGTATCCACCACCCACATCAGAATGCACCCCCGGAAACCATTTTTCTTTAACGTCACGATCACTTGCATACTTAGTCCAGCGAGTAACACAAAAGCTACTCCTTTTTTCGTCCATAGCCATTGCATGCCTTGCAATATTTATATGTTCGCCAAGCTTGGTATCGTGGAAACGCCATGAGGCAGGATTATCTAATAAGTTAAAAAGCTCCATATCATTAGGAATACCTAGCGCCCCTACGGTATCCCATACACCGATAAAATGAATTTTTAGAGCAGCTTTGTGATTTAAAAACTGGCTGGGTTTAATAGTTTCAACATCTGATTTATAGTTATCAAAATGCTTATGAACATGCTCCCATTGTTCCTCACTTTTTTTTATTTTGCTAAAATCAAGCAAGCCTTTGTTAAGTAGCCCACCTAAACTTCTTGCTGTAAATGCGCCGCGACTAAAACCAAATATATAAACCTTATCACCATCGCAATAGTTATTTGCCAACCAGTAATAAGCACTACAAATATGGCGCTTAATGCTTTTTCCTAAAGCTCCATCAATAATCGAATCTTTTAACCCGGTTTCTTCGCCGCCAAGCCCAGGGTGGTAATATGTTTTTTGTGGCTCCCCTATGCCATCTTCTTTTGCTAGAGCATGGTAAAGCTTTACAACATTTGTAGGTGCGGGTATGCCGTTATCTTCTTGGCGAGGGTTATTCCACGTTCCATCACAACAAATAATTAAATTAGCCATCAGTACATCCTTGTCTTTAAAAGTTAATATAATCTATCTTTAGATTACAATTGTTAATTGATCAACAATTTGAACTGATAAAGTTAAATACATAGGTGTTATTATTTAGCTTATATAAATAACGTTGGGAGAACTCATCTCTGATGGAGCTGAAAACCGACTCTTCTTTCCGAAAAGCCTCAATTGTTATATCTTACATTTAAAAACAGTAAGTTACATTTAATTCAATAACTTACTGTCTTACCTAATCTAGCTTGATCTTCCCCCATCTTTTGAATATGGACATAAGTTGGACAGTTTATTTACTGTCTTTTCTTGGTGGTGGCATCCTTGGGGCTGGTGATGGCGGTGGCACACTGTTTTTTTGTAATGGTCTTTCTTCTGACATATTAGTAAATCTCCAATTATCTACTTGGTTTCTCTGGCTTCCTCGGTGGTGGTGGTGGTGGTGGTGTTTGTATTCTCCGGTCTTGTTCTTCCATTGCAACTCTCCTTAAATGTATTTATATTTACTGAATTAAACCTGATCTCATTAGTTTTACTCTGTGCTTGGCCTTCAGCTTTATTAGTATTTTTTAGTGTAGCTTTAAAATGAAACCCAATTGATACTATTCCAATTAGTAATAATACTGGAGCTCCATAATGAAAGAGCTTCGTCCAAATATTTACTTTTGTTGAATGAGTAAAATCTACTTTTTCTATCTTAACTTCTTTTATCTTAAAATTATTTGTCTCTGCAATTTCTTCGTATTTGTATAACCGCTTAATTATTTCAACTCTATCAGATAAAATTAGATCAACCTTTTTTCTATTCTTTCCTAATAACCACCCACTAAAGTACATACTAAGAATCACAAAGCCCATAGAAGTAGCAATTAGAAACCACCCAATTACTAGCATTGTCTCATTCTCAGTACCAGCACTACTTTTACCATAGTTGAACAATAATCCAATTGCTACGCTTGATATTGTTAGAACCGCCTTATCTGAAGCCTCTGAATTTTTTAATTCACTTTCATCTATTCCACTTCTGTATTTAGAATAAAAGTCATATTCATCATTACAATCTCTGACCTCTTGGTCGTATCGAACAAAACCCTTGCTCATTTGAAAATCCTTGGCCCTAGTTTTATAGCGTCTTCTAAGTGGCTTGGTGCGAAGTGCACATAAACCATTGTTTGCTCAATCTTTGCATGACCTAATATTTGTTGCAAGACTAAAATATTACCGCCGTTCATCATAAAGTGGCTCGCGAAAGTATGTCGTAAAACATGGCTGCACTGCCCCTTCGGTAAATTGATATCTGTTTTATTTACTGCCCTTTCAAACGCCTTTCGACAATCTGCAAATAATGGCCCTGACTTTTTAGGGATCTCATTAAACAGCTTTTCACTAATTGGTACAGTTCGATTCTTTTTACCCTTTGTATTAATAAAGGTGATGCGGTAGCTATCATCTCAATGTATAACTAGAGAACTTTAAAACTATATTCCTTTAAAAAAGATTAAAATTAGTAAAAATATGCGATATAAAATAAAATACAGTTAAAATATAAAATAAAAAAATGACTTTTATTATCGAAATTAATTTTGACACCCAATATTTACTGAACTAACTTAAAATAGAAGCACAACATACACGAGGATTTATTATGATCAATTATATTTCAGGACATGGTAGTGGTAACCCAGGCACTGGTGGTGGCTCTGGTGGTGGTAGTAAATAAATTAAATATTAAGCCAGCTCTTCGCTGGCTTAATTTTTAGACTTCCAATATAAAGTTGCTATTGGTTTACCTAGCAGGCCTATTGCTGCATTGGCTGACTTTTCTCTAATTTTACTTCTAATTGCTACATGATTACTTGATATATAACCATAGATTAAATTAGCGATAACTTGTGCTGTTGCTTTGGCTTCTATCAATGGAGCTGCGATCAATGGCACTGTGGAACCTAGATAGATTGATGATGTGCAAAGATCTGCTATTTTTCCTATTTTATCAGCATCTAACTTTATTTGCCTTGAGATTTCAGCCCCCAAAGTAGACATATCATCTATGTCATTCTGCGATATCACCTCTTCCTTAGATTTAAGAATAAATGCCCGCATCTCTCTGATAAGGTCATTTTCACGTAAAAACTCAATATATGACGAAGCATCTTCCATTTTTGCAGGGAAAGTTAACGAAACAGGTTTAGAGTAAAAATTATGAAGCTCTGTTGGATCAACACCTAAAAACATTTCAACAGCTCTAACTTTTGGTGCTTCAAGGTAACCTAAATTTGAAAAGAATGACTTAGAGTTGGTTTTAAGATAAGAGCGCTTTGCAATATTCATTGACTCATCTGTAAAAGAGCAAACACCACCACCATTTTCAAAAATTGGCCTGGTCAATAAGTCACAATAGTTTTTCGAAACTCCATAAGCTTCTGATGGAAATTTTTTTGCTATATCAAGTATGATAGTTGCAAGCTCATCCATATCCAGTAAGTTAAAATCATATAAATCTGAACAAAAAGATGACTTGAATGTTTCAATTTTCTCTGTCTGAGTGCCATTAAACTTAGGGAAGTGTTCATTGGCTGCATAACTTAAATCTACACCTTGAAAAACAGAATCAACCATTTCAGTAATAGGTTCTTTTTCTTTTACTCTTCTCACTTCATAATAATCCCTTAATCTACCTGACCGTGGAAACCTTTTTATTTTAAAAAGCTCAAGAAAAAATGAAGGGTATTTTTGGAACGGGTAACAAATAATTGGCAATATAACATTAAGCTTTACTAATTCGAGAAAATTATCAAAATCTATACCATACCAATACAGAAATATTTCTTTATTTTCAGCAGGATATATATTTAAAATTACTTGCTCGAATAATGGAAAATAATTAGAAATGCTTATCTCGTTACTTCTTAAACCGTAAGTTTCTGAAAACTTGAATTCTGGATAAAGCTTTTTGATATCTTCACTTTTCTCAATTTTATTTTCTAGCGAAAGCTCTTTAGATATATAACTTTCATCTTCTTCTAATTCTCTAAAATCCATTTAATTCTCCTATTAACTTTATATTCCCTGTTTAAATTCAAGATAAAATTACTAATAATTCTGATGTCAAAATAATAAGTTACAGCACAAGCGGGCAGATTTATTAATATACAGATAAATTCGACTGTAGCAAACTAATTGATGTTAACTTTATTATCACAATGTTTTTTGAAATATAGTGGAAGGATAAGAGACGTTAATAGAAATGTTATTTTGACTATACTAAAGCATGACATCACAAATAAACGGCAATAAAAAAGGCTGCTCTGAGAGCAGCCTTTTTCATATTTGGTGGAGCTGGGGGGATTTGAACCCCCGTCCGAAAAGCCTCGATTGTTATAGGTAACTAATAAAAACAATGAGTTACTTTAGTATCAAGTAGTTAACCTCTAATGTTATCTTATACAATCTAATGCAAACTATTATTTGTGGTCACTGACTGGTCAATAAAACTTACAGCCTAAACACATAATTTTGACGTTTTTCGTCAAAAAAACCTATTTAGCTTGTTAATTTAGGTAAACCTCTCTATCATCCGTATTGTTTCAATTCGTAGATATGAGGTTATCACCAAATGATTTTAGAATATGGCTTAAAGAACTTTTTTGGGTTCAAGGAAGGTTGTATTGTTAGCTTTAGAGTTCCAAAAAAAGTATCTAAAAAAGGTGTCGCTGATTTTCTGTGCGTAAAAGGCAAAAATGCCTCAGGTAAGACAAATTTGTTGAAGGCTTTATCATTCATAAGTGACTTTTGTACTGACTCTTTTCAAGATTACAAACCTAAAGATTATATAAGAGTAGAGCCTTTTTTTAGAAATCAAAATCCTATTGAGTTCTACATTGAATTCATATGGAACAATTGTGAATACAGCTACGAGCTATCTTTAACTGATACCGAAGTTCTCAGTGAAGTTCTTTATAGGAAAAATAATAGAAAAGTAAAAATAATAGAACGACAAAAAAATGAATTTACTCATCTTATTTCGGAGTTTTCTGAACTCGCGTCAATGAAATTACGAACTAACGCTTCTTTTATCAGTTCTTTTAAACAATATGACTTAGATTTGATGGACTCGTTGTCAGATGTTTACTGTTTTTTTGACTCTATCACCTATAACGTTAATTACGGTGGCCTAGTAGAGCATTTTCCTGATATAAACCAAATATCTAAAGTTTTGTATCACAATGAAGAAATGTTTAATTTTACAAAAGATATCATTGTTGCAAGTGATACCGGTGTTAGTGATATTGTAATACGACAAAAAGATGATCAAGAAACTGGGAGAGTTATTTATACCCCTCTTTTCATACATGAAGTGAGTGGTGAATTATATCCATTACCAATATTTGCAGTATCAAGTGGTACAAAATCGCTATTCACTCAATTAGGTAAGTATCAAAATGCTTTAAAACTTGGTGGGGTTTTATGTATCGATGAATTTGATATTAATCTTCATCCTCATATTTTACCTAAATTAATAGGTCTTTTTGATTGCCCAGAAAATAATCCAAAGAATGCCCAACTAATTTTCACAACTCACAATTCTGAAATTATGGAATATATGGGGAAATATAGAACTTACCTTGTTGAAAAAGAAAACAATGAATGTTTTGCATACCGATTAGATGAAATACCGAGTGATATATTACGAAATGATCGCGCAATTTTACCAGCATATAATAGCGGTAAATTGGGTGGAGTTCCTGTTCTATGAGCTTCAAAAATCACAGAAAACAAAGTTTCCTAGATCGATTCCCTACAGCTAGCCTTGATAGCCCTGAAGATAAAATAGCTAGTTTGTGCAAATTTAACTTTTCATATTTTACTCACGACCAACCTGCTGGCCAAAACTTTTCCGATTGGACTGAAGTACAGTTACAAAAGCTACTTGATAAGTTAGTTAATTATTCAAAAAAGCCCTTAGTACAATGGGAGAAAGAAAAAATAGGACAAGGAAAAAACCACGTCTTAGAGGTTTATGGTTCTTTTCCAAAAAAATCTGACTTTACTCAACCCAAGCATATTCCTCACCAAGCTAAGTGGGCTAGATTTAGGTTAGAAGGTTCTGTTAGGTTAATAGGATTTGTTATTCCAGATGATTTTAACAAAAAGGAGCAAAACAAATCCTCCTATAATTTCTGTTCGAACACTTTTTATATTGTTTTTCTAGATAAGGACCATAATTTTTACAAATAATCGCTAGTTTATTTTTGGACCTAATCTGATTGCGTCTCCTAAATGACTTGGTGCAAAGTGCGCGTAAACCATAGTTTGCTCAATCTTTGCATGACCAAGTATCTGTTGTAACACTAAAACATTACCTCCGTTCATCATAAAGTGACTCGCGAAAGTATGCCTTAAAACATGGCTACACTGCCCCTTAGGTAAATTAATATCTGTTTTATTTACCGCCCTTTCAAACGCCTTTCTAAAAACAGCAAATAGTGGCCCAGACTTTTTAGGGATCTCATTAAAAAGCTACTCACTTATTGGTACAGTTCGGTTCTTTTTACCCTTGGTATTAATAAAGATGATGCGGTAGCCATCCAATATAGAGAACTAATAGTTAAAGGTTACAATGAAATTAATTCACACTATATTCAAAGCTAGAAATACTATCTAATTTTACAACCTTCAAAGAGCTAGTTTCTTTGTTCCAAAGAAATAAATACTTATCAGTGACATCAATATACGTGTAATTTGAAACCTCTCCATCGATTTTAAGCTGTTGGCTCTTATTTTTTCTTATCTCAGCTATTTTATATCCCATCGGATAAGAATTAAAAACTAGAACTAAATTTAAAGATAGTATGAAAAATCTATAGAGTGCGAATGGAAACTTTTTCCTGAAAAAAGGTAAATTCATAAGAATAAAAGTCACCCCAAAAGGTAACAACATAGTTATTGTCATGAATTCTATGCAATCATTAATGAATAAGACAACTAGCAGAGTGAGGAAAGCCAAAAATAAACCTGACCAAATTCTAATTTTTTTGTACTCAACCTCTGGAGTGCTTTCATCCTCTTTTTGAGGAAAGGTCATCTCAATAATAGCTAAGGGCACATAAATTATGAGAACAAGAACGACAAATGTAGATATTGGGTATAGACCATACTTTAAAACATCAGCAAGGGTAATGTAGTTTAATATATTTACATTAAACGCTCCCCAGAAACCAAATAAATATAAAAGTGACAACGTCATTCCAATAAATGATGCCGCTAAAGTTATTTTTTGGATTTTTTCCATTTGCTCATCATTGAAAAAATTGTTGTAGCATTACTATACAAGCAATTTAGAAACAAAAAAGCCAGTTAAAGCTTAACGCTCTAACTGGCTGTTTTATATCACTTTAAAGTGGTGGAGCTGGGGGGATTTGAACCCCCGTCCGAAAAGCCTCGACCTTTGGTACTACATGCTTAGTATCGTCTTTTAGTTAACCTTATACAGCTCGGACGAACACGATCTGCAAAGGCGAGGCCGCTTAGTTTTAGCCCTTCAACCCCGGCCAGGGTTTCCGTAGCGAGTCCGTGTAGGGTGACACTTCAGAACCGGGTCCACAGACATACACCGGAGAAGTGCTAGCGGGCTATTATGCCGCTAGAGCGTAGTTATCGTCGTTTGCGATTACTTTAAATTGCGGCTTTTTTACGAGGCCAACCGCACCTCGACATGCACCTCGGGCGTCTTGAATTCCGTCGAATCCTAATCAGCCCCTGAATTTGGTATCTCATTCAGAGTGTTCGTGCAGTATAACTGAGTAGCCTGTTCATACTCAAGGCATTAATCGGGAAATTTTTGCTAAGTGCCTTTGACTGCTGAAATTTCAAGCAAGAAAAATCAGTTTTTATACATATTTTCACATTTTAATCATACAAATCCTTAACATAGTACAAAAGTTGTGCTGAAATAGGAAACGTTGTTACCCTTCTCCAAAAATAACCTGTAACAACACATAACTATAATAACAGGCAGTTTTTTACAGGGCTTTTCAGATGTCGATGTTTTCATTCGATGAACAAAGCGGCTATGTCTCTTTGTGTGAGCATCCTCGTGATGCGGGTTTTCCTACTACGAGTTCTCAATTAATTGAATTACTTGAGCAGTCGCCTTATGCCAACTACGAATATATTGATGCCAATATAGGTAAGCTGTTCATCCCTAGCAGCCAATATCAAAGCCAATCGTTAGTGGTTGCTAAAGCCGTTGATGCTCAGCTTGAAGTAAAAGTCGATGCTAAAAACATGGTGGTTGAAGCAAGCCTAACAACAGCCCGTGGCGGTAAAATTGTTAGCATGGATATGGCGCAAGAGGTGCTTGCAGAGGCGGGAGTGATTAAAGGCATTAGTTTACGTGCCCTTGATACTTTTTTAGGCCAACAATTTAAGCAACCACCCGGCGCCCATTACAGCGCAATTGTTGCCCATGGCAGAATGCCTAAAGAAGGCACTGATGCTAAATTCGTGCGCTTATGCTCAACAGCACAAGACCGCGTTCTTAGCCCGCAAGCGACCTCAGGCGGTAAAGTCGACATGCGTAATTTAGGTGCCATTATTACCGTTAAACCCGGCACGCCATTAATGCAACGAGTGCCTGCAACACCTGGTGAAGATGGCTTTACGGTGTTTGGTGATGTGATGCCAGCTAAGTCCGGTAAAGACTTACCTCTTGAGCCATTTGAAGGAACGCGTATCGATCCAAACAATAGCAATATGTTAATTGCCGATGCTAAAGGCGTGCCTGTTGCCCTACCCCGCGGTATGCGCGTGGACGATGTATTGTGCTTTCATCATGTTGATGTAAGTACGGGCCATGTCGAATTTGATGGCAGTGTCATTATCAGTGGTGATGTAAAAGATGGAATGCGCGTCAAAGCAACGGGTGATATCACTGTATTAGGCTTTGTTGAATCAGCCACAATTGAAAGTAAAAGTGAAGTCACCGTGATGCTTGGGGCTGTTGGCAGAAAGCGTGAAAACGTTGAAAACTTTACCTGTAACATCACGGCTTCGCGCACTATCTCTGTTGGTTATGCTCAGTACTGCCATATAAAAACAGACCAAGATTTATTCATTGAACGCCAGGCTTTGCATTGTGATTTAAGCGCTCGTCGCCTTATTCGCGTTGGCAAAGCCAATAATCCGCGAGGCAAAATTATTGGTGGCAATATTTTAGATGCGATGCGAATCGAAACCGGTGAGCTTGGTGCGCCGTCAGGCACTAAAACACGGGTTTTCATTGCTCAGTACTGGCATGATTTACGCCAAAAGCAGCAGCAAATTAATGACTTTGAAAAACTATTAATGACGAAAGCAGCAGCTTTACAGCAAGCACGCAAAAAGGCCAATAAAATACCCGACCCAGCTCAACGTGCGCATTATATTAAAAAGATCACTGCCAGCGAACAGCAAATTAAAATTAAAACAGCCAGCACGAAGAAAAAGAAACACTTAGTGAAAATTAAGATTGCGCGCTTATTAGCAACAAGCCGCTTAAAAGTGAATGAATTAATGCATCCTGGGGTGGAGCTTAAGATAGCGCAAGAGAGTAAACAGTTTTCACGTATTTACCCTCCTAACATGGTACGATTTTTTGAAGGCAAAATTACTCAGTCGTTTTAACGGCTGAGTCTTGCTCCTCTTCTGTCGCTTCAGTTTCAGGCAATGGCCAACCGCCGAGTTGTTGCCAGCGATTAACGATTAAACAAAACAGTTCTGCTGTGCGCTCAGTATCATATAATGCTGAGTGAGCTTGTTTATTATCAAACTCAATCCCTGCCGCCCTACACGCTTTAGCTAATACTGTTTGCCCTAGTGCAAGGCCTGCCAATGATGTGGTATCAAAGCTAACAAATGGATGAAATGGCGTGCGCTTAATTTTACAACGCTCAATGGCGGCATTTAAAAAGCCGTGATCAAACGCTGCATTGTGTGCTACTACCACTGAACGCTGACAACCCGCTGCTTTTTGTGCCTTGCGCACGACTTTACAAATTTCTTTAATCGCTTCTTCTTCAGGCACCGCACCACGCAGCGCAGAAAAAGGATCAATACCATTAAACTCAATGGCCGCTTGTTCAATATTCGCGCCTTCAAATGGCTCAACATGAAAATGCACAGTATGATCAATACTTAACACGCCGTCGTCATCCATTTTCAGTACAGATGCAGCAATTTCTAATAACGCATCGGTCTCTTTATTAAAACCTGCGGTTTCAACATCAATCACAACAGGAAAAAAGCCACGAAAGCGTTTTGCGAAAAGAGTTTGTTCAGTATTTTCCATAGTCTTCTTGGTTTGCCAGTGTAAGCTGGCTATTATGTCAAAAACCACGGCTACTCTGCTAGAGTAAATAGTGTGAAATCGCAGATTCTTACTGAGTTTTTAGGCACATTACTTGCTTTATATTAATCAGCTAGCCCTGTGTTTAGTATGCTGAAGCAATTAAACACAAAAATTGCCAATTATTTGGCATTGATGATTTGTTGGAGAATTACCGTGATGAAGCTTTCATTACTTCCTTTAAGCCTAGGCCTATTAACCTCAGTTGCAAGTATAAATGCGCATGCAGCCATGCGTGAGTATACCGCTAATGCTGATATGTCGAACTGGCAAATGGTTAAAACATCTCGTTTAGAATGCCAATTAAATCATGAAGTTCCTTACTATGGTGAAGCAATTTTCAGCACCACTGCCAGTAAAAATAAAGACGTAAACTTTAACCTTGATATGGTCGTACGCCCAGACAGCTACAGTATTGCTGGTCTAAAAGCCGTACCACCTAGTTGGCGTGCAGGTATGCCTGCTCGCGACTTAGCAAACATGAAGCTATTACGTAAGTTTGACGGCGAGCTTGGTAACAAAACTGCTTGGGAAATGCTCACCGAACTAGAAAAAGGTTACCAACCGACATTTTATTACCAAGACTGGCAAAACAGTGCCGATAAAATTGCCGTTGGTTTATCGAGTGTCAACTTTAAGCAAGCCTATTGGGCGTTTTTACAGTGCCGAGATGCAATGCTGCCATACAGCTTTGAAGATATTTCGTTCACAGTGATGAACTATGAGCCTAATACCAGCAAACTGACTAAATCATCACAAAAACGCTTAGATAAAATTGGCGAATACTTAAAGTACGACACCAACATCGAATCTATTTCAATATCTTCTTACACCGACAGCTACGGTGGTCGCTGGAACAACCTCGAATTATCAAAAAAACGCGCTAAAGCGATTAAGGATTACATTGTTAGCTTAGGGGTCGATGAAAGCAAAGTAGATACCGATGGTTACGGTGAAAAGCGCCATGTTGCTAGCAACGACAACATTTTAGACCGAAACAAAAACCGTCGTTTAGTCATTCAAATTGCAAAAATGTAGCCGCCGAAGCGGCTACTAGCTTTAACTCATTTCTACCGACTTCACACGTTTAAAGCGCTTTAGCCACTTATCGCCAAACTGAAAAAATGCGAGGCTAATCATAATGATGGTCGCGCCAACAATCAGAGCTTGGTCAATGGGCTCATCATTAAGCAAACCACCAATCGCAATTGCAAAACTTGGTGTGATCAAGGTTGTTAATGCGACCGTGCTTGCGTTCAACTTCTGCAATACATGAAAATACGCCAGCGCACCAATTAGTGAGCCAAACACGCCTAAGTAAACAATTGAGTACAGTGATTTTGCACTCCACATCTGGCTATTAAGTTGGCCATCTACCAGCAACCAAGTAATAAAAAACAGCGGGGTTACAAAAACCAACGCGCCAAATGTGGTAGCCATTGGATGAATAGCAATTCTTACCCGTTTGATCATCACACCGCTCAAACTAAAAAAGCACACTGCCATAAATACATATAACAGGCCACTAAGCTGCTCTACTCCCCCTTGAATATGGCGTTGGCTTACTAAAAATAAACCAATTAAGGCACAGCCAAGTGCGCCAAGCTTAATGGTGCTGAACTTAGGTTCGCTCAAAATCTTTTGCGCAAGTAAGCCCGATAAAATTGGTGCAAGGCCAAACATTAATGATATTAACCCAGATGGCACTGTTTTAGCGGCCATGTAACTTAATAACATACCGCCAAAAATACCTATGCTTGAATAGCCATAAAGGAATAAAGCACGGCGATGCCAGGGCACTCGGATATTGGCAACAGCAACGACAAACGAAGCCAACACCAGCCCCACCAGCATGCGTAAAAACACAGCCAGGGTTGGTGCTACCGTTTCACTACTCCAAACAATACCCAGTGGTGTTGTTGACCAAATCACCACCATTAAAAAATATGAGGCTTTAACAGGCACTAGCTTATTCCTTTAAAAAGGCGAAAAAGCGGAAGAAAATTTAAAAGGGAAATAACCAACCGCTTAGAACGCGGTTAGTAAAACTTACTTAATTAACCGCAGCAAATAACAGACCATACGACTGATGAGGTCAGGCGCATACAATTGTTTGTTGGTCGTTGGTTTAGCTGCATCATGGTATTTAATAAAGTAAGTTGAAGAAGCTAAAGAATCTGCCTAAATGGTGATTTTGTCAATACGAATACTCATGCTATTTGGCAAAAAGTTTTTTGCTGATTTCAACAGCCTGTTTGCACATGTAAATCATAGGTTACATTTAATTTCTTTGATTTATAACAAAACTATTTAAGTTTTGTTAAACAAGTTATATCTTGCTTGCCTCTCACGAAGTTTAAGGGGCAAAAAGTGCTTAAAAATAAAACAATAGGTAGCATGTTAATTGTTGCTGGCACCACCATAGGTGCAGGGATGCTGGCATTGCCTATCGCCTCCGCAGGGCTTGGTTTCACAACAGCGTTATCACTTATCTTACTTACATGGGTTTTAATGACCTACACAGCATTACTGATGCTAGAGCTACATCAATATGCCGACAGAGATGCAACCCTCAATACGTTAGCTAAGTCATGGTTAGGTAAACGTGGGCAATGGGTCGCTAACTTTTCAGTGATGTTTTTGTTTTACGCATTATGCGCTGCGTATATCGCAGGTGGTGGTGCGCAATTACAAGAAAAGCTCAACAATGGTTTATCGCTTTCTTTAGCGCCGCAAGTTGGCTCAGTTATTCTGGCTGTTGTGATTGGTACTGTGGTGACACTCGGTACCAGCAAAGTCGATAAGCTTAACCGCGTACTGTTCACTATTAAAGTATGCGTACTAGCCAGCTTATTTTATATGCTGACACCTTATGTTCATGGCCAACACTTACTTGAAATGCCAATTGAACAAGGTCTGATTTTATCTGCAATCCCAGTGGTGTTTACCTCGTTTGGTTTTCATGGCTCTATTCCATCGATTGTGAAATACGTGGGTTTAGATATCAAAACACTTCGTAAAGTAATGGTGGCAGGTGCAGCATTGCCTTTAGTAATTTACATTTTTTGGCAATTACTTAGCCAAGGTATGATGAGTCAAAGTGATTTACTACAAAGCCAAGGGTTACCCGGTTTTGTAAGCAGTGTTGCTAGCATTGCTCACAGCCCACACGTTGCCACTGCTGTGAACATTTTTGCTGATTTAGCATTAGCCACGTCTTTCTTAGGGGTGAGTTTAGGCTTGTTCGACTTTTTTGCTGATGCATTTAAAAAAGGTGATGGTAGTAAAGATCGTATCAAAACAGCCTTGATCACCTTTATTCCACCGCTAGGCTTTGCGCTATTCTATCCACAAGGGTTTATTATGGCACTTGGCTACGCCGCCATTGCGCTGGTTATTTTAGCGGTGTTTTTACCGGTTGCTATGGTCTATAAGCAACGAAGCAGCAAACCTGATGCGGGTTACCAAGTTAAAGGCGGTAACATTGGTTTAGCACTGGCCGCCCTGTTTGGTGTGCTTATTATTAGTGCTCAAGGTTTACAAATGGCAGGGCTTATTCCAGCGATTGGTTAAAAGCCCATCAAAAAAAGCACCCGAGGGTGCTTTTTTTGTACCTGTGTTTAAGGTGTAATGCCAATTCGCTTAATTAAATAGTCTATTTTGAGGCAAGAAAACCTTGTTGATAACAAGGCAAAAATTTCGTTATTTAGTTGTTCTAAATGAGAAATTTTTAACGCAGGTAGCGACAGGTTTAATCCCTCAAAATGATTAAGTATTATTGCGGATTGGTATAATTAAAACACCATCGCCTTACCTCGGCCAGATGCTTCAGAAGCTGCATCTAATTTACCGTCTTTATTGATGATCACATGCATATCACCAAAATGGCGTTCATCAAGTGTATAACCCATCTTCTCAAGCGCTTTAACAACCTTTGGTTCAAGACCTGTGTGGTATCTAATCACATTTTTAGGCCATAACTGGTGATGGAAGCGTGGGCTGTCTACCACTTGCTCTGCAGTCATATCAAATTCAACCGCATTTAAAATAGACTCATACACAGAGCTAATAATCGTGGTACCACCCGGAGAGCCAGTTACCATTTTAACTTTATTATCCTGAAGTAGAATGGTCGGTGTCATTGAGCTCAACATGCGTTTATGAGGTTGGATTTCGTTAGCTTTGCCACCAATTGCCCCAAATACATTCATCACACCTGGCTTGGCACTAAAGTCATCCATTTCATCATTCAAAATGAACCCTGCGCCTGATACAACCACGCCACTGCCAAAGCTTAAGTTGATGGTCGTGGTATTCGCAACGGCATTGCCCCACTTATCTAGAATAGAAAAATGCGTTGTTTGCTCACTTTCGTGTAATCCCGGTTTGATGTTCTCAGTTGTCGAAATGGCATCTGGGCGAATTGTACTTGCACGATTACTAAGATAATCATCTGCAAGTAGAGCTGTTTTTGGCACCTCATAAAAATCTGGGTCACCTAAATATTCAGCTCTGTCGGCAAATACGCGTTTACCTACTTCAGCCAAAATATGAACATAGGTGGTCGAGTTGTGCTCAAGCGTTCCTTTTGGCTTTGCCAAGTCGTACATTTTTAGCCATTGTAAAATAGCAATACCGCCTGAACTTGGCGGTGGCGATGTGAGCACTTCGTAACCGCGCCAATTACCTTTAATCGGTGTACGCGATTTAGCTTGATAAGCTTTTAAGTCTTGCTCAGTAATAATGCCGCCGTGCTGCTTCATAAATGACGCTATGATCTTTGCTGTCTCACCTTCGTAGAAACCAGCTTTACCTTGATCACGAATTCGTTTCAGTGTGGCGGCAAGTTCCGGCTGCTTAAATACCTTATTTGCTTTGGCATCGGCAAAGTAATCAGCAAAGTTAATGTTCACCGACTTTTTGGCCATTCGCGCAATGTAACGCTCGATACTCGCAGCTAACTTAGGGTGCACAATAAAGCCCTGTTCAGCTAATTTAACTGCAGGTTCTAGCAGAGTCTTCCACTCTAAGCTGCCGTACTTTTGATGGGCAAGCCACATACCAGCAACACTGCCCGGAACACCACTTGCGTGAATACCATACACAGACATGTTATCAATAACATCGCCTTTATCATCAAGGTACATATCGCGATGAGCTGCAGCAGGGGCTGTTTCGCGGTAATCAATAAAATCACCTTTGCCATCTTTTTGGATCAGCATAAACCCGCCACCACCAATGTTACCGGCTTCAGGTAAAGTAACCGCTAATACAAACTGTGCCGCAATTGCCGCATCAACGGCGTTGCCGCCTTGCTCTAAAATAGCGCGCGCCGTATCACTGCTGTAACTATCTGGCATAGCGACGGCCGCTTGCTTTGCAAAGCTTGATGGGTGAAAGAATATCGCGGTAACGATAAATAGATGTGCCGCGTATTTGACTAAACTTGCCATGGTACTTCCTTTTTCTTGATGTTATTTTAACCATTTAGACATGTGAAACCCATAAGGTCAATTAGTTACGATTAACTTAGCTAAGCTGCTCTTTAGGACATGAATAAAGTACTGCAGGTAATTCACCTTGCTCATCTTGATGGGTATAGTTTTTTACAAACTTAAGGCCCAGCTTTTCCATCACCTTTATTGAGCCTAGGTTATCTTTAAGTGCTGTGGCACTGAGCGACTTTACTTCTTCTGGCTCGCTTACGGCTTTAGCAATGGCAAGTGCTGCCTCAGACGCATAGCCTTTGCCCCAGCTCATTCTTTTAAAGCGCCAGCCAATTTCTAAATCACTAAAATCAGGTTGTTCAAAAAAGCCCATGGGCCTGACTAATACCCAACCGATAAAGGTATTGCTCTCTATGATGTTTACTTGCCAAAGCCCCCAGCCTTTTTGCTCATTTCGATACGCATTCAAGCGCGGAATAAACACCTCTTTAATGCTCTGCATACTGGATACTTTGCCGCGAGTGAGATGTTTCATTACCTCAGGGTCGTTATCGAGCTCATAAAGTAGCTCGGCATCATTTTCATCCATTAACCGAAAACTTAATCGTGCTGTTCTAGCTATATTCATTTTTTATTGCTTATACTGCTTAATAGTTAATTAACCATTAGAGAAAAATATGAACAAATTAGCAAGCTTAGTTTTATTAGGCTGTATTGCCTTAACAGGTTGTGAAGATGCAGAGCAAGCCAAGAAAGATGCCAGCGAAGCAAAAGAGGAAGTAAAGCAAGCGCTAAATGATGCTTGGAGCGACGTAAAAGACGCCACCAATGAGTTTAACGACGACTCACTGCAAGAGTTACTCGAAGAAAGTAAAAAGATGGGCTTAAGCATGTATGATGACGGTAAAGAAATTGCCTTAGATGCATGGATTGAGAGTAAAGAAGCGGCTGGTGAGCTTTCTGAAAAAACCAAACAAAAAGCAAAAGAACTGGCTGAAGAATTAAGAGAAGCGCGCGAAAAACGCGAGCAAGAGAAAAATAATTAAAAAGAAAGGGCAAGTATTTACTTGCCCTTTTTTGTTAGTAATTAAAGCTCAAATTCTTTTTTGAATTTTAAGCCAAATTCACTGCGGTCGTTGCTGCGCATTACGCCAACAAAACCAGATTGTTGTAAACGACCCACATCGTATACTTCGTTTAACACGTTCTCACCGTAAAAAGTCACTTCAAAGTCACCGTTCGGGTTTAAGTAAGAGATGTTAAAGCCAACTAATTCACGAGAATCAATGTGTTCACTTTGGTTGTAAACTGATTGACCTTGCATATCGCTACGGTATGAGTAGTTAGCGTTTACTGCCACTGTGCCACCGTTACTTAAATCGATGAAATAAGAAGGTGCGACCATCACAGTCCAACGTGGTGTTAGTGCTGGTGAGTCGCCTTTACCAATACCTAATACACCGTCATCTACTTCTGTGATTTCTGAATCTAGGTAACCAATTGCGCTACGAAGCGTAAAGTCATCTGTAAATGCAATTGTTGTTTCAAGCTCGATACCTTGTGCTTTAGACTCACCCGCATTTTCTACGATAGTAACGAAACCGCCACCTGCAGTTGGATCTGAGAATGGTAATGCTAGGTCTGTGTAGTCAGTAACAAACACCGCAAGCATCATAGATACGTCTTCATGTACTTGACCTTTAAGGCCTAGCTCGTAGTTAATTGCTTTTGTTTCATCGAAAGAAACAAATTGATCAGGACCACCAAATGGACGCGGTGGGAAACCTCCTGTTTGATAACCTTTTTGGATTTGGCCATACACGTTCATGTTATTGCTAAGCTGGTAAGACGCATTTAAATCCCATGTTACTGCATCAAAATCAGCACTTACGTATTTGCGTGTTGCAAACGTTGGGAATAAGGCATCGGCTTCTTTTTTATCTTTCGAATAACGCAGACCACCGCCCACTGTTAAATCGTCGCTTAGGTCATAGCTTGCATTGATATAAGCTGCGTATGAGTTAGTCTCTTGGTTGATATCAAAGTAACCATAATCACCAAAAGACGCAGTAGTACCGTCGTTCAAAAGGCCATCTGGTGTGTTGAATGGGCTAAATACAAACGGACCAGAACTTGTGAAGCCATCTTCATTAAAGAAGTATAAGCCAGACACAAAGTCCATATTATCGAAGCTACCATTTAACTGGATTTCGAATGAATATTGATCTGCACCGCCTTCTTCAGGGAACTCTGATAAGTTAAGGGCAACAGCGTCATCATCAAGACCCCCTTCGTATTCTGAGCTACGGTAGCTTGTGATAAACTTAGCTGTATAGGTGTTATTGATATCCCAATCAGCTGTTAATGAAGTACCCCAGCCTGAGTAAGCCGTCGACTCAATACCCGCTACCGTCGTTGCTAAATCATCAGGATCGCTCGGTAACATGTCTTCTGTAAGTAATGGGAAATCACCATTGAATGGGTCATTCGGGTCAAGTGGCGCCGTTAGCTCAATTGTGTATGGTGATTGGCCTGATTCGTTATCAACACCATCAATTGAGAACACAAAAGATAAGTCGCTGTTTGCTTGCCATTTAAGCGCCATACGACCACTTAACTCTTGCTCTTCACCAATTTCTTTCTCTGGGTTAGCAAGGTTAATCGCTTCACCTACACCATCGCGTTGTTTATAAGACACGCTTGCCGACATGCTTACAGTGTCTGTAAGGCTGTTATTAAAGTAAACGTCACCGGCTAAACGACCACGGCTACCTACTTTTGCATTTGTAGTCACAATGCCTTCATCACCCGGTTGCTTAGTAATAATATTTACTGCACCACCTAATGTGTTGCGACCGTACAAAGTACCTTGTGGACCACGTAATACCTCTACACGCTCAACATTTGGTAATGATAAGTTAGAGCCCATTTGGCGACCAAGGTAAACGCCATCTAAGTAAACACCTACACCCGGATCAGTTGTGATCACATGGTCTTGTAAACCAATACCACGAATGAATACAGATGCATGTGCCGCATTACCTACACCGTAACGAGTGATGTTTAGGTTAGGTACGTATTTGCCAATGTCTTCTAGGTTACTCATGTTCGCTTTATCAATCAGGTTTTCACCGATTGATGTCACTGCTGTTGGCGACTCAAAAATGCTTTCTGTACGCTTACGCGCTGTTACTTCGATTTTTTCGAAAGCATCTTGTTTAGCAGTGGTTTTTTCTTGCTCAGCAAAGGCTGAAGTAGATAATGCAGCAACAATAGCTACAGTTAACTGTGAGAGGTGACGTAATTTCAATTAAAACTCCAAAGGATACCGTGTGTGTATTTTTACCCGTAAATTTCAGGCATAAAAAAAGACGCTTAGGTGTAAGCATCTTTCCTCTGGAGGGGTATTATATGTCAGTTTTGTGAAAATATGTATAATTTTTTTAATTTAATGCTGATTATATTAATTTAAACAATTAAATGTATGACAATTTGAATAATCTCTTCAATTAAATGACTATTGCAATTAAAATTATTGCGCAAATTCAAAGAGTAACATAACAGCAGTATAAATTTATCCTATTCCCACGCATTTAGTAGTAGTTAGATTATTCTATCGTAACACTTCAATTTGATTGAATTTCAAACAAGTAATAGTCTATGCTTTTATTTGATCCCATTTTGCAAGGAGCAAATTTTGAAATTACTCACC
The DNA here is from genome assembly GCF_017808125.1 of Pseudoalteromonas sp. PA2MD11. NCBI lineage: Bacteria > Pseudomonadati > Pseudomonadota > Gammaproteobacteria > Alteromonadales > Pseudoalteromonadaceae > Pseudoalteromonas > Pseudoalteromonas sp. PA2MD11. The sequence goes on from NZ_JADKNF010000001.1 coordinate 335,644, forward strand.
CCCTTACGTGCTGCAATTTTAATGGCAGTCGCTGCGGTCTCATTGACCGGTTGCCAGCTTTCTTCAAGCGAACTACCCGCAATCAGTGATTCAGGAACAAAGAACTCAGGTCACGTAGTGTGGCATGATTTGATCACACCTAATTTGGCACAATCTCAAGCATTTTATGCCAGCGTGTTTGGATGGCAATTTCAAGCCGTTAACGACAGCTACACGCTGGCATCATTAGATGGAAAATTAATTGCTGGTATGGCAGAGCTTGATAATAAACAAAATGCCAGCCATTGGCTGAGCCTTATCAGTAGTAAAGACATCGCTGGCGTTAGTGAAAAAACTATCAAAGCCGGAGGTAAAGTCTTAGTAAGCAGTACCGAAATTAAAGGCCGTGGCACTATTGCTGTATTAGAAGACCCCCAAGGGGCTGTTTTTTCACTGATCAATACAGTTAGTGGTGACCCTGAAACTCAGCAAACTGATAACAGCTGGATTTGGCAAGAAGTATGGAGTGATAACCCAGAGCAAAGTAAAGCCTTTTACCAATCACTTGGTAATTATTCAGCACAAAGTAAACCGCTTAATAATGCCAATTACAGTTACTTAGCCTTAAATGGCAAACCTGCGATTGGCTTTGTAAAAAAACCAGATGCCGAGATTGGTAATACATGGGTGAATTACATTAAAGTAGCCGATATTGATGCAACCCCATTAAAAGTAACCTCGGCAGGCGGCATCGTATTGATGGCACCAAGTGACAAAGTACGAAGTGGCAGTGTCGCAATTATTCGTGATCCAGCCGGTGCTGGTATTGTTATTCAGGAGCAAATGTAATGAATAAAAAAATAGTTCGCCTAGCTGCTCTTGCAGCTGCAATATTAACTTTAAATGCCTGCACCCCCTATGCAAGCCTAGATATTAATGCGCCATTTAAAGTAGGTCCTGTGTACGTTAACCCAAGTATTGGCATTGGCGGTACACTTTAATCAATTTCAGGGCGCTGCGTTTTAAACAAAGCGCCCTATTCATTAGTGTTTTACTTTTAAGCGTTGCACTTGGGTCAGTACATCTTCAGCCTTGGCGCCTAGGTAAACGTAAATTGCCAGTGCAATCAACAGACCTACCACAGCAAACATCATCAATACAGCAGGTATAACATTCTCAGTTTGCCCGAGTGCTGCTTTAAACATGGTTAGTAAGGCTTCTATCGATACTGCAATCAAAATTGTTGAGATAAAGCGTGTGATCGTACGTCTTGTTGAGCTGTGGCGAAAAATATCCTTATGCATGAGGATTTCTTCTTCTAGAATTGTTTTACCTAAATCAAAAATAGCCAACGCTAAAGTAACAAAGATAATAATAGTAAATGGTTTAAGCGGGTCTGACTGGGTGTCTTCGCTAATCACTAAGTCCACCATTCCAGCAAACACTTTATATAACAGATAGAACACCAAGCAAAACAAACAAGTGACAATCAAGCCATAACCTACCTTAAAGTAAGGTGTCATTCTGGCTCGTTTGGTGTCTCCCATAATAAATTCAATCAGTTCTGTTAAACACACATCGATGACTAAGAACTGCTGCAAATTATTACCTGCAGGAATTGTTTTAATAACAGAAATACACAAGTGCTTTGTCGCCGTGGAAATATACGGCGATGTAAAGTGCGGCTCCGGCGTAGCAGAAGCGAGTAAAAAATAAGGCCGAGCACTTAAGTCCTGCCCTGCTCCAATATGACCCAGTTTCTTGCTGTATTGACGCTTAAAGCAGACATTATCACCTTGCTGAATGCCTTGTTCATTCAAGCAATATTGCAATTCTAGAAATGGATATTGATTGACGAGCTGTTGATAGGCTTGCTTGTTAGTCAACGATGCCTGAACACTGGCAAGTATAGAAAGAAGCAGTTCATGAATAAGCTGTTGTTGCTCTTCATATCGTTCTATAGCACTTAAATAACTCATTCTGGCCATCTTGCTTCCTCAAAGTAATGATATCAACTCTAGTTAAGCAAGGAAGACTCCAATTTTTATTTCTATTAATAATCAATTAGTTAATTTCGTGCACGGGAATGACATTAGAATAAAAGCACTATAAAGGTGCGCATTTTGTTTTATGAAGCACTAAAACGAAAAAAGCTGTAACTCAGTGAGTTACAGCTTTTTAATTTTGGTGCGGATGGGGGGACTTGAACCCCCACGGCCGAAGCCACCACCCCCTCAAGATGGCGTGTCTACCAATTCCACCACATCCGCATACAATTCTGTATGTTGTTAAGCTTTAAGTTTACTTGAGGAATGAAAACTGCTTAACGCTAATTAGCAAAGCTAATTAGTTAGGTACGTCAGACGTTTTATCTTCTGTCGCAGGCACATCAGATTGTGCTGGCGTTACAGTTTCAACAGCTGGCGCAGCTTCTAGGTTTTCCCACTCATCAGTCTTTTTGATTTGACCTGCAGTAAGGTTACCTAGAACAATACTTAGTACGAAGAAGATCGTTGCTAAGATTGTTGTTGTTTTAGTCATGAAGTTACCAGCACCTGATGAGCCAAACACGGTACCAGAAGCGCCAGCACCAAATGATGAACCCATATCTGCGCCTTTACCTTGTTGGATTAAAACCATACCAACTAATGCTAAAGCAACAATTAAATAAACTACTAATAAAATTTCGTACATCTTATACGGTCCCTTTTGCACTTTCACAGATAGCAGTAAATGAATCTGCTTTAAGACTCGCACCTCCAATAAGGCCGCCGTCTATATCTGGTTGTGCAAATAATAATTCGCTATTTTTTTCATTTACGCTACCACCATATAAGATGGTTAACTGCTGTGCTACATCGCTATCCGAAGAAGCAATCTTCTCACGGATAAATTTGTGCACGGCTTGCGCTTGCTCAGGAGAGGCAGTCTTACCTGTGCCAATGGCCCAAACGGGCTCGTATGCTACCACAGAATTCTTCAGTGCTGCTACACCTAATTTGCTAATTACAGCATCAATTTGAGCTGCAACCACTAATTCAGTTTCGTTTGCTTCACGTTGCTGCTCGCTTTCACCCACACATAGGATAGGAGTTAAGCCAACTTGCTGCGCTCGCGCAAACTTATCTGCAACAACGTCATCTGACTCACCGTAAATGCTACGACGTTCAGAATGGCCAACTAACGTATAAGCTGCGCCTAGGTCTTTGACTAGCTGAGCATCTACTTCACCCGTAAATGCACCTGCTTGATTTTCAGAGACTGTTTGCGAACCAAACGTGACATTTTGTTGCTGCAAAGAACTCAACAATGGGAATGGTGGAAACACCACTATATCCAGTTCATCCGTTTGAACATTTTTAATAGCAGTTGATAACTGTTCAACAAGCTCTAAAGAGCCGTTCATTTTCCAATTACCTGCGACCATCGGCTTACGTGTTGCCATTATTCCACTCCACATTTGAAAGCGGGCAAGATACTAACTCGACTTGCCCGAAGTTACAAGAGGTTATTGTTATGCCTCGGTTTGTTTGCTCACAGTTTCGACAACTTCAGCTATTTTGCGAGCACTATCAAGTACAACTTTTTCTTGCTCAGCTTCAACCATTACTCGAACAACAGGCTCTGTACCTGATTTTCGAAGTAATACTCGGCCTGTATCACCTAATTGCTCTTCAACATGCGCTACCATCTCAACTACAGCTTGATCTTGCGTTGGATCGGTACCTTGTGGGTAACGAACATTGATCATTTTCATTGGGTACTTTGTAAAACCTGCCCCTAAGTCTTGCAACGTTTTATTCTGTGCAACCATTGCCGCTAACACTTGCAAGCTTGAGATAATGCCGTCACCCGTACTGATTAAATCAAGATTTAATACATGGCCTGAGCTCTCACCACCGATTTTCCAGCCATTCTCTTGAAGCAGCTCCATCACGTAGCGGTCGCCTACTTTACTACGAGCAAAGCCAATACCGCGCGCTTTTAATGCATTTTCAAGGCCCATGTTAGACATAACAGTGCCAACAACACCCCCACCTAAAATATCGTCATTTGCAGCTTGACAAGCAATGATATAAACAATGTCATCACCATCAAATACACGACCATTGTGGTCAACCATCATTACTCGGTCACCATCACCATCGTAGGCAATACCAACATCAGCATTGTGTTCTAATACTTTGCGTTTAAGCGTTTCAACATGGGTTGCACCACACTCTAGGTTGATATTTACCCCATTTGGCTCACAAGCATGACAGATTACTTCAGCGCCTAACTCACGCATTACTGACGGTGCAATGTGGTATGTAGCACCATTTGCGCAATCGAGAACAATTTTTAAACCTTCAAGCGATAAGCCTTGTGGGAATTGGCTTTTGCAAAACTCAATGTAGCGACCATCCGCTGTTTCTAAACGACGCGCTTTACCAAGCTTGTCAGAGGCAACGCAGGTCATTGGCTCATCCATCATAGCTTCAATTTCAAGCTCAACATCATCTGGTAATTTTAAGCCTCTGCTTGAAAAGAATTTAATTCCGTTATCATGGTAAGGGTTATGAGATGCACTAATTACAATACCCGCTTCAGCACGGAACGTTTGCGTTAAATAAGCAACCGCCGGCGTTGGCATTGGGCCTAACAAAACAACATCGATACCAGCGGCGATTAAGCCAGCTTCAAGTGATGTTTCAAGCATATAGCCAGAAATACGTGTGTCTTTACCAATAATGACTTTTTTGGTACCAATTTTTGATAAAACGCGACCTGCAGCCCAACCAAGCTTAAGCGCAAACTCTGGAGTGATTGGGAATTCACCCACCATGCCACGTACACCGTCCGTGCCAAAATATTTTCTTGTTTTACTCATTTGTAATTCCTTTAGTACATGCTTGCCAAACGCTAAGCACATCAACTGTTTCTTGTACGTCATGAACGCGAATGATTTTTGCACCGTTTTGTGCTGCTATCAGCGCGCCTGCAAGGCTTCCCGCTAAGCGTTCATTGGTATCTCTATTTAATAAGTTACCGATCATTGATTTACGAGATAATCCCGCAAGAACCGGTAATTTGAATTGGTTAAATACATCAAACTTATTTAAGATTTGGTAATTATGAGCCAGTGTTTTACCAAAGCCAAAACCTGGATCTAAAATAATACGTTCAGACTGAATGCCCGCTTGCTCACACGCGGTTAAACGCTCTGCAAAGAATTCGTTAATATCAGCAAATAAATCATCATAATGTGGGTTACTTTGCATCGTACGAGGCTGACCTTGCATATGCATTAAACAAATTGCCACCTCTGGGTATTGTGCTAATACCTCTATTGCCCCTGGCTCTTGCAAAGCTCTGACATCATTAATGATATCAGCCCCTGCAATTATTGCTTGGCGCATTACTTCGCTTTTGCTGGTATCAATGGAGATAATACAATCGCTGGATGCTCTTAGCGCTTTAACTAAAGGAATAACGCGATCAAGCTCATCCTCAAGAGATACATCAGGTGCCCCAGGGCGGGTTGACTCACCACCTATATCAATTATTTTTGCGCCTTGATTTAATAACGTTTTAGCTTGTTTGACAGCGCTGTCGAGTTGGCAATAACTACCACCATCAGAGAATGAATCAGGAGTGACATTTAAAATCCCCATAACAACAGGGGAATCGAGGCGTAAAATGCGACCTCGCGGTAATTTAAGAGCGGTCATTTTTACTTAAACTTCCATGCATTTGCTTCACTGGACTCCACTGGAATAGTGAGCCAATTTTATGCTACAAAAAAGCCCCGGCATCCGGGGCTTTTGCTTTTTATATTCTAGCGATTATTCAGCTTTGTCATCAAGGCTTGTTTCATCCTTTTTTACTGAATCATCAGATTTAGTTTCATTAACTACAGGCTCAGCTTTCGCACTCGGCTTTTTATCGTCTGAACGGCGGTCATGAACATCACGTGGCTCACGTACAGGCTGACGTGCCATTAAGTCATCAATTTGACCCGCATCGATCGTCTCATACTTCATGAGTGCATCTTTCATCGCATGTAAGATATCAATGTTATCTTTAAGGATTTGCTCTGCACGTTGATAGTTACGGTCTGAGAATAAACGAACTTCGCTGTCGATAACTTTTGCTGTTTCATCAGACATGCTCATAGCACGGCTACCGCCGCCACCCATGTACATTTCGTTTTGATCTTCAGCGTAAAGTAACGGACCAAGTTTTTCACTTAGACCCCATTGGGTAACCATTTTACGAGCAATATCTGTTGCACGTTCAATATCGTTACTTGCACCAGTTGTCACTTTATCTTCACCGTAGATAAGTGCTTCAGCGATACGACCACCGTAAAGACTCGAGATCATTGACTCTAATAGCTCTTTTGAATGGCTTACACGATCTTGCTCAGGCAGGTACATAGTGACACCTAAAGCACGACCACGAGGAATGATAGACACTTTATACACTGGATCATGTTCAGGCACCATGCGACCAACAATCGCGTGACCCGCTTCATGGTAAGCAGTCATTTCTTTTTCCTGCTCACTCATCACCATGGTCTTGCGCTCTGCACCCATCATGATTTTATCTTTTGCAGCGTCAAATTCTGCCATGCTTACAACGCGTTTGTTACCACGAGCTGCATATAAAGCGGCTTCGTTAACTAAGTTTGCAAGGTCAGCACCAGAGAAACCAGGTGTACCACGTGCAATTACCGCAGCTTCAACGTTGTCACCTAATGGCACTTTACGCATGTGAACTTTAAGGATTTGTTCACGGCCTCGAATATCAGGAAGACCAACAACAACTTGACGGTCAAAACGGCCAGGACGTAATAACGCAGGGTCTAATACATCAGGGCGGTTCGTTGCAGCGATAACGATAATACCTTCATTACCTTCAAAGCCGTCCATTTCTACAAGCATCTGGTTTAGCGTTTGCTCACGCTCATCGTGACCACCACCCATGCCAGCGCCACGTTTACGGCCTACTGCATCGATTTCATCAATAAAGATGATACAAGGTGCTGCTTTTTTAGCTTGCTCGAACATGTCACGTACACGTGATGCACCAACACCAACAAACATTTCTACGAAATCAGAACCTGAAATTGTGAAAAACGGCACTTTAGCTTCACCAGCTACTGCTTTAGCTAGTAACGTTTTACCTGTACCAGGAGGACCAACCATCAACACACCTTTCGGGATGCTACCACCTAGCTTTTGGAATTTTGATGGGTCACGTAAGAAGTCTACAAGTTCAGTTACATCTTCTTTCGCTTCGTCACAACCAGCAACATCAGCAAACGTTGTTTTAACTTGGTCTTCACTCATCAGGCGCGCTTTACTCTTACCGAAAGACATCGCGCCTTTACCGCCACCGCCTTGCATTTGACGCATGAAGAAAATCCACACACCAATAAGCAGTAACATCGGGAACCAAGAGATTAAAATGCTGGCGAGGAATGACTGCTCTTCTGGCTTAACGCCTTTTACATTAACGTTGCTTTTTAAAAGATCATTCAAGATGTCTTTATCATACATAGGCATGATGGTTTGAAAGCGCTCACCATTTGTTTTAGTACCAGTAATCGTACCTGTGGTGCTTTCAATTGAGACTTCTTGGATAGCGCCACTGCGAGCGTCGCTAACAAATTGAGTGTAACTTGTTTGGCGATCTGCCTGATCACCACCATTAAAGCTCTGGAACACTGACATTAGCACTACTGCAATGACCAGCCAGAGTATTAGATTTTTCGCCATATCGCTCAAGGAGTTAACCTCTTGTATCCAATTAATTTAAATTCAACTTAACGCAGCACAACTGTACTACAGTTTGTAACCTGTCGCCACTATATATACTTCCCGAGAGCGGGCACGTGACGCATCGGGCTTTCTAATTTTCACTGCTTTAAAGCTATTACGTACTTCTTGTAAGTATTGATCAAATCCTTCACCTTGGAAGACTTTGACACAAAACGCACCATTTTTCTTTAAAACTTGGTGGCACATATCTAATGCTAATTCGACTAAATACATACTACCCGCTTGGTCCACTGATGTATTACCACTCATATTGGGTGCCATATCAGAAAAAACTACATCAACATTTTTTCCGTCAATACGTGTTAATAGTGCATCAAGTACCGCTTCTTCACGAAAGTCACCTTGCAAGAAATCAACACCTGCTAAGGAATCCATAGGCAAGATATCACAAGCAATAACCTGACCTTTATCACCAACCTTTTCAGCTAAATACTGTGACCAACTTCCTGGCGCAGCACCTAAATCAACCACCGTCATCGATGGTTTGATTAATTTATCTTTGTTTTGAATTTCGTCTAATTTGAATACCGCACGAGAGCGCCAACCTTTCTTTTGCGCTTCGTGAACATAAGGATCGTCGAAATGTTCCTTCAGCCAACGCTTAGAACTGGCTGAATGTTTTTTATTTGCCATAAAATTAATACGTAACTAATTAGTAATATTCTCTAGATGGCGTTAGAATACCCTTAATTCAAGCCATATTCAGCAAAATTTGTAACATGATGAAATTATCGAACAAACAAAAGCAGTTTTTAAAAGGCCAAGCGCACAGTTTAAAACCTGTTGTATTACTTGGTGCAAACGGATTAACCGAAGGCGTTTTAGTTGAAATTGAAAGCGCTCTAGAAATTCATGAACTAATCAAAGTTAAAGTTCCTACAGATGAACGTGAAACTAAAACATTGATTTTTGATGCAATTGTTCGCGAGACAGGCGCAACAAAACTACAAACAATTGGTCATACAATTGTACTGTATCGTCAAAGCGAAGAGAAAAAGATTCAATTACCGCGCGGTTAATCCTGCCTTGTGGAGTTTCGAATCAGAAAAAGCCAGCAGATTTGCTGGCTTTTTTGTAGGCAAAAATAATTTTCCATTAATTTGTAACTAAACTTTTTTACCTAAGCTATTTTTGCTCTCGCGTGAATTTAAGAACCCGATTGATAAACTCGGTAGTAAGCTCGTTAATTAACCCAGTTTCGGCATTAAGAACTAAGCTAAACCCGATGTTTAGATGCGGAAATATAACAATATCGCTGCGATAACCTTGTACCCAACCGCTATGGTAGTAAAGCACTTCATCATCATAATCATAAACACGCCAACCTAATCCATAATAAGCATCTTTTACATGTTCACGCCAAACCCTACGACGAGTTTCTTTTTTAGTATGTGTGTAAGGGCGGGTTTGTTTGATCAATGCCTCGAGTGGTAATACGTCAGGGTATTGCCCTAACTGTGCATTCAACCAAATCGCCATGTCATTTGCGCTGGCGTTCACTCCTGCAGCCGCAGGCACTTTATAATAGTTTTTCTTCAAGCGTGATGTATACCATCGTTTTCTGCCGCGCACATGAGGGTGAGCATAATTATCATCTTTTACCATCCCCTCAAAACCAACACTCGCATCCGCCATTTTTAATGGTGCAAAAATATACTCCGAAATCCAGTGTGAGTAATCCATCTGTGTTGATTGATAAATCACAGAATCAATCAAGCTAAACATCACATTTTGATAACCGTAACATTCACTTGGTTTGCAGATAGGCTCAACAGTCAATAGCCGCTCGACAATATCCGGGTAGCTCATACGCGACTCAATTAGGTTATCGTATGCGTTAGGTACCAAGCCACTAGAGTGACTCAAAATGTGATAAATTTTTAAGTCATCCTTATAAGCAGTATTAGCAAAAGCAGGAATAAACTTACTAATAGGGTCATCAATATTAAACTCCCCTTGTGCTGCCAGTTTTGCGGTTAATGAACCCGCAAAGGTTTTTGAGACGGATGCCAATCGAAAGCGGGTATGTTTATCGACTCTGCGGCCTTTTTCTATTTTTGTTCGACCAATACCGTTAATAAAATCATCATGACCAATATTTACAATTGCCAATGAGCCACCTGGGATCCCTTTACTTTTTAGTTTTCGGGTGAGGTGTTTATTATAATCAGCAACGAATGTTTGCCATTGCTTATCACTCGAAGCAGCTTCACCACTAACAAAAAGCAGTGTTAAAGGAAAAAGAAAGGAAATTAAAAATAAGCTGTACTTCATTATTTATTTTTTTAAGTCTGTTTAGGAAGTTTCTTATAACATAATATCATGAACTTTTGCCTCGACTAACGTACAATACGCTTAATCTTAATTATTTATGGGTAGATTATTTTTTATGCGCTTATTCGTGCTTTTATTTTTTGTTTTAATTTCAGTCGGTTGCGCCCTTAAGCCAGAGCCAGCGCCGTTACTTACAATGCCAAAAAAACCGAGCTTACAGAGCCAGCGTTTTCAAGTTGAGTATCAAACAGAGCATGCATCACCTAAAGTAAAATCGGTACAGCTACCAGCTCATACAGTAAGTAAAAATCAAACCGTCATGATAGTTGCCGACAAAACCAGTGTCACAGATACACTGTACTCTCAACTAACTGAGGCACTTACAGCTAAGCAGTTAAAAGTCGTAGCCGAAGGCGCACAAGCAGATTATACCCTATCTATCCATCAGCTTGATCTTGAGCTTATTGAAGAAACAGAATACCAATTGGTGAAACCCAAAAAGCCACTTTCCTTATTCGATGAAGTCGCCAAGCAATACCCTGTTCAACAATGTGCGACTATTTTAGGCCAAGTAAGTATGCGCCTAACTCATAAAAAAACAGGTGACGTTGTCTGGTTTGCAAAATCGTCTATTGATAGCGCAAGCTTTCACCGCGAGCCGCTAATCTACAGCTTTGAGCAACAACAACTAATAAAGAATGAACTTGAAGTAGCCAGTTTTGTGCATGAGCAAAATTCAGAGCAAGCACGTATGGCACGTGTGAATAAAGACGTGAGGATACCTGAGTATCAGACCATTACACGCATGGACATGTTAAAAAAAGAACAAGGCCCGTGTACCCGTACTGAAGTTAGTGCTCTTACGCCTATGATGCAATACTATCTTAGCAGTATCTTAATCGATAAAATCAAAGTTCAATAAGTAACTTTCGCTGTTTGTCTGCCCATAGGCAAACAGCGCCCTTCACTATCTCCTCAACATCATTTCATTCGTCTGTTGCTACATTTTTTTACAGATTACAGGAACTCATTAACAATATACTATATGCTATTACCCTTTCTTACAGACAGACAAGGAAGCCACGTTGCGAGCTCAAAGTACCCTATTTTTAATATGTTTAACCTTGCTAAGTACCCCAAGCCTAGCAAGTAATCGCTATTATGCCGACAATACACTAGAGCCTAGCCAAGGGTTCGCGTGGGACTGGGGTATAGGCGCTGGGTATTACATTGAAGACTCGTATCTAATAGGCATGGACTCTTACAATGATGGCTTTGAACCAGATATTCACCTTGCCGTTACTTACAACAATTTTTACCTTGATTATGATCAAAGCCAACTTAGTGGTGGCTTGACTCTGGGTTATAGTGTTATCGACAAATTTGAATGGGGCTTAGACCTAGTAGGCACAAATGTTCAATCTGGTTTTGATGATACAGGCTTAACTTTTTACGGTGACGAAGTCATCGCAGAACTCGAAGGTATAAAAAGCCGTAATTATGATTTTGATGTTGGCCTTCGCCTATCACGCCGTTTCGAAAACTCACAAATCTCATTTGAGTATTTACATGATGTTTCTGGTACCCACAACGGCTGGGTGATGAATTCATTTTTTAGTCAGATTATCCCTTGGCGAAATTGGGAGTTCCGCTCTGGTGTTGGCTTAAGTGCTTACTCTAATGATTTTACTGACTATTACTTTGGAATTTCACCATCAGAATCTTTATTAACACGCCCTGTCTATGATCCTGATACCTCGTACAGTTTAATTTTTGAATTCCATGCTGAATACCCTATAAATAGGCATTGGGTGTTTCTAACTGGCTGGCTTTCAACCTGGTTTTCTAAAGACATTCATCAAAGCCCAATTATTTCGCAAGAGTATCAGCATAAAGCCAAGGTAGGCGTGCGTTATGTTTTTTAAGTATTGTGTAACGTTAACAATATTATTTGCAAAACCCGTGTTTGCCCAAGATCAAGCAAATACAGATAATGCGTTAGTTGCATTGCCTGATACATGCGTAGCCTTACGTGAAGGTAGAAATTGCTTTGCCGAGGTGGATATAACCTGGCAACAACATAATACTGGCAATTACTGCTTACGCAACGCTCAAAGTAAACACATCATGCAATGCTGGTTAATGCAACAAAAAGGGCTATTTAGATACCAGTTTGATTCTGCTGAAAGTGTTGGTTTCGAGCTAATAAATAGTAATAACGGTAAAGTTGTCGCAAGCACCGAAATACAATTGCAATGGGTCTATAAAAATCGTCAGAAGAAACGACGTTGGCGATTGTTTTAACTAGGAGTGAATAATGGAACATTATGGGACCATCTTATTGGTTGAAGATGATATATCTCTTGCCAACTGGGTTGCAGAATATTTAATCGAACAAGGCTACCAAACAACACTATGTCAACGCGGTGACCAAGTTGTTGAGCAAGTACGTAAAACAAACCCAGACTTGGTTTTGTTAGATATTATGCTACCAGGGCAAGACGGTATTAGTGTGTGCCGTGACTTAAGGCAGTTTTATCAAGCCCCAATTATTATGCTAACCGCTCGTGATGATGAAATGGATGAAGTGATTGGCCTTGAAGTGGGTGCAAGCGATTATATGATGAAGCCCGTTCGTCCCCGTGCATTATTAGCACGTATTAAAGCGGCACTGCGCTCTAAAACTGATACGCAAGAGTCAACAGCCAACTCTGAACTAATAAATGTGGGTAAGTTATCAATTAATACTGAATCACGTACCGTTTACTTGGCAGATGAAGAAGTTCATATATCAAGTGCTGAATACCTTCTACTCCACTACTTAGCAAGTAATGCAGGCCAAGTTGTATCCCGCGACTCTGTGTTTAAAGCGACGAAAGGTCGAGAGTATGATGGCTTAGACAGAAGTGTGGATGTGCTCATTTCATCGTTACGTAAAAAATTTAATGATGACCCACAACACCCTGAAAAAATTAAAACCATCTGGGGCAAAGGCTATTTACTTGTTGCCACGGCATGGCAATAGCATTGAGCGCCTGTGAAAAAGTTTTATCTTTCGCTACTTGGTAGTGCTTTACTTTCAATCATTGTTTTGGGTTGGCTAATTGATGCTTTCAGTCAGCAAACCCAAGCTCCTCAAGATGTGTTTTCTAGCGAAACACAAATGATTAAAGGTTTTGCAAAACAAATCGCCAAGCTTGACGCTAAACAGCGCGAGCAAGCTATCACGGATATTAATCAAGACTTTGCAGTGCAACTTGAGTATCGCCCGACGCAATCGCTTGCACTTCCCCATTCTCTATTATCACAAATAACCCAACCTAGCGGTCTGATCCTCGAAGATCAACAAGGCTACTATTTACTTTATAGTGAAGCCGCTTTAGGCACGCACCACTTAAAAATGCGCCTAGATAAAGACTTAACACACGAGCAAGGCAACGATGTATTACTCACCTTGTTGTTCTACGCTGGGTTATGCGTATTTATGGGATTTATCATTGCGCCACTGGCCAAGCGTTTAACCGTTTTGAATGAAGCAGCAAAGCGCTTTGCCAAAGGTGATTTAAAAAGTCGTATTCACTTATCGCACTTTACTTATATCAAAGATGTTGAGCTGACATTTAACCGTATGGCGAGTCAAATTGAAAAGCTGCTTGATGAGAATAAGTTGATGGCATCGAGTTTATCTCACGATATTCGCACACCTATAGCCTGTTTACGGTTTGGCCTAGAAGCAGCGCAAGATTGTAGCAATGACGAAAAGCGCCTTGAGTATCTTGCTCGAATGGAAAACGACTTAGATCAAATGGAGTCAATGCTAAAAAGTTACTTGGCATTTGCAACCCTTGAGCAAAAAGCGAATCAGCTGACCTTTAATCATTCTGATCTAGAAACCTATATTCTGACTTTAATCCATCAAATTGAGCCTAAGCTTGAACAACAAGGCTTGCGAATTAATCACCTCATTGAAGGCGATGATATTTGTGCTGATTTGCACTGGTTAGCTCGGGCCATTGTTAATTTATTAAGTAATGCTTGCGACTTTGCTGAATCTGAAGTTTTACTCAGTGCAACCAGTACCAGTGAACTCGTTACCATAAAGATTGAAGATGACGGCCCGGGTGTCAGCGAACAAAACTGGCAAAAAGTATTTAGTCCATTTTTCCAAGAACAAACACATCGAAATCGGGATGGAGAAAGCTACGGGCTAGGTTTAGCCATTGTCGCTAAAGTTGCTGACTGGCACCACGGCACCGTCAGCGTTACAAAGAGCGAACAGCTCGGAGGCGCGTGTTTTACTCTTTCAATTCAAAATAAAAGCCTTTAAACATGTTTCAATTACGTTAATTGTCTCGTATTGTAGAGAACAATTGCACGAAATGTACGCTGACTTCAAAGATAACAATATATAGAACGAATTTGACCTAGATTAACTCTTTTTATTTAGTGTTAATTCAAGTAGATTGTCAGCGCCGTCACAAATAGAGAAGTAACAATAATATGAGCGCATCACGTGGGGAGTTCAGCTCCCGCTTTGGATTTATTATGGCAGCAGCAGGCTCTGCTGTTGGCTTAGGAAATATTTGGGGTTTCCCAACACAAACTGCAAGTAATGGCGGTGCCGCATTTTTAGTGGCTTATTTAGTATTAGCATTTTGTCTTGCTTATCCTGCTTTAATGGCTGAGTTAGTGATTGGTCGTCATGGTCAAGCAAATGCTGTCACTTCACTTCGAAAAGTAACAAATCAAGCATGGCAAAAAAAGTTTGCCTTCATAGTTGGCTTTGGCGGTATTATTTGTGCGGGCCTAATCCTAAGCTTCTATGCGATAGTGGCTGGCTGGATGCTGAGCGCTACACTTGAACCCGCAGCACAATTAGTGGGGCAAGAGCAAGCTAGCACTTGGCTTAGTGAGCAGTCACTATCAAGAAACCTTATATTTACTGCTACATTTATTATTTTAACCGTTGCGATTATCTCTAAAGGCGTCGAAAACGGCATTGAAAAATGGTCGAAGCGCTTAATGCCTGCCCTGTTAGGTATTTTGTTTATGCTGATCATCTATGTAATGACTCAAGATGGCGCAATGGCAGGCCTAAAAGCGTATTTAGTGCCAGACTTTTCATCGATTTTAAACCCTGAGTTATTAGTGAATGCGTTAGGGCAAGCATTTTTCTCACTATCGCTTGGTACTAGTGTGATGATCATCTACGGTTCATACATCAGCAAAAAAGAGAACTTAGTATCGTTAGGCGCTTATGTAACTTTAATCGATGTGTTCATTGCATTTGTTGCCGGTTTACTCATTATTCCTGCGATGTATGTAGCACAGGCACAAGGTGTTGAGATTTTCTCTGCAGAAGGTGCACTACTTTCAGAAGATACCTTAGTATTCCAAGTGCTACCGGCGCTTTTCACCAGCATGGGTGATGTGGGTATTTTTGTTGGTTTTGCTTTTTTCGCGTTAATGAGTATTGCAGCATTAACGTCATCAATTTCGATGCTAGAGGCACCTGTTTCTTATGCTGTTGAACGTTTTGCGCTAAAGCGAGTGCAAGCGACTTGGATCATTGGCGGTATTATTGCCCTTATCAGTTTTATAATTGTCTTTAACCTAGGCACCTTGTTTGGCTTTGTGATCACCTTAACAACTAAGATTGGGCAACCTATTCTAGGCTTAATGTGTTGTATTTTTGTTGGTTGGATTTGGCATCGCGGGTCGTTACTAAAAGAAATTCAACAAGGGTGCCCAGAAGCTGCTAGTAGTTTCTTTTGGAAAGTATGGCCATGGTATATCAAGTTTATTTGCCCACTCGCCATTGCACTCGTATTCGCGAACTCTTTGTTAAGCTAGCAAGCATTTATGTTTGAAGTGGCCTCATAGGCTACTTCAAACACATATCCTGATGTGGAATGCCATCTTCTAAGTAATCATTCCCCACATTTTCAAAACCAAATTGCTGATAAAACCCTGTTAGGTAACACTGAGCACCAATCATAATCGCTTTATCAGGCCAATGCCTCTTACATGTATCTATCGCAGTTTGCGCCAGCTTACTTGCCAAACCTTCACCACGAAATTGCTCTGCTACCAGCACACGACCAAATGCGCTAAATTGCTCATTCTTATTATAGCAGCGTGCATAAGCTGCTACTTGCTGACCTTTAAACAAGAACACGTGTTGGGTCAGCGCATTGTTATCCACTTCGTCAATTTCTGGGTAAGGGCAAGTTTGCTCTACCACAAATACATCAACCCGCACTCGTAAAATGGCAAATAACTCATCTTTACTGAGTTCGTTATAACTTTTAATAGAAAACATAACGCTCCTTTTTGAAGACAAAAAACCCAGCCGTAGCTGGGTTTCTAGCTTTTTAATACATGAGTTTAAGCAAATAATCGTTCTAACTGATCACACAACTGCGATAGGTTTACATGATCATGCTCAATCGTTAAATCGACATAACCATCCCCTCTAAAGGCACGATCAAGCTCAATGAGTACATGAGTTTTATGCGCTTCAGGCACAAACGACAACTCAATCTCTTGTAAGCCAAATAGGCTTCGGCTATTTGGGCGATATTCAAGTTCTTGATAACAGCCTGAATGCGATTGAAAAGTAGGCGCTTTTAAATAACCCTTTTCTACATCTGCTTTCACTAAGCTAAAACCAAGTCTATCCATCGCTTCCATTAACGTGCTTACAGCGTCATTAGGATAAATGTGTAATGCATCACGGTCAGTTGGATCAAGGGCTAGATCAATGTCTAAGCCTGTTTCAAGCCAAACATGCGATTGGTTATAACCAGCGTTAATTTCAGTGATCGGGGTTTCAGAATGTAGGCGTGCTTCAAATGGGATATGCTTTTCAGCGCCCGCTGCAATCATGCCAATATCTGTAATTCGCCATTTTTCTATCACATGGTTTGTAAAATACTCACCGTCATCACTTTCAACTTTCACACGGGTCATAAGTGCTAGGTCTAAACCCGAAATTTCCTGATCAACATCACCACCTTTGATGACTATCACGGCATTAAATTTTTGACCAGGTTGTAAATGCTCTGTCTCAAGTACAGTGTCAACTTTTGCTGCACCAATACCTACTGATGCAAGGATTTTCTTAAACATCTATTCTCCTTAAGCCAGCTTCTTAGTTATGGCTTAAATTCCTTTGTTAATGCATCTTAACCACAATTAAAAGCTATTGTCAGCGAAAAAATGTTGCTTTTGGCGGATTAATCAATAAATCATGGATAAGTGCTTATTTTTTGAACTCTTCTTGCTCGATATTGTTTTCCAATAACGAATATTTCGCTACACTGCTAGCAAATGAAGCTAAAAGAACAATTATGGAACTTATCTACTTTGCTACCGCTTTCGTGTTTGGCTTTGCCATTTATCAATTAAAGCTACCTCCTCTCATCGGCTTTTTATTAGCAGGCTTTGCGCTTAATCTTTATGGCTATAAAACAACCGAACTACTAAATACATTAGCAAACCTCGGTGTAACACTATTACTTTTTAGCATAGGTCTAAAACTTAAAGTGTCTAATTTAATGAAACCGCAAGTGTGGGCGCCTGCCTCAATGCACATTGTTCTGAGCAGCACGCTGTTTAGTGGTTTTATGTTACTGCTAGGTGCCCTTGCACTGCCTTTATTTAGTGAACTTACTTGGCAAAGTGCATTGTTAGTCGGCTTTGCTTTTAGCTTTTCAAGTACCGTATTTGCCGTAAAAGTATTGGAAGAACGCGGTGAGATGGCAAGCCTGCATGGTAAAATCGCCATTGGCATTCTAGTTATGCAAGATATCTTCGCTGTTATCTTCTTAGCCATCAGTACAGGTAAAGCACCGAACATGTGGGCACTGGCATTATTAGTGGGATTGCCTATTTTACGTCCAGTGATGTTTTGGGTATTAAATCGCTCAAAACACGGTGAACTATTACCTTTATTCGGGTTTTTCTTTGCACTAGTTTTAGGTTACCAAGCATTTGAATTTGCAGGTCTTAAAGGTGATTTAGGTGCGTTGATTATCGGTATGATGTTCGCATCACACAAAAAAGCAGGTGAGTTATCAAAGTCATTACTGAATTTAAAAGATGTGTTACTGGTTGGCTTTTTCTTAAATATTGGTTTGAATGCCGAACTGACAAGTCACGCAGTGATTGTTGCACTTATCATTATACTCGTCTTGCCACTAAAAGTTGCACTTTATTATGTACTGACAAACGCATTTAAGTTACGTGCTCGTACTTCGTTATTAAGTGCATTTAGCTTAGCCAATTACAGTGAGTTTGGCCTAATCGTTTGCGCAGTTGCAGCTACCAGCAATTTAATTACTTCTGAATGGCTGGCAGTTATGGCTATTGCAGTTTCAATCACATTTGTTTTAGCCTCGCCTCTTAACAAACGATCTAATGAGATTTATGTCAAAATCGAACATTGGCTACTTAAGTTTGAAAGTGACAGCCGTCTTGCTGAGGAACTACCTGTTAATTTAAATGATACTAAAATCGTGATATTTGGCATGGGCCGTATTGGCACGGGTGCTTATGAAACGATTAGCCAAACCCATCCAAATCTTGTCGCGGGTATTGATATCAAACCTGATGTAGTAGAAAAGCACATCAAACGTGGTCGTCGGGTATTACTCGCTGATGCAACAGACCCTGATTTTTGGCAACGTGTAAATCATTCACATGTAGGTATGGTAATGCTCGCTATGCCTAAACATATGCAGAATATTTTTGCTTTGGAGCAACTACGAGCCTCAGGTTATCAAGGACAAGTTACTGCAATTGCCAATTATCCAGATCAGCAAAAAGAACTAGAAGATATGGGCGTTGACTCTACTTATAACTTTTATTTAGAGGCAGGAAGTGGTTTTGCAGAGCATGTAAAGCAAAAACTTTTTTCTTAGCACCTAAAATAATTATTGGTACTTAAGGATGACACCAATAATTATCTCTAAAATTTTCAGCAAGTTGCATAGTCAGGTTAAAATCACCTGTTTTTTAGTTCCCTTTATTAGGTCAACTCTATTTACAAAGCTTTACATGTAGATTAGCAATCACCAATAAAAAAAGAGTAGAATCCTAAGAGTACTAATAGCTTAGTATCTATTTTTAACACAAAGAAGTGACACAGTATAAGCATATGCGTAACTGTAAACTGATTAGGGTTGTTTCAATGAAGAATAAGTTTACCAACGAAGTTTTGGCAGACACGGATGATGCGCGTTCTGGGAAACTTTCAGACATTCAGCAGCAGCTTGATGAATTACAACAAAATGGCATGACCCCAATGGATATAAGGGCGGTGCTTTTTAACAAGATGCTCGATATCTATCAGGTACCTAATGATCACTTTCTGAGAGATGCAGAAACACCAGAAAGAATTGATGATCCGTCTATTGCATTGCAATTGCAACAGCTCGGTTTTTCAAAAAAACCTCGATATCAATTACACTAACTACTAGGCATTACTCTAGTAGTATCTATTCTGAGGGCCTACCTCCCTCACTAAATAGGCTGTTTCTTGCCCGTCACAGCCTATTTTCTCTCTTATTTTTACCGTATCATCTAGCTTTAAAATTTTTTTGAGATAAAGATGGATACAGCTGAACTCAAACGTGCCATAAATACTAAGATGCCATTTGGAAAGTATGCTGGCCGCCCTTTATTGTTACTCCCTGAGCCTTATTTAGTTTGGTTTAAACAGCAAGGATTTCCAGACTCTAAATTAGGAGCACAACTGGCGATGATGTATGAAGTGAAGCTAAATGGCCTAGAAAAAATGCTCATGCCATTATTAAATGAAAATAATTAAACTTTTTACGAACTTTTATAAATTGGTGCGGTCTATTACTTTGCTACTTGTTTATTTTTGGTTTTAATCTTTAAAAAGCGCCCTAGGCGCTTTTTTTATGCCTGCAATTTAAAGCGAGTTACTTTTAAATAAATGAATAGTAAATTTAGCTCCACCTAATGGTGAATCACACACCTCAGACTGCCCTTGATGCCAACTAACAATTTTAGCAACAATCGCAAGGCCTAAGCCAAAGCCGCCGGTTTTCTTGTCACGGCTTTTATCTAGACGAGTAAATGGCTTAAAAATACTTTGCCACTCAGACTTAGCTATCCCTGGGCCGTCGTCTTCAACACTTATTTGTATTGAATCACCCAACTCTTCAAGGCTGACATGAATTTTATGGTTTGCGTATTTTTGTGCATTGCCTAATAAATTTTGAATACAACGCGCCATAAAATGCTCGTCACACTCATAGTAAAGCTGCCTAGGCGCACTCACTGCTACATCGATATCAGTAGCAAATTCGAGCTTATTCACGACACTGTTAATAAGCACTGTAAGGTCACACGAACGTGGCTTTAAGCTTGGTTGATGCGAATCAAGTCGTGCGTATTCAAGCATCTCAGACACTAGCGCTTCAAGCTCAGCAATATCAGCCTGCATATTATCTATATAACTATAAGATTTCTCATTTTCAATTTGCTCTTCAAGCATAGCAACGGCAAACTTTAAACGCGCCAACGGCGTTCTAAACTCATGAGAAACAGAAGAAGTCAGTTCTTGCTGCGCAGCTAGTAGGTACTGAATACGCTCTTGCATAGCATTAAGCGTGCCTGTGATTGGCAAAAAAAATGATTTAGATGCATCACGCAATTCGAAATCTTGCGAGCCGCCTACCGCCTCACAAGCTAAAGTGAGTTTGTTAAAGTCTCGCCAAAGTAACAGGCTCCAAAGACCAATAGGAAGACCAATAATGGCTAGTAATAAAAAATAGGGCCAAACAGAGCTAAAGTTAGGATTTGATATTGAGAGTGGACCAACTTGTAATAGCTGAGTCTCATTAATAGTAATGTACCAAATTACCTTCTGCTGCTGATTAAAAAGATACAGATAGTGATCATTTTGTAATTGTGTTTTGAGGTTTGTTGGTAGAGCGAGATCAGTTAAATCAATTAGCTCGCTATTAAACTCTTGCTGTAATTTAGCTAAGCCATTGTCAGTTTGACTTAATAGCCATAATGATTTACCAAACTCTTGATCTAGAGCGATTTGTTGCTGTGTGTCTTCATAGGGCCATAACTGCTCTATGACCCCACTAACAAGAAACAGAGAAACTATTATGTAAAGATATAAGCTAGCAAACAGTTTCCCCATTAATGATTACATATCCCATGCATCAGAAACGAACAGGTAACCTTGCCCCCAAACTGTTTTAATTCGGTATGGCTTATCACTGTTATCACCTAATTTCTTACGGATACGCGATACACGTACGTCAACGGTTCGGTCTAAACCATCATATTGACGACCAATCATATGTTGATGAACATGCTCACGACTTAACACTTCACCTGCATTTGAAGCAAGCAACCAAAGCAGCTCAAATTCATGAGAAGTCAGTGTAATTTCACTGCCTTTAAGTGTAACAATGCGGCTAGTTTTATCAATGGTTAAATCGCCAAAGCTAAGCTCTTCTGGTGCTTTGTTTGTAGCTTGACCACGGCGTAACAATGCGTTGATGCGCGCTAATAATACGCGTGGTTCTGCAGGCTTAATAACATAATCGTCTGCACCTAGTTCAAGCCCAATTACTTGATCAAAGTCTTCACCTTTTGCTGTAAGCATTAGAATTGGTAAGTTGAATTTATCGCGTACCTGACGGCAAACACTAAAGCCATCTTTACCCGGTAACATGACATCTAAAATCATTAAATCAACTGGATTGTTCTCAAGGTATTCGAAAACTTCATCGCCGCGTTCAAGGACCGCAACATCCAATCCATTATGCTGAAGGTAATCGCGTGTTAACTGCTGTAAGCCGAGATCATCTTCAACAAGTAAAATCTTTGCCATTGGTTGCTCCTGATTTAAAAAAAGCTCCACGGTGAACGTAACCTACGCCTCGTTGTTTTTGCTTCAGTGCTTTGCACTTCGACTTTTGTGGTCGCAACTTTGCTCCCCGTGTGCGGATTGACTAAGGAGTATATTGTTTCAACCTGAACCCGCGCTTTATGGCTATAAAGCCCATTATTACTATCAGTCCAGCATTGAATTTGCTGGTTATTTTGGTATAAACACAGATCTTGAGGTTGAGCAGTTTTCCAGCTAATTTTTAACTCAAGATCACAAAATTCGTGCTGTTGTAATACAACACACACTTTTGGTGTGATATCAAACTGAGTCGCTTGTGCATAGCTTGGGGGAGCCCAAATAACAGCAACAAACACACACAGACTAAAAACAAAATACTTCATATTAAAAAATATGATTGAATCCTATAAAAGCAGTCATCGAATACGTGTGTTCAAAAAGCGGACTGTCATCCACGGCTGAGTAGTCATAATATGCTAAATGAAAACGAAGAGAGTTAGTCTCACCTAGAGGCCAACGGGCGTCGATTTTAGCATAAGGTTGCCAGCTACTGCCAACCTCTATTTCTCCGTATGATGATTCTTCGGCCGATAAACCATAAAAATAATCATTTAATTCGTTCGATTTATACCAAACACCTAAGCTCGGTGCGATACTTAAACGACCTAACTGATGGTGAGATTGCCATTGTAAGGCACTGCGAGCCCCTTTATAAACCCCGGAGACATCAGCTAGAATCTGAACAGAGAATACATGATTACTGCGGATATAGTGATAACTCAAGCCCGCATCTAAAGCCCAGCGTCTTTTTTTTACGTCATTTGTTGTGACAACAGACTTTTCAACTAATTCATCACTACTCGTTGATTCAACAACGAAGCTATTTGACGTTTGCAAGGCAAATACATTACTAGGATGAAAATCTATAAAAAAACGGGTCTCGGGGTTAAATTCAGTGACAATGTTAACAACATGTGTGTCGCTTTCATGAAGGGAATAGCCTAAGCGACCATTATCAAAAAACCATTGTTCACCATAAAAAGCAACCTCTG
The DNA here is from genome assembly GCF_017808125.1 of Pseudoalteromonas sp. PA2MD11. NCBI lineage: Bacteria > Pseudomonadati > Pseudomonadota > Gammaproteobacteria > Alteromonadales > Pseudoalteromonadaceae > Pseudoalteromonas > Pseudoalteromonas sp. PA2MD11. Next base: position 358,680 of record NZ_JADKNF010000001.1, read on the forward strand.
GTAGCAGTATTAAAGGTAAATTGTCACCTCCATGCAATGGGTTTGTAATTACCCCAGCCCCAGTATTAACACTTAAGTGCCACTGCTCAGTATCAATTTGTTGATTTGCCATACGGCTTTCACGTTCAGTGCGAGTAGAATCATCAGCATACGCTTGACCCACACATACTAGCGCCAAAGCATAGAAAACTACGCAGAACCTGATCGTTAGAAACTTCATTATTATTTTACGACCAAAGAAAATTTTGCAATGTCAGCATAATATCAAGATGTGAACAAACTGTCCTCAGTAGGTTACAAGTATTCACAAATTTGATACATATTTCGATTAAGTTTGTTACTCCTCGACAATCTCTATGCGATTGCGACCATGTTCTTTAGCTAAGTAAAGCGCCTTATCAGCTTTAGCAATGAGCTGTTCAGGGTTACTATTTTTAGCTTTTATCGCAATACCAAAACTAGCCGTTACTTGACTCAACACCTTATCAGAATTTGGCTTCTTGATTTGTAATTTAGCGATAGTTTGGCGAAGTAGCTGTGTGAAATTCGTCATATCACTAATACTTGCAAACTGGGCCGTAAAGCAAAACTCTTCACCACCGTAACGATAGGCTTGGCCAATACTGGAAACATGCTTTAATAGCTTAGCAGACACTGCTCGTAAAACTTGGTCCCCTTTTTGATGTCCAAAGTTATCATTAAATGATTTGAAATGATCAATATCTATCATGGTTAATACTGATACTTGAGCTAATTCATTGTTTTTACAAAAACGCTTTATATCCTCATCAAACTTGCCACGATTCAATAACCCTGTTAATGGATCTCTTTGCGCTTTATCTTTCGATCTAATCAACTCTTGTTTTAAGTCGGTAATTTCTGCATAAGCTTGTGCTAATTGATTTTGAAAGTCCTGTGCCCTACTTTGTAAGGTCGCTGACTCATCACTTAGGCGTTCTACACAATCAAGTACATCATCAAAGCCTGTTTCTTGGCTGATATCTGCATTTTTTAGTTTCAAATGGCATTCTTGAAGCGTTTGGTTAAACTCTGTTGAGTAATTTATTGCTTCATTGATGTCTTGATGTACCTTTCCAACAACATCATTAAAACCACCTGATAACTGATAAAACAATGCTAAATCATCACTAGATAAAAACTGGTTGAACAGCGCTTTAGCATGCTCGTGGCTGCACGTTTTAAATTCATCAATGATTTTATCTAAAGCATCATTAAGCTCGGGGGTTTTATTGCTGACATACGCATACCAAATCGCATAATTTAGCGGTGTTATTGGCATCTTGTACTTAACCATGAGAGGAATAGCTTGTTTCAAACAGTGACTTGAATAACTTAGTGAATGCTCGGCTTGCGCAGAAAGTATCATGATTCTAGGCCATGAAAATTTTATTATTTTAAATTACGTTAACAACACCTTGAAAAAAAGCAATAAAAATGGATTTTATCCATTTAAAACCAGTAAAAAACACGAAAAATAAACACAAAAACCAATACTAAATAACTATCAAAAATTAAACCTTTTATACCAACATCAAATCGTTAACGCTAAATAGCTTGCTGAGTAAGTGATTGAGCAATGCTCCAGATAGCATTGAGCGCAGGATCATGGCGCTCTTTATTCAAAACAGCTAAACCAATTTCGAAACCAGCAACAGTCTGCTCAGCATCACTTACGATTTGCACTTTATCTTTAAGCGGACTGTTGTCCAAAACTATCTTTGGCACCATGGCAATACCTAAACCTAAGCTCACCATAGACACCATCGCTTCATGGCCTGCAACCTGTGCGTAAATTCGGCCGTGAATATTCTTTTTACGCCACCACTGCTCAAGACGTTGCCTTGATAATCCTTGCTCAGCAACAATAAACTCTAAATCTGACCAATCAATTTGTTCACTGGCAGAAAGCTTTTCGCTGATCGGGCAGGCTATTTTTGGTGCTATCAATACTAATGGTGAGTACCCGACACTGGTAAAGGCAATTTGCCCAGGTAGCTTTAAAGGTTTTGCGGCAATTGCCATATCTTCATGGCCATCTAAAACACGGTTTATTGCAAGAGCGGGATCACCGGTATTAAGGGTAATTTCAATATATGGATGTTGCATTCGCAATTGCTCGAGTATTTGATGTAAAAAACTATATGAGGCAGTTACAGAACAATAAATACTGACATTGCCATAAACATGCTGTTGCGGCTCTTGCACATTAGCCTTAAAACGATGCCAGTTAGCCAGCGTCGCATTTGCGTACTCAATGAATGACTCACCTTCGCGAGTTAATTTGACAGTGCGATTATCCCGATTAAACAGTACCACCCCAACCTCTTCTTCGAGCTGTTTAATATTACGGCTCAAGGTTGGTGCACTGATATGGCAAAGCTCACTCGCTCTGGCAAAGTGTAGCGTCTTGGCTAACGCTAAAAAGTAATTAAGATGTTTGTGATCCATATCGCCACCATTTCATTTTATGAAATACTTTAATTCAAATATATCATTTTACGCAAGGTAAAAAATTGCATAGTGTTAATACATACAAAGAACACCACGTCGGTTCTTTGATTTTCTAACAAAATTGTATTTATAGGACACTAACAATGGCGAATTATTTTAATACTCTTCCTTTGAGAGAGCAGTTAGCGCAATTAGCGCAGTGTGAATTTATGGACCCAGCAGAGTTTGCTGATGGTGTAGACGCTTTAAAAGGGAAAAAACTCGTTATTGTCGGTTGTGGCGCACAAGGCCTTAACCAAGGTTTAAATTTACGTGACTCAGGCTTAGATGTTTCTTATACATTACGTGAATCAGCAATTACTGAGCGTCGTCAATCTTTCTTAAACGCATCTGAAAACGGTTTTACTGTAGGCACGTATGAAGAGCTTATTCCAACTGCAGATGTAGTTTTAAACTTAACACCTGATAAACAACATACGGCTGTTGTTAATGCCATCATGCCATTAATGAAACAAGGTGCAACACTTGCTTATTCACACGGCTTCAACATTGTTGAAGAAGGCATGCAAATCCGTGAAGATCTAACTGTTATTATGGTTGCACCTAAGTGCCCTGGTTCAGAAGTACGTGAAGAGTACAAACGAGGCTTTGGCGTACCAACATTAATCGCGGTTCACCCAGAAAACGACCCTCAAGGCCATGGTTTAGCGCAAGCTAAAGCGTATGCAGCAGGTACCGGTGGTCATCGTGCGGGTGTACTAAAATCATCATTCATTGCAGAAGTTAAATCTGACTTAATGGGTGAGCAAACGATTCTATGTGGCATGTTACAAACTGGTTCACTACTTTGCTTCGATAAAATGGTCGAAAAAGGCATTGATGCAAGTTACGCGTCAAAACTAATCCAATATGGTTGGGAAGTGATCACTGAAGCACTTAAGTATGGTGGTGTAACTAACATGCTTGACCGTTTATCAAACCCAGCAAAAGTGAAAGCATTTGAATTAAGTGAAGAGCTTAAAACAATCATGCGCCCACTTTATAACAAGCATATGGACGATATCATCAGCGGCGAATTCTCACGCGGTATGATGGCTGATTGGGCTGAAGATGACGCAAAATTACTCGCATGGCGCGCAGAAACGGCTGAAACTGCATTCGAAAAGCAACAAAATACCGACCAAGAAATCAGCGAGCAAGCATTCTTCGACCAAGGTATTTTAATGGTTGCAATGGTTAAAGCAGGTGTTGAGCTTGCCTTCGAAACCATGACTGCAGCAGGTATCATCGCAGAATCTGCTTACTATGAATCACTACACGAAACGCCGCTTATCGCAAACACTATTGCTCGTAAGAAGCTTTTCGAAATGAACCGAACTATTTCAGATACTGCAGAGTATGGCTGTTACTTATACAACCACGCGTGTTTACCACTTTTACAAGACTTTATGAAAGACATCGATACAGATGTGATTGGTAAAGGTCTTGATAGTGCAAGCAACCAAGTCGATAACCAAACCTTGATTGCCGTGAATAAAGCACTACGCGAGCACCCGGTTGAAATCATTGGTAGCAAACTACGTGGTTACATGTCAGCAATGAAGAAAATTGTTTAACCCTGGAAAGTAAGTTTCGCTTGTTAGAAACCAAGCCCAATTGCTTATATGCTTTGGGCTTTTTTTTTGTCCCTACATTGATTCGTCATCTGTAAAGTGTATGCTAAAATTACTGACTTAAATGTTGTAAACTAAGACACTTTCATGGCGTTAAATCAATTCACCATCACTAAAAAAATTACCCTACTTGGCAGTTCTATCGCCCTCATTGTTGCTGCGTTAATCGGCGCAACAGCGATATACAGTGCAAAACAAATCATTGAACAGCGAATGATTGAATCGGAACTACCGAGCAAACTACAAGCAATTGATAATTATATTACTCACGATATAAATCAAATGATCAGTGCGGCTGAGCAACTCTCCAGTAACGAGTTTGTATTAGAGTGGGCTAACTCTGGCAATACAGATGATAAAACACTGCTAAAAGAGCTTAACCGCCTTGTTACCCAGTACGATCTAGCAACGGCTTCTTGGGCTAACCGTGAAACAGCACAATATTGGAACCAAGACGGTTTCTTGCGCGTTTTAACTAAAGAGCAAGATGGTTGGTTTTTCGCGTTTACTAACACCGCACAACCCTTTTCGATCAGTATCTATCAAGAGTCACCGACTGATGTAAAAATGTTTGTGAACCACCAGCAAACTAATGGCATTGGTTTAGCAGGCCTTGCAAAAAGTATCGACGATATGCAGGGCATGCTTAAACGCTTTCAAATAGAAGAAACCGGTTTTGTATTTGTTGCAGATAAAAACGGCCTAATTCAGCTGCATAAAGACGAAAACAAAGTCGCTAAAGCTAAGTTGGATGACGTTTACAAAACGGACATCACACGGGCTCTACTAACGCAAAGTGACTTCAATTTACAAGAAATCAACCTTAATGGTGAAGCAACCTTAGTGGCGGCAAGCCCAATTAAAAACACTGATTTGTTTGTTATTGCCCAAGTGCCAAAGCACGAAGTGTTTTCGAGCATTCAAGTTTTACAATGGCAAATCATCAGCTTTGCGATTGTGATTGCGTTGATTGCAAGCTTTGCAGGTTTAGTCCTGGCACGTACGCTTTCATCGCCGCTGTCGAAAATGGCTGAGTTGTTCACCCGTTTAGGCTCTGGTGATGCTAATTTAGCGTATAGACTTCCTGACTCTGAGCAACCTGAACTTGCAAACTTATCAGCGGGCTTTAACCAATTTATCTCTAAGATTGAAACTGCAATTAGCCAAGTAGCTCAAGAAAGTAGTGAAATTAGACAAAGCGCCGATCATGTGTTTCAGCAAGCACAAAAGAACTCCGTAGCGCTTGATAATCAAAAAGAGCAAACTATCTCGGTTGCTGCGGCGATTAATGAAATGGGTGCAACAGTGCAAGAAATTGCCTCAAGCGCAGCGAACACGGCTAAGCTCACTGAGAATAGCAAGCAGAACACTGAACAAAGCCATACTCAGGTAACGCAAAGTAAAGAAGCAATAATTGAATTGGCATGTGATATCGATAATATCACCGAGCAAGTAAACGAGCTGGCAAATAAAACGCAAGCGATTGCCAGTATTGTCGACTCTATCAGAGGGATTTCGGAGCAAACCAACTTGTTAGCGCTCAACGCAGCGATTGAATCTGCTCGTGCGGGTGAGCACGGCCGAGGCTTTGCTGTTGTAGCTGATGAAGTTAGAGCGCTTGCAAATCGCACGTCGCAATCAACAACTGAAATTCAAACCATGATCAGTGAACTAACAAATACGTCTGATTTAGTGGTTAATCATATTAATCACTCAAAATCACAAGCTCAATTAAGCGTTGATGCAATGCAGAGTTCTGTTGAATTACTTAATGCCATTAACGATGCTGCCAATGAAATAAACGATATGGCAACCTTAATCGCAACTGCAACTGAAGAGCAAAGTAATGTAGTGGCAGATGTCGGTCGTAACATTGAGCAAATAAGTGACATTAGTGATAACGTCATGCGTGAACAAATTGATAGTGAACAAGCAATCAAAGACTTAGCAAACAGTGCGCAAACCCTTGATGACCTTGTTGCAACATTTGATAAACGCTGACACGTTTTGTAACAGTTAACCCTGACCCTTTTTCATTCACGGCCTATACTTTAATGGTATTAGGCCAAGAATTAAGAGGGTCAAATGAAATTACCTAGCATTGTTTTCGCCTCAAGCTTTTGCTTATTAACAGCGTGTAGTAGTACAGAAAATAACACCGCCCCACCACCACTTGCTTTGGTGAAAAGTAATACGTTTACCCAAACCTCAGTTGAAACCCAACAAGAAATTTTTGCATTAAGCAAACATGTCAAACAACAACTTGACAGTACTTTTCCCAAAGATGGTCGATCATTGCAAAGTACTAAAGGCTTACTCAGGTTTCTATTACAAAATGGCGATGCGTCTTTATCTTATCAATCTGGTGCGACCTTAACGGCCAATCAAGCCTACGAAAATTTAAATGCTAACTGTTTATCGTTATCGATTTTAGCCTACAGCCTCGCTGACTATCTTGGCCTCGAAGGGCAATTTCAAAAAGTGCATATCCCAGAGTATTGGGCGCTGGATAATGGTTTTAACTTACTCACAGGGCATATCAATTTGAAAGTGAGTGAATCAACAAAACAAGTGTTAAATCGTAAAGTTATATACCCTCAAGAGCGCTCTTTGGTGATAGACTTTGACCCTAACAGTCGCCAAGAGGCGTTTAAAACCAGCAACATCAACAAAGCCCGCATCACAGCGATGTTTTATAACAATAAGGGCGCAGCTGCGATGTTAAAACATGATTACGACACTGCTTTTAGCTATTACAAAGCAGCAGTTGATATTGATAGCAACTACTCAGGTGCATGGGGCAACCTTGGGGTATTATTCAGATTAACGAGTGACTATCAAAGTGCTGAAACAGCCTACCAATATGCGATTAGTTTAGATCCTGACAACAACACCGCGCTTGGCAATTTAGCAAGACTCTATAACCTGACCGATCGTAAAGAGCAAGGCCAAGCTATATTAGCTATGCTTGACAAGAAACGCCAAGCAAACCCTTATTACCATATTTCTTTAGGTAATGATGCCTATACGACCAGCCGTTACCAAGATGCCATAAAACACTACAAAAAAGCCCGTGACTTAAATTCAACCCTACATGATACTGATTTTGGTTTAGCCAGAACCTATTATCAATTGGGTGACTTAAAACTGGCTAAAAAGTATTTAACTATGGCAAACAATAAAGCTGACTTTGATCATGATAAACAGCGTTACGAAAGTAAATTACAAGCGCTTCGCTCGCATACTGCAAAACTTATTGATTACCGCTAGTGCTGCCCTGATAAGCACAGGGCACGCTTTTGCCAATACAAACTTAGTACAAGACGTTATAACGCTAACATCGCCTCAATTTGCTGGGCGAAAAACGAATACCGAGGGCGCTAAATTAGCCGCCGATTTCATAGCAGAGCGCTTTGTCGCTCTTGGCTATTCAGTAAATGAACAAATTTTTACTTATCAATCAGGTTTCTTTAGTGAGGCGGTTGGGAGAAACATTGTTGCGATAAAAAATAGCCCTTGTGAAAAGTGTAAAAAAATTATTTTTACAGCCCATTACGACCACCTTGGGCAACAAGGCAGTCGGCTTTACCCGGGTGCCAATGATAACGCCAGCGGCGTTGCAGCTTTACTTTATTTAGCTGACCACTTTGCACAAAGCCCTCAACGCTATCAGTTAATGTTTGTTGCAACCGATGCCGAAGAAAATGGCCTACATGGTAGCGATTACTTGGTATCGACACTTAATACAGACAAAATAAAACTTAACATTAATTTAGATATGCTTGTTGTGAATCCACGAAAACCGCGTATCTATGCGTTTTTAGATAAGCAATCATTAGCGCACTATAAAGATGACATTAAAGCTTTGTCTGATGAGCAGCTAACCTTTATGGCAACTAGTTCATCAGCGAGGCTAAATCGGTTATTTGACCTCAATGTTGATTGGCGAAAAGCAAGCGACCACTATTCGTTTGCTAAAGCGGGGATCCCTTATATTTACTTTGGCATCGGACACGATAAACATCATCATCAGAGCACCGACACAGCTGCGCACATCGACTTTACATTGTTCGAATATGCCATGGCGAAAATAGCCCTATTTATTGAAAAGCTTGCAAGTTAGCTACTTTGGTAGCTCAGACGTTAAAACAAACTGCCTTTTTTGCGCTTTACTTAGCTTTTTTACGCTTATTTCAAGTTTAGTTGCTTCACTACGGTTACCCACTTGCTGTTGATAGATAAGTGTTAAAGGCCCCTTGCCTTTGAGGTTTTTAGCCCCTTTTCCCGCTTGATGCTGCATAAATCGCTTTTCAACATTGGTGGTGATCCCCGTATACCAATGACCCAAACGTGTTTGCACTATGTACAAATGCCACAGACTCTCTGAATTATCATTGTTTTTTATAGGCTGCTGTAAACTTTCTGGGTTTGCTGTGGTCAAATTTGTGCCTCTTGATTGTTAATCGCATTTGTGTAAAAACAATTACTGAAAAGGGTTTTACCTTCAGTGACTAATCGGTATCATGCAGTGTATAAAAAATAAGGATTCAAACAAATAATGCAGTCGTTTAAAACTTTTTCTTTTTGGTTAGTACTTACCCTTACTTTAAGTGCTACAGCAGGGTGTTCAAGCTGGGTTTACCGAATCAACATTCCTCAAGGTAATTTCTTAGAGCAATCAGATGTAGATAAGCTACGTGTTAATATGACGCGCGAGCAAGTACTGTATGTACTAGGCAAGCCAGTCGCTGAAGACTCATTTGATAAAAATACCTGGCACTACCTGTACGTATTCAATCTTGGTCGTAGCAACGAGCAACGTAAATCACTCACTATTAACTTCGAAAACGATAAGCTTGTTTCGTTATCGGGTGACTATGAACAACCTAGCGAATTTAATACGCCGCTTGAACAAGAGTAATAGCAGCGCAAATTATTAAGGGTAGCCTAGGCTACCCTTTTTTATGCCTTATTAAGCGGACGCCCGCCTGTAATTTTATTTGCTCGGCCCTCTTCTTTGGCTTTTTCAGCACGGCGCCTGCGTGCATCCTTTGGATCAGCAATAAGAGGTCGATAAATCTCAATACGATCGCCATCTTTTACTTCTTGATTCAGTTTGCAAGTACGATTCCAAATCCCAAGCGTCAAATTATTTGCGTCTATTTCTGGGCACTTCTCGATAATGCCCGACTTAATCACCGCTTGCTCAGCGGTAGTACCTACAGGCACTTCGACCAGTAAACTGGTTGCTGTTGTTGGTAAGGCGAAAACCACTTCAACAGTGATCATGGGCGAACTCCATATACAGTTTTAGCGCGTTGAGTAAATGCATTAACCATATTCTTAGCGACTTCGTTAAATACTTTTCCGAAAGCCAGCTCAATAAGCTTACTAGCAAATTCAAACTCAAGATGCAGTTGCACTTTACAAGCTTTATCGTCCAGCGGTAAAAAGTGCCATTTGCCTTGCAGCTTTTTAAATGGGCCATCGACTAAGCGTAGTGCAACAGTTTGCTCATCTATGAAGGTATTTTCGGTAGTGAACCACTTTTTTAAACCTGCTTTCGATATTTCTAGACTAGCTGTCATACCACTGGCTTGTTGTGTAATGATTTTAGCATCAGAGCAATGTGGTAAAAACTCTGGATATGCATCTACATCATTCACTAAATCAAACATTTCTTTGCTGCTGTACATTACCAGCGCACTTTTTTCTATTTGCGGCATATTCACTCCCAACTTTGTCGGCGAATTTTAGCAAGCTTTGACTATTTACCCAAATATTAGTGACGCGAAAATTTCTGCAAAGCCTTAAAAAAGCGATGTAAAAACGCTGTTTTTACGTATAATATGAGCCACTATGGCTAAGAAAAAATCATCTAAATCGACAAGTAATACCATCGCGCTAAACAAAAAAGCGCGTCATGAGTATTTTTTACACGATAAGTTCGAAGCAGGGGTTGAACTACAGGGCTGGGAAGTAAAAAGTATCCGAGCTGGTAAAGTAAACATCTCTGAGACTTATATTCACATTAAAAACGGCGAAGCATTTTTACTTGGCAGTCAAATTCAGCCTCTCAACAGTGCTTCTACTCACGTAATTTGCGATCCTTTAAGGTATCGTAAGTTACTTTTAAATAAGCGCGAAATCGATCGTCTTATCGGTGCTACAGAACGCGAAGGTTTTTCATTAATCGCAACTGCAATGTACTGGAAAAAATGCTGGGTGAAGTTGGAGTTCCACCTTGCTAAAGGTAAAAAGATGCACGACAAACGTGAAGACGGAAAAAATAAAGACTGGGCGCGTGAAAAAGAACGCCTGATGAAACATAAAGCTTAATTTATGAAATGAGCCTAACATTTTTGTTAGGCTCGTACCCCCTACCAGTCCTGACTCTTACCACTTAAGAACCTTAATACCTTAATAAACCCATACTTTTTTGCTATTTCATTCACCGCCATTTACATGGTATCAATCTTTGTCGTGATTAATTCACAACACTTTCACAATTATACAAGGATTGAAATATATGAAGAACACCCATCGCTTTATACAACGACCTCTCTACGCATTTACAGTTGCCGCATTAGCAGGCACCAGTTTTATGTCTGCTGCTGCAGAGTCAGACGGAGCTGAAAAGGTCGAGCGTATTGAAGTTACAGGTTCTCGCATCAAGCGCTCGGACATTGAGGGGCCATCACCGGTTCAATCAATCAGTCGTGCAGACATCGATAACATGGGCTACGACAACCTACAACAACTATTAGAGCGTATGCCTGTTGCCGGTAATGGTACTTTTTCTACTCGCGGTAATAACCAAGACTCTACAGCCAATGGTGCTGCAGCAGTCAGTCTTCGTGGCTTAGGCTCAGACGCTACATTGGTACTTATTAATGGCCGTCGTGTATCTATTAGCGCTTTTGCTGAGAGCATTACCAATTCATTCGTTGATATCAACTCAATTCCTGTCTCTGCGATTGAGCGTATCGATATTTTAAAGGATGGCGCATCAGCTATTTATGGTTCTGATGCAGTTGCTGGTGTAGTTAATATTATCTTAAAGAAAGATATTAACGGCCTAGAGGTAAACCTTGGATATGGCGGCACTGATGGTCCTAACTACGAAGAAAAAACAGCAAGTTTAGTATGGGGTACCAGTACAGAGAAAAGCAGCGCATCAATTATTATTGATTACTTTAACAACACAGCACTCTCATCTGATGAAATGGGCCGCCTAGGCACAGCCAACCAAGAACCATACGGTGGTATGGATTTTCGCTCATCGCGTGGCTTCCCGGGCTACTTCTATGTAGATGGTGAAAAAACCATTGATCCAGCCTGCCCAGCAGAAAATGCAACCGCAAGTGGCAGCTGCTTATTTGACTACGGCCCGTATGGTTACGTAACCCCAGCATCTGAGCGTGTCGGTGCTATCTCACAATTTGAATATAACTTCGACAATGGTATTTCAGCTTTCTTAGAGGTTGCAGTACAACATAATACGTCGCAAGCAGCAGGTGCACCGACCCCGCTTGATGAAGATGCAGGCCTTACAGTACCTGCAAGCCATCCTAACAACCCATTTGGCCAAGATATCGAAATTGGTCGCTACAGAACCGTAGATGCCGGCCCTCGCCAATGGGATATTGAATCTGATACGCTTCGCTTTGTTGCCGGTCTAAAAGGTGAGATCAGTGACTGGAGCTGGGAAGCTGCTGTTCAAAAAGGTCGCAGTGAATCAATGCAAACAGGTAATAGAAGCCAAGGTTGGGTGCGCACTGATTTCCTACAACAAGAAATCGATGCAGGTAACTATAATCCATTTGGTGGCACCTATAATGACCAGGCAGTGATTGACCGTATCACGACAAGCTTAGTGCGCCGTGGTGAGTCTCATATGACCTCATTTGATGCAAATATTAGTGGTGAAGCATTCAGCTTTGGCGATGATGTAGTAATGATGGCTGCAGGTATTGAATACCGTGAAGAAGATGTGAGCGATATTCCAGACGACCAATTCCAGCGTGGTTTAATTTTTGGTACTGAGTCTGTATCAGCCGCTGCTGAACGCGACCAATACGCAGCTTACATTGAGTTTTCAATTCCGCTGGCTGATAACCTAGAACTGCAACTAGCTGGTCGATACGATGACTACAGCGATTTTGGCTCAACTACAAACCCTAAAGTAGCTGTTCGCTGGGCACCAACTGATTCAATCACTGTTCGTGGTTCGTGGGCTCAAGGTTTCCGCGCGCCTTCACTAGCACAAATTGGTTTAGGTCCGTCGGAAGAAAGTCAATTCTTTGTAGATACTTACCGCTGTCAGGCAACAGGGCTTGACTGTAACGCTCTAGATTACAATATCCAATTTGCAGGTAACCCAAACCTTGAAGCTGAGGAGTCAGAGTCATGGAATGTTGGCTTTATCTGGGCACCAACCGCTGAATTTGGTTTTGGAATCGATGTATGGAGCATTACACAAGATAATAAGATAGATGAGCAAGAGTTCGGCCCTATCTATGATGAAAACTGTAATGATCAAAACAGCACTGTCTGCGTGCGTTTAGCACCACAAAATGGTCAAAGCTTAGGTGTAATCCAAAAAGTTTATAGCACCTTTGAAAACGTCTCATCACAAGAAGTATCAGGTGTCGATGTATCGGCTAACTACACACATGCGATGAACGATTACGGCTTCTTAAAATTCAATTTAGAATGGGCTTACCAAAACGAATTTAAGAAAGATGGCCGCGATTACACTGGCGAATATCGTTATCCTGAAAACCGTTGGATTTTCTCAACAAATTGGGAAATGGGTGACTTCAACACCAATGTGAACGTTAGTTACACGGGCGAGTTTGAAGATACGCCAGATATCGACTTTGACGGTAATTTAGACTTTGATAGCAACACATCACGTATGGTTGATTCACAAACGCTGGTTGATTTACAAACAGCGTATAACTTCTCAGAGAAAATCAAACTTTCTGTGGGTGTGAATAACGTGTTTGATGAAGATCCTCCGTTTGCAATCGGTGATGGCGATGGCGACTTATATGGCTATGTATCAAGCGTACATAACCCTCGTGGTCGTTATTTCTATACTAAACTAACGATGCGTTTTAATTAATCTTGTTGTGCTTAAAAACAAAAACCCGCCAATTGGCGGGTTTTTTAATTCTTTAACTAAGGCCTAAATTATAGGTCGCCTTCGTTTTCAGAAAGGAACTTAGCAACACCTTCAGGGCTTGCGTCCATACCTTTTTTGCCTTCAGTCCAACCAGCTGGACATACTTCACCGTGCTCGCTGTGGAACGCTAGCGCGTCAACCATGCGGATCATTTCGTCGATGTTACGGCCTAGAGGAAGGTCGTTAACTACTTGGTGACGTACGTTACCTTCTTCGTCGATAAGGAAAGAACCACGGAAAGCAACACCTGCTTCTGGGTGCTCAACATCGTATGCTTGACAGATTTCGTGTTTAACGTCTGCAACTAGTGCATATTTAACTTGACCAATACCACCGTCAGCAACGGCAGTGTTACGCCATGCATTGTGTGAGAATTGTGAATCGATAGAAACACCAATTACTTCAACGCCACGCTTTTGGAACTCTTCAAAACGCTTGTCGAAAGCGATTAACTCTGAAGGACAAACGAAAGTGAAGTCTAACGGGTAAAAGAAGATAACTGCTTTTTTACCTTTGATAGTTTCTTTTAGGTTGAAGTTTTCAACGATTTCACCGTTACCAAGAACAGCTGCTGCAGTAAAGTCTGGTGCCTGACGGCCAACTAATACACCCATTTTTATCTCCAAATATTTGAGTTTATTTCCAATTGCCTAAGCAATACTCACATAGATATGGTTACTAAAACGCAAAAACCAAGTGTAAGTATTGATAAATTGCAAGATAGTGTAATGAGGTTACAGACAAATGAACAATCGAAAAAAGCGATATGCCTAATCGGAAAAATTGATTTATTAAAATATTACGTAACTCTTGAAACAAACAATCGCAAAGAGCTGCAAAATCAGCAGCTAAAATCTGATAAAATATGCTGAGCTAAGCAACTAGGTAGAAAAATGAAAGTTTTGATCACAGGTTCAGCAGGTCGGGTTGGCCGTGCAATTTATATTAAGTTAATGAGCAATTATAATGTCGTTGGGATGGATAAAACGCCCTGCTCTACAGCTGACTTTGTGGGAGATATCCGTGATCAATGTTTAATTAAACAAGCTCTTCAAGGCGTAGATGTAATAATTCATACAGCCGCTTTACATGCCCCTCATGTTGGTCTGCACTCTGACGACGATTTTTACACTATAAATGTGGAGGCGACAGAACAACTGGCACTGTTAGGTATAGAAGCAGGCGTAAAACAGTTTATTTTTACCAGCACCACAGCGCTCTATGGTTCAGCTTCAACGCCATTAGGTCAAGCGGGTTGGGTAAACGAGGATATTATTCCAAAGCCAAAATCCATTTACCATAAAACTAAAATTGCCGCTGAAGCCAAGCTTGAAGCTATTTCAATAAAGCACAAATTACCAATCACAGTATTACAGATGTCTCGCTGTTTTCCTGAACCTGCAGATACGATGGCGCTATTTCGTAATAGCCGTGGCATCGACGCTCGCGATGTTGCCAATGCTCATTTATGTGCAATCGAGAAAAAACTAAGTGGTTTTAATCGCTTTATTATTTCAGGCGTTACGCCTTATTCAAAAAAAGATTGCCGGCCGCTTTATAAGCAAGCAGATAAAGTCATTATTGAAAAAATCCCAGCATTAGCAGATGCATTCAAGGAGCGGGGCTGGCTATTACCAACGAGTTTAGACCGAGTATACGATTCAACTAGAGCGCAGCAGCAACTTGGCTGGCATCCCAAACATGATTTTAATAGTGTTTTAGCAATGCTTGATGATGAAAGCGCTGAAGTACTCCCTGTGCTTAAAAGTAACTAACAAAAAACCCAGCTTTTAGCTGGGTTTTCAAAATAGAATATTAATTACGGTCGCTTAGTCCATGATATCTTCTGGCATATCACCACGAATTTGTTGCCAAATTTCACCTGTTTGATGACCATATTTACGCATCATTGAAATCGCACCGTCGTGTTCACGACGCTCTGCCAGTTCTGTTAAATCTTTATAAAATTGACGCGCTAATTCACGAGTTCGAGAATCAGAGAAGTAGTGGCAGCCAATTTTTGAGTAGAAACCTTTAAAGCCATTTAGGATAAGAACGTAAATGCGGTTATTACCCGCAACTGCTAATTCATGGTGGACTTTATAATCGTAATCAGCAAATGCTTGCGCACTGTCTTCTAGCTCTTCACTTTGCGATAAAATTTCAATTACACGCTCAGGAGCAAGCTTAATAGCCGCACGGGTATAAATTGCGCTGATATTAGTGCGAGCAGAAAGTAATTGATCTGTAAGCTCTGGCATTTTGTCTTCATCTAGTCGCGCTAGCGTTTCTAAAATGTTCAGGCCCGAGGTTTCCCAGAAGTTATTTACACGGGTAGGTTTACCGTGCTGAATCGTTAGCCAGCCATCACGGGCTAGACGCTGAAGTACTTCACGTAAGGTTGTACGTGTAACACCTATCAGCTCAGATAATTCACGCTCAGCTGGAAGAATTGAGCCAGGCGGAAAGTCACCATTCCAAATAGATTCAACAATGTATTCTTCAGCAAAACCTGCTGGGCTTTTCGCTTTAAAAATTCTCATTCACTTTCCACTTGAGTTAGCAACTACTTTTACCGCATTTGGTGTTCAACTCACTGATTGTACCAGATGATAAGCAACTAACAAGTAAACTAACTCGGCAGTACATAAAAATCTATAAGATCTAGTTAAATAAATGGCCTTTTGGATTAAAAGTACATCAAATAACAATACTATCGATATAATCAATTTCTATTTATTAACAATAATAACCAGCACTGATATAGGTATGGCCATGCAGCAGCGCGTTTTACCAGCTCTATTTAAAAATTTTTTAGGAACTTCACCAAAGTGGTATAAATACACCATTATTGCGTTTTTACTAATCAACCCGGTGTTATTTCAACTTAATCCTTATCTGGCAGGATGGGTATTAGTGTTAGAGTTTATTTTTACACTCGCCATGGCACTTAAATGTTACCCGCTACAACCGGGTGGTTTACTGGCAATTGAAGCCTTGTTTATCGGCATGACAACAGCAGGTCAAGTTGAACATGAGATAGTACAGAATATCGATGTGATCCTGTTACTTATCTTTATGGTTGCTGGTATCTATTTTATGAAAGACTTACTTTTATATATCTTTACAAAGCTGGTTGTTTCAGTACGAAGTAAAACCGTATTATCCCTGTCGTTTACGATAGCTGCCGCATTTTTATCTGCTTTTTTAGATGCGTTAACGGTGATGGCCGTTGTTATTGCCGTCGCGATGGGCTTTTACAGTATTTACCACAAGGTAGCATCAGGCAAAGACTCCAGCAGTGAGCATGATATAAATGACGATAACCAAGTTCGCCCTGTCAATCGTCAAGAGCTTGAAGAGTTTCGTGCTTTTCTTCGTAATTTATTAATGCATGCATCCATAGGTACTGCCTTAGGCGGTGTTTGTACTATGGTAGGCGAGCCACAGAACTTGATCATTGCAGAGCGTGCAGGCTGGTTATTTGGCGAATTTTTCTTCCGAATGTTGCCTATTACTTTACCCGTTATGATTGCAGGTATTGCCACTACTTTCTTACTCGAAAAAACCAAAACCTTTGGTTACGGCGCAAAACTCCCTGCCCCCATCCACACGATTTTATCGGATCATGCTAAAAAGCTAGAGAAAAAACGCACTACACGCGACAAAGTTAACCTAGCGATTCAAGCTTTCATTGCTGTTTGGTTGATCATAGGTTTAGCCCTTCACTTAGCCACTGTTGGTTTAATTGGTTTGTCTGTTATTATTTTTGCCACGGCCAGTGCAGGTATTATTGAAGAGCACCAATTAGGTAAAGCATTTGAAGAAGCCCTACCATTCACAGCGTTACTTTGCGTATTCTTCTCAATTGTTGCAGTTATTATCGATCAGCATTTATTTACACCTGTGATCGCATGGGTACTTACTTTCGAAGGTCAGCTGCAACTGGTGATGTTCTTCATTGCCAACGGTATTCTGTCGATGGTCAGCGATAACGTGTTCGTGGGTACTGTGTATATCAATGAAGTGGCTGCTGCGTTACAGGCAGGTCAAATTACCCGTGATCAATTTGACCTATTAGCTGTGGCAATTAACACAGGTACTAATTTACCAAGTGTTGCTACGCCTAATGGACAAGCTGCCTTCTTATTCTTGCTTACATCAACATTAGCCCCTGTGTTAAGACTATCTTATGGACGCATGGTATACATGGCGCTACCTTATACCATAGTGTTGACGGTTGTTGGCTTGAGCATGACCTTATTCAGCCTTTCAGATATGACTGACTTGCTGTATCAATGGGGCTTAATCAATCACCATAGTGGTGCGTTACCTGGCTCATTAGGTGGTCATTAAAACGATTATTTAAAACAAAACATTTGCAACTAAAAAGCCCGCTTGATGCGGGCTTTTTTGCTAGAGCTCTTTTTTGCTAGATTAGCTGTTTAGTCAAGCACTTTCGCGTCGTTTGCTTTGTTGAGTAAGCTGCGGCTTTGCGTTAAGAAATGTGCAGTTGCATCAGAGAAGTATTCTTTTGCATCAGCAAATGCGGCAATCAATGATGCTTTATCCCCTGCTTTTAGCTTTTCTAGCGTGTCTGCAAAAGTATCTTGGTAGTTGGCAAGCAGTGCTTCTACATCGTCGAATTGTGCTAACATGATGTCAGAGTATAGCTCTGGCGATTGGGCAAATAAGCGCCCGACCATCATTAACTCTAACTGATAAATGGGTGATGAGCAGCTGCGAAGCTCTGCAAGTGTATGGCTTTGCTTGGCAAGAAACTGGCCATATACAAAAGTTGTTAAGTGGCGCATAACCTGAATGATCTGCATTGCTTCATCGTGTTTTTTAGCATCCATTTCAACTACTTGGCAGCCCCAAACTTGTAGTTGTGCCATTAACCCTTTAGCTACTTCATGATCTCGCCCCTCACACACGACCACCGTTTGTTTTACCCAGTGTGAAATATCTGGACCAAACATCGGGTGTAAGCCAACAACCGGGCCGCTATGAGCCGCCATAAGTGCTTTTAAAGGTTTTTGCTTAACAGAGGTAATATCAACCAGCAAACAGTCATCATCAAGTGTCGGTAGCGCTGCGACGACTTGCTCAAGCGCATTAATTGGCACACTGACAAGAACCAATTTTGCCCCTTTTAATATCGTTTCACTTTGTGCTTGCTGTGCTTTATCTAAAATACGAACTTCATAACCTGAACGAGTAAATTGTTGAGCAAATAGCTGGCCCATGGCACCTTCACCACCCACAATTACAATGGGTGATAATTGGGGTGCAACACAGGCAAGGCTACCTTGTTGGTTTTGATACGCTTCACGCATCATACGACGCAATATATCTTCAACTAACTCAGGGTTAACCCCTTGTGCGACAGCTTCTTGACGACGAGCTGCAAGTAACTCAGCCTCGCGATCTGGGGCATGTAATGGTGCACCGATTTGTTGCTTAATTGCGCCTATTTTTTCTGTAATCCCATTACGCTTTGCCAGTAATGCCACCAATTGCGCATCACATTCATCTATTCCTGCTCTTAAATCAGCTAGATCATTCACTGTTACCACGTTACCACACCTCAAACCCTATAAACGTAAATATTTATATACAAAAAAGTAAAGCTTTTAATACAAATTATAGTAACAGGATAACAGCCAAAGCACAAAGCCCCAACGTTCTTGTAGCATAGCTTATAAAGGGATAAATAGGAGTAAGTAGATAGGTTAGAAGGGAGTATTTCTCAGAGAGGTAAATTATTTTTGTAGTATAAAAACCAAAACGGGTTGCAACCTAAGGCTGCAACCCGTTTTATTTTGCGTTGTAAAACAGCGCGTATTAGTTAAGTTTTTCTCTAATACGTGCAGATTTACCAGAACGCTCACGTAGATAGTAAAGTTTCGCACGGCGAACTGCACCGCGACGTTTAACTGAGATACTATCGATAAGAGGGCTGTGCGTTTGGAATACACGCTCAACACCTTCACCGCTCGAGATTTTACGAACTGTGAATGCTGAGTGAAGACCACGATTACGCTTAGCGATTACAACACCTTCAAAGGCCTGTAGACGCTCTTTGTTACCTTCTTTTACACGTACCTGTACAACTACTGTATCACCAGCGCCGAATGCTGGTACGTCTGTTTTAAGCTGCTCTTCTTCAAGCGCTTTAATAATATTTTGGTTTACTTTTGCCATTATATTTCTCACTTTCCTAGGTGTAACTGTCTTCTAGCCACAAGCTTGTTGGTACTCTTGCTGAAATTCAGCAAGGAGTGCCGCTTGCTCCTCAGTCAGAGCTAGGTTATGCAACAAGTCAGGACGACGAAGCCAAGTTCTACCAAGTGATTGCTTTGTGCGCCACTTAGCGATTTCTTGGTGGTTTCCGCTGAGTAATACAGCAGGCACCTGTTTATCATCCAATGTCTCTGGCCGTGTATAGTGAGGACAATCAAGCAAGCCATTCGAAAATGAATCCTGCTCAGCTGACTGGTTATGACCTAACACCCCTGGTACTAATCGTGCTACTGCATCAATTAGCGTCATCGCGGGTAGCTCACCACCACTTAAAATAAAATCACCAATTGACCATTCTTCGTCAACGTATGATTCTATGATTCGCTCATCTATACCTTCATAGCGACCTGCAATTAAAATCAGCTTTTCTGATTGTGCAAGCTCGCTTGCACCTTGCTGATCTAATTTGCGCCCTTGCGGGGACATATAAATTACTTTTGCACCATCACCTGCCGCTTTTTTGGCGTCAAGGATAGCTTGTTTCAATGGTTCAACCATCATTAACATGCCAGGACCGCCCCCGTAAGGACGATCATCCACAGTTCTATGCTTATCAGTAGCATAGTCACGTGGGTTCCAACAGTTAAAGTCGATTAGACCATTTTTAACTGCGCGACCTGTTACCCCTTGGGTGGTAATCGCATCAAACATGTCCGGGAAAAGGCTTATCACCCCTACCCATAGCGAACTCGTTTGTGACATTAAAACCCTGGGTCCCAGTCTACGGTAATTTCTCTTGCATCATGTTTAACTTCTTTAATAACAGAATCTGTTAAGAAAGGAATTAAACGCTCTGCTTGGCCAAATGCATCTTTTTTGTTTGCTTTCACAACCAAAACGTCATTTGACCCTGTCTCCATTAGGTCATCAACAGTGCCTAAGTTATAACCTTTATCAGTTATAACAGACATGCCGATCAGATCTCGCCAATAGAATTCACCTTGCGGTAATTCTGGTAGCTGCGCTGCATCCACTGAGATTTCTACATTGGTTAAAGCCATTGCTTCGTCTCGGTCGTTTACTTGCGCAACTTTAGCGATAAAGCCTTTGTTGTGGCGACGCCAGTCGACCACTTCTAAGGTCTGCCATTTACCTTGTTGCCCTATCAACCATGGGCTGAAATCGAAGATCCCTTCGGGATCATCAGTAAATGAATGCACCTTAAGCCAGCCCTTTATACCATACGGGGCACCGAGCTTTCCTACTGTAATATACGAGGTGTTCTCTTGACTCATGGTTACTCTTACGCCTATTAAGCCGCTTTACGAGCGTCTTTAACTAACTTAGCTACGCGATCTGAAAGAGATGCGCCTTGACCTACCCAGTGATCAACACGAGATAAATCTAAACGTACTTTTTCTTCCTGACCAGAAGCGATTGGGTTAAAGAAACCTACTTTCTCGATGAAGCGACCGTCACGCGAGAAACGGCTATCCGCAACCACAATTTGATAGAAAGGGCGTTTTTTAGCGCCACCACGTTGCAAACGAATAGTTACCATACCGTCCTCTACATTAGATTGACTGTTTTCATTAATAAGATTTACTCCCCAATACGGGAAGCTGGGGAATTGTACGAGTTTTTTGCAACATTGCAAGTAAGAACTGCTGCAAATTGTAAGTTTAGTTGATTAAACACTGATCTGGGCTTTAAATCTTACATGCAGCTAACAACTACGCATAAATTATCTACAAAAAAAGGAGCTATATGCTCCTTTTTATACACTTAATAAACAGCACTATTAAAATTTAGGGCCGCCACCCATCATCCCTGGTGGTAACATGCCTTTCATGCCGCGCATCATTTTCTTCATGCCACCTTTGCCTTTCATCTTCTTCATCATCTTCTGCATTTGCGTAAATTGCTTAAGCAGTTTATTGATTTCTTGCACCTGAGTGCCAGAACCTGCAGCAATACGTTTTTTACGTGAGCCTTTGATGATTTCTGGGCGAGCACGCTCTTTTGGCGTCATAGAGTTGATGATAGCTTCCATTTGTACGAAAGTTTTATCACCCATCTGGCCTTTTACAGCGTCTGGTAGGTTTTGCATGCCTGGCAGCTTATCTAGCATCGACATCATACCGCCCATGTTCTTCATCTGACGAAGTTGCTCAGCAAAGTCATCTAATGTGAAACCATCACCTTTAAATACTTTTTCGGCAACTTTAGCGGCTTTCTCTTTATCTACTTTCATTTCGACTTCTTCGATTAATGAAAGTACATCACCCATACCTAGGATACGAGAAGCAATACGGTCAGGGTGGAATGGTTCAAGAGCATCAGTGCGCTCACCTACACCCATAAACTTAATTGGCTTACCGGTAATATGACGAATCGATAATGCAGCACCACCACGAGCATCACCATCCGTCTTGGTTAAGATCACACCACTTAGAGGAAGCGCTTCATCAAATGCTTTTGCAGTGTTTGCCGCATCTTGACCTGTCATCGCATCAACAACGAATAAGGTTTCGATTGGGTTAATCGCATTGTGAAGTGCTTTGATCTCGTCCATCATGTCGTTATCGACGTGTAAACGACCTGCAGTATCAACTAATACCACATCAATGAATTTTTTCTTCGCGTGAGAAATCGCGTTGTTTGCGATATCAACCGGCTTTTGTGAAATGTCACTTGGGAAGAACTCAACACCCACTTCATCAGCCAGTGTTTCAAGCTGTTTGATTGCTGCCGGACGATAAACGTCGGCACTCACAACTAATACAGACTTCTTTTTACGCTCTTTTAAGAATTTAGCTAGTTTACCAACACTGGTCGTTTTACCAGCACCTTGTAAACCCGCCATCATCACGACCGCTGGCGGCTGTGCATTAAGGCTTAGCTCTTCGTTAGCTTCACCCATGGCTTTTTCAAGTTCTTCACGAACGATCTTAATAAAGACTTGGCCAGGGCTTAAGCTTTTTGTTACCTCAACACCTACGGCGCGTTCTTTAACTTGCTTAACGAATTCACGAACAACAGGTAATGCAACGTCCGCTTCCAAAAATGCCATGCGGACTTCGCGTAATGTATCTTTTATATTGTCTTCAGTTAGGCGTCCGCGGCCACTGATATTTTTTAAGGTTTTACCTAAGCGTTCTTGGAGATTCTCAAACATGTAAAGGTTCCGATAAAACGTGTTGCACCTGCAATGTACATAAATCAAACAAGTTTGGTGACAATACAGGCAATATTAAAATTTAATTCCTAGCAGTATACCGTAAATGGTGGTCGACAATACAGTGTTCAAGTGTGCAGTTTGAGTTTCTTTTTACAAACTCTATGCTTTTGCCTTGCTATAAAATACAATGGCATCAAAGAAACAAGGATTTATCGATATAAATTAAGTGGCCAAAACACGATGATTATTAGTTTAACTATTATTGCTAGTTTGTTTTATGTGTTAGCAACGTCACATGTGCTATCACGCCTTTTCCACAAACAAGGTCCAAGCCAAAAACTCACAGTGATTCTTAGCACTGTGGCTATCCTTGCTCATATGCTATTACTGGTTAATTCAGTTTTTCGTGCTGACGGTCAAGATTTAAGTATCGTCAACGTTGCTTTATTAACCTGTTGGGTCATTGTGGTGTCGGTGACTGCTGTGTCTCTCAAATTCCCTGCAACTTTATTGTTGCCAGTTGTGTATGGTTTTGCTGCCTTACTGACTCTTGCCAGCTTATTTATCCCGCATCATGTGATTTTGCAATCAATCGATGTTGAACTTGGTTTAGTTACTCACATATCCTTATCACTGCTAGCCTACTGTGTTTTGATAATTTCAACACTTTATGCAGTACAGTTTTACTTTATTGATAAACGCCTAAAGCGCAAAGACTTGGCAATTGTTCACAGCCATCTTCCGCCTTTAATGGTTGTTGAGCGTCAGCTATATCAATTACTCACGCTGGGTACTATCTTACTGACTTTTGCTCTCCTTTCTGGGTTTATCTTCTTAGAAGGAATGTTTGCCAGTGAGTTTATCCACAAAACAGTCTTATCATTAATTGCTTGGCTCATTTTCACCGTGGTCACTGTAGGTCATTTACGCCAAGGCTGGCGTGGAAAGCCTGTGGTGTTTTCGATCATGATAGCCGCTTTTATCTTGTCACTTGCTTATTTTGGCAGCCGTTTCATCCAAGAAGTGGTTCTAAATAAGTTTTAACTTGACTCAGCAAGCTGTCTCTAGCTTAATATGCACTGATTTATAAAAAAAGGATCCATCCTTGGACGACATATCGACTAGTACCCTGTTTATTATATTGGGATTATTGATACTTATTTCTGCTTATTTTTCTGGTTCTGAAACTGGAATTATGTCAATCAACCGTATTCGCCTGCGTCATCTTGCTAAAGAAGATCACCGTGCAGCGAAGCGTGTCAGCAAACTATTAAGTCGCCCTGACAGACTCATTGGTCTGATCTTAATTGGTAATAACCTTGTAAATATCGCTGCAGCACAGGTTGCAACGATTATTGGTATTCGTTTGTATGGTGATCTCGGTATCGCTATTGCAACCGGCGCGCTAACGCTGGTTGTTTTAATCTTTGCCGAAGTAACGCCAAAAACACTTGCTGCGCTCTACCCAGAGAAGGTTGCTTTTCCAAGTTCAATTGTACTTAAAGGCCTTTTGAAAATCCTTTTCCCATTTGTGGTTATTGTAAACTGGATGACCAACGGCATGTTACGCTTGTTTGGTATTACTACAGCACAAATTGAAGAGCACAGCTTAAGTAAAGAAGAACTAAAAACTGTGGTGAACGAATCAGGTGCACTATTACCTGCTCGCCACCAAAGCATGCTGACTTCAATTTTAGATTTAGAGCAAGTCACTGTTGAAGATATCATGATCCCACGCAACGAAATTGTTGCTATCGATATCAATGATGACTGGAAGCTTATCAGCCGCCAACTTACTCATGCACAGCACACTCGCGTTTTGTTGTATCGTGACCAAATTGATGATGCTGTTGGCTTTATTCACTCACGTGATGCACTGCGCCTATTAACTAAAGAGCAGTTTGATAAACCATCACTACTGCGTGCGGTACGTGAAATTTACTTTATTCCTGAAGGCACATCACTGAACACGCAACTACTTAAGTTCCAGCAATCAAAAGAGCGTATTGGCTTAGTCGTTGATGAGTATGGTGATATTCAAGGTCTAGTAACACTTGAAGATATTCTTGAAGAAGTTGTGGGTGATTTCACTACAACGCAAACGCGTACACCGAGTGAAGAAGTAACAGAGCAAGATGATGGCTCAGTACTTGTTGATGGCGGTGCTAATATTCGTGATTTAAATAAAGAAATGGGTTGGGAGCTACCGATTGATGGCCCGAAAACGCTAAGTGGTTTAATTGTTGAATACTTAGAGGACATCCCAGACTCAAACCTAAGCTTGCGTATTGCCGGCTACCCTATTGAAGTTATTGAGATAAAAGAAAATATGGTGAAGTTAGTTAAAGTTATTCCAAGTAAACGCACTGAATAGCTTTCAACTTAACCTAAACAAAAGGAGTAGCTTGCTACTCCTTTTTGCTACTTATAGCTTAATTACCTCTGAAGATTCACATTTTAAAAGCTAACCCGCACAACCAAACACAAATTCCTCTACTATTATTTTCTTTTGCATATATTGATATAAAAGGGAAAATAATGGACGAAATATCGATCGAGAAAATCTATAACCAAGCCATTGAATTACTGATGCTTTACGGGCCGAAGTTTATTCTGGCAATTTTGGTTCTAATCATAGGTTGGTGGCTAATTGGTCGTATTGCCAATATGGCTGAAAAATCAATGAATAAGGTCAAATTCGAAGTTGGCCTTACGCACTTTTTAGTCTCTTTTATCTCAGTCATTCTAAAAATACTATTACTGATCTCTGTTGCTTCGATGATTGGTATAGAAACCACGTCATTTATTGCAATGCTAGGTGCTGCTGGCCTTGCGGTGGGCATGGCACTACAAGGTAGCCTTGCTAACTTTGCAGGTGGCGTGCTTATTTTATTCTTTAAACCTTTTAAAGTGGGTGATGTAATCGAAGCACAAGGCTATATGGGGAAAGTTGTTGAAATACAAATTTTTGTCACCGTTTTACTCACCTACGACAACGAAAAAATCATTATCCCTAATGGCACGCTATCAAACGGCTGCGTTAAGAATAAGTTCGCAGAACCTCTACACCGTGTTGCAATCGAATTTGGTATTAGTTACGGAGATGATGTTCATAAAGCACGTGATGTGCTTATGAGCGTGCTTGATGATTATGATTTGGTATTAAAAGACATTGAAGATAAGAAACCATCTGTTCATGTTAGCCAGCACGGTGAAAGCCATATTGGCATGTTGGTATGGGCGTGGGTAGAGTCTGATAACTACTGGCCAGTGTATTTTGGCTTGTACGAGCGAGTTAAAATTGCCTTCGACGCTGCTGATATTACTATTCCATTCCCGCAAAGGGATGTTCATATTCACCAGTTTCCTGGTAAATAAAGAAAAAGAAGCCCGCTAATTGATGCGGGCTTTTTATTTATGTATTAACTAAATAAACGCTCAAACCAGTTCTTATCTAAATCTGCTTCACATTTTTTAAGTTGAGCGCCATAGCGGCTTGCTCGATGTTTAACTTTATTTGCAACACTCATTAGCCACTTCTTACTTTTGTATGTGCCTCGCTTATAGCCGCCCCACCCTTCGTGATAATTAAGGTACTGCGCATAGGCATCCCACTTTGATATACCATTTACTTTATGGGTTTTGTAAACGAACCAAGCCATAAAATCGATTGCATCGTCAAAATCATCTCTGTCTGCACCGCTATTACCTGTTTCGCGAATGTAATCAGACCATGTTGGGGTTTTTGCTTGTGAGTAGCCATATGCCGAGCTGGCACGGCCGATTGGAATTACCCACAAGAAGTACTCCATTGGCGGCGCTGCATCATGACGAAATGAACTTTCTTGATACATCATGCTCATCAGTACATGTTTTGGCGAGCCCCATTTTTCTTGTGCATCACGGGCATCGTAATACCAATCGGGTTTTTCTTCAAAAATTTTACAAATATCATGAGGTTGCTCAGGAGGAGCCGTTGCACAACCAGCCAATGATGCGGCCAGCGATAAAATAATTATACTTTTTTTCATTTTTTTATGGATCTCGCTGAACTTTTTCTCATCAGGTCAGTCTGAACTTATGAATGCAGCAGTATAGCATTGTTTCATCCCTGAAGAATCTTTGACGCAGCCTCCCTAGGCTGCGTTTTTTTATGCCTACAACATACTAAGCTTTAGAAAAATAGTCATCTAAAAATGCAGTGAAAGATACACTGTCTGCCGCTTTAACTTCACGCTCTTTAAGCACCGAGTCAGCCGCTTGTTCTGCCAAAAATGTTTGATCATAAAATTGGTAATCTGCATCAAGGTGACTTTGCTTGTACTGCTGTGCAAGTGCTAAAGCGAAATGATCATTATCCTGGTTTTCATTTGCAAGTGCTGCTACATATCTACCAGAAAAGGTTTTACTAGGATCCTCGACCCAGGTTACCATTTCTTTTATAGTTTCAGAGTAATAGCTCACACCGTAAGCTTTATCCATGTACTGTGCTACTGGGTGTAATTTATCAAAAATAGCATGCGCCCACTCAGTTAAGCTAGTCGCCCGCCCCTCTTTTGTTAACATTAACTCTGGATCACGACCATCATTAACGACCGCATCTAAATTTGCAGTACTTAATTTTTGCTCTTGCCAATCCATTTCTGGAGATTCGCTTAATAGGCAATAGGTTAAGAAAACATCTAAGAAGCGGATTTGCTGTAGATCAATTCCAGTTTCACTAAACGGATTAACATCCAATGCACGTACTTCTATATATTCTATACCGCCACGTAACAACGCATCAGTCGGTGTTTCACCCGAAGCTGCATTACGCTTAGGACGAATTGGCGAGTAAAACTCGTTTTCGATTTGCAGTATGTTTTTGTTTAACTGCTTTGGTTCAGCACTTTTATAATCATCAAGATGACCATACAAATCCGAAGATAAGTGGATTGCTTCTTTTAACCCAGCCACATATTCTTCTAATGAGTTATACATAACACGTAAAGACGATTGTGCACTATTTGTGTAGCCAAGATTTCCCAGACGTAGTGCTGTACCGACTTCTAAATAAAGCGTGCCTTTACCTAATTTTTTAAAGGGTAAATCTGTTTCACGCCCTTGTAGAAACGAATTACACAAAGCCGGTGAAGCACCAAACAAATAACTGATAAGCCAAAGCTCACGCTTAAAATTGCGGATCAGACCTAAATAACCTTGTGATATAAAGTCCGACAAGCTTACTTTACTTTCATTTAGCTGATATAAGCTCTGCCATAAGGTTTCAGGAAATGAAATATTAAAGTGAACACCAGCAATCGCTTGCATCATACTGCCATAACGATTTTTAAGGCCTTCACGATAAAGTGTTTTCATACGCCCTATATTTGAATCACCAAACTGCGCCAATACAATGTCGTCTTGATGCTCAATAAAACATGGCATACTAATCGGCCATAGAAGTTCATCATTCATATGTGACAATGTGAACTTTTGTAAGTCTTTTAGCTGGGCTAGGGTTTGCTCAGCTGATGTGCTCACTGGAGTGATAAATTCTAGCAAAGATTCAGAAAAGTCAGTCGTGATATGCTCATTAGTTAGCGCACTCCCCACGCCTTTTGGATGCCCCAGCTTTGATATGTGACCACTTGGTTTGATCCTTAAAGCTTCTCGCTCGATACCACGTTTAATCCCATTAATTGCGTTAGGAAATTGAGCTGTTAACGCTGCTAGCGTTTTATTTAAATCATGTTTTATCAAAAATGCTTCCTCGAGCCAGGTGGCTTTAATCCTAAGTGTATGGGGGCTAAAAATAATTACTCAAGAGCCAATTATAAGTTTCTGAAAAGTCCTTACACTGAAAGTTAATCTTGCCACTGTAAGTCATATTATACAATTGCTTTAGTGACCGCTGTGACGAGTATAAATTTTATTAGTGCAAACAAAGACCGAAACAAGATAACAATTCTTTCATCCAATACTAAAGAACTAGAGCAACCATATTTTTTCTGCTTCGTTATTGTTCTAGATCAATTCTCTTAAACAATTTTTAAAAGTTTAACAAAGATCAATCCTCAAGCTCTTCCCTTACATTTTTCTGAGTTTATAATCCGCGCACCATAAAAAAGTATATTTCAAGGACTCATATGCGTCGTGGGCAAGAAATCATTAATCAGGAAGTAACATACTCTGACAATCAAGAGCTTGTCTCTACCACTGACTTACGTGGTGTTATCACATACGTAAATAAGGAATTTTGTGCTATTGCTGGTTACAGCGAAGAAGAACTTCTCGGAAAAAACCATAACATAGTTCGCCACCCAGATATGCCCAAAGCGGCATTTAAAGAGATGTGGGAAAAACTAAAACAAGGTCACTCTTGGCGTGGCATGGTGAAGAACCGCTGCAAAGATGGTCGCTACTATTGGGTCGATGCGTTCGTAACGCCAATTTACGAACATGGGCAGTTAGTTGGCTATCAATCTGTACGTACCAAACCAACTGAGCAATTAAAGAGTCGTGCAAAAGCGCTCTACACTAAAATTAATGATGGTAAATCAATCGCATCATTGCGTGAGAATATTTCACTAAGACAAATAGTGTCTGCGATTTTATTGGTTGCAGGTATTGTTGGTTTAGCTGTGGCCGCGTCATGGTTGGTTGCTTTAGCCGCATGTGCGCTTATAGCGCTACTTTTTGCTCTAAATTATGACGAACTGGTAGTTACGCCTAGCCATTTAAAGCAGCAACGTGCAGAATTTGATTCTGTCTCACGTTACGTCTATTGCGGTTCACACCCTTTTAGTATTGCTGCCTACAATCAGCAAATGCTGTTTGCAAAGCTCAGAACGGTGCTCGGTCGTGTTAAAGACTCTACGTACTCGTTTAAAGATATCGCCACTAACTTAGACAAGCAATCGTCACTAACTGAGCAAGGCATTGCGGCACAAGGACAACGCTTAAGTGACATTGCTACGGCAATGACACAAATGAGTGCAACTATTGGTGAGATTTCTGCAAATACACATCACACTGCTGATAAGGTTAAAACGACTTACCAAAGCTGTAACGATATCAAACTGCATATTGAAGATAACAGCAGTATGGTGTCTGATCTGGCTAACCAGGTTGAACAAGCAGCAAGCACCGCTAACTCTCTAGCTAGTGAAGCAGACAAAATTGGCCAAGTGATGAGTGAGATTGAAGGCATTGCCGAACAAACAAACTTATTAGCACTGAATGCCGCCATTGAAGCAGCACGCGCAGGTGAACATGGTAGAGGTTTTGCGGTTGTAGCAGATGAAGTCCGTGCACTTTCTTCACGCACTCAAAATGCGACAGCGCAAATTCATAGCTCGATTAAAGAGATTCAAGATACATTATTTAGCTGGTCTAAAGTGATGCAATCAACAAAAGAGCAAGCAGACTCGTGTGTTGATACCACCGCCCATACACAAACTGAGCTTGCGAGCATTTTTGCACAGATCAATGAAATATCAGGTCTTGCCACTGAGATCTCAACAGCTGCTGAGGAACAACAAGTTGTCAGCGCCGATATTCGTGAAAATGTTGAAAGTATCAGAGGTCATAGCGAAGAAAACTTAAAGCATAGTTACAACGTAGCGAAAGATGCAGCGGGACTTGTTGAAGGCTCACGCAAAGTAAACGATATGCTATTAACCTTTAAAGTTTAAAGCTGATTAATACAAAAAAGCCGCATCATTATCGATGCGGCTTTTTGTTTTTAATGCTAATTATCGACTAGAGAATACAAGTCCATTCTCATCAGCATCAATATGAATGATGGCACCTGGCTGGTAATCCCCGCCTAATAATCGCTGTGCTAATGGGTTTTCAATGGTATGTTGAATAGCACGTTTTAAAGGCCTTGCACCATACACAGGATCAAAACCACTTTCTGCGATGCGGTCTAAAGCTGCATCTGTAACTTCAAGAATGTAGCCTTTTTCAGTTAATCGCTCACGTAGCTTACTTAACTGAATATCAGCAATTTCTTTAATGTGCTCATTAGCAAGTGGGTGGAATACCACGGTTTCGTCGATGCGGTTAATAAACTCAGGGCGGAACTGACTGACCAATACACCCATCACTTTTTCTTTCAACCCGGCATAATCATTTGAACCCGCTTGCTCTTGGATAATATCTGAACCCAAGTTAGAGGTCATGATGATCACCGTATTTTTAAAATCAACGGTGCGACCCTGACCATCTGTTAAGCGGCCATCATCAAGCACTTGCAGTAAGATGTTAAATACATCAGGGTGCGCTTTTTCGACCTCATCCAATAAAATGACTGAATACGGACGACGGCGTACAGCTTCAGTTAAATAGCCGCCCTCTTCATAGCCAACATAACCCGGAGGTGCACCGACTAAACGTGCCACCGAGTGTTTCTCCATAAACTCCGACATATCAATGCGCACCATGGCATCTTCAGTGTCAAACATAAAGCTGGCTAGTGCTTTTGTCAGCTCAGTTTTACCCACCCCTGTTGGGCCTAAGAATAGAAATGAACCGATTGGGCGATTTGGATCAGCAAGCCCAGCACGAGAGCGACGAATTGCATTCGCAACAGCGACAACGGCTTCATCTTGACCAATCACTTTGTGATGTAATTGATCTTCCATTTGCAGTAGTTTTTCACGTTCACCTTGCAGCATTTTCGATACCGGAATGCCTGTCCAGCGCGATAAAATCTCCGCAATTTCGTCTTCACCTACTTGGTTTTTAAGCAAGCTCATTTCTTGCATTTCAGCTTGCGAAGCAAGGTCGAGTTTACGCTCAAGCTCAGGTATACGACCATATTGTAGTTCAGACATGCGCTGTAAATCACTAGCACGACGTGCCACTTCTAAATCAAGGCGCGCTTGCTCAAGCTCAGCTTTAATAACTTGCGTGCCTTGCAATGAGGCCTTCTCGGCATTCCACACTTCGTCTAGCTCGCGGTATTGTGCTTCAAGTTCAGTGATCAGCTCTTGCATTTCGGTGCGGCGCTTTTGACTCGCTTCGTCTTTTTCTTTCGCCAGCGCATTGTCTTCCAGTTTTAACTGAATAATACGACGTTCAAGCTTATCTAAAGACTCTGGTTTTGAGTCAATTTGCAAACGAATTGAAGAACCCGCTTCGTCAATTAAATCTATTGCCTTATCTGGTAATTGGCGATCGCTGATGTAACGGTGCGACAACTGCGCCGCAGCAACAATAGCCGGATCGGTAATATCAACTGAGTGATGCAGCTCATAACGCTCTTTTAAACCACGTAAAATCGCAATGGTGTCTTCAACCGATGGTTCATCAACAAACACTTTTTGGAAACGACGCTCAAGTGCCGCATCTTTTTCGATGTATTGACGATACTCATCAAGGGTCGTGGCACCCACGCAATGTAACTCACCACGGGCAAGTGCAGGCTTTAACATATTACCCGCATCCATTGCACCGTCTGTTTTACCTGCGCCTACCATAGTATGAATTTCATCAATAAAAAGGATGACTTGACCTTCTTCTTTGGCAAGTTCATTCAATACTGATTTTAAACGCTCTTCAAATTCACCACGGTATTTAGCACCCGCAACCAAAGCACCTAAATCAAGCGATAATACTCGCTTGTTTTTTAAGCCCTCAGGTACTTCACCATTGATAATTCGCTGCGCAAGGCCTTCGGCAATGGCTGTTTTACCTACGCCCGGCTCACCAATTAATACCGGATTATTTTTAGTACGGCGTTGTAATACTTGGATCGTACGACGAATTTCGTCATCACGGCCAATAACAGGGTCAAGCTTACCTTGCTCTGCTCGTTCAGTTAAATCGATGGTGAATTTTTTTAATGCCTGACGGGTTTCTTCAGCATTTGGGTCGTCAACCTTCTGACCACCACGAATAGCCTCAATAGCCGCTTCAATTTTGCTAGAAGTAATATTCAGCGCTTTAAAAATATCGCCTAATGGACCTTTATCGTCACACGCTGCAAGGACAAATAACTCACTCGAAATGAATTTATCTTTTCGCTTTTGAGCATACTTATCACACAAGTTAATTAACGAAATCAGGTTATTTGACAGCTGAACATCACCACCAATACCTTCAACTTTAAACAGTTTTTCGATTTCTTGAGATAACTTGGTATTTAACTCATCAGCACTGACACCTGCTTGCGCAAGTAGCGCACGCACGCTTGAACCATTTTGCTGAAGCAATGAATACATTAAATGCACAGGCTCAATAAATTGATGATCGCGCCCAAGTGCTAATGACTGCGCATCTGAAAGCGCAGATTGAAATTTACTTGTAAATCTATCTAAACGCATAAGGGTTTACCTATTAAAAAATCTAATTGCTTAATTAATGGGTATGCTTAGTGATTTGTTCAAGTAAAAGAAGAAAATTTAATCGTATAAAAGGCGTATTAATTGCGCCAGATCAAGCTAGCCATACGGCCTGTTTGTCCGTCGCGGCGATAAGAGAAAAACTGTGATTTATCAGTGACGGTACAGTACTCACCACCATATATTTTAACCACCCCTAATTGTGCCAGTTGCTGACGTGCCAGTAAGTAGATATCAGCCATGTATTTTTCGTGCTTGGCTGTAAAAGCTTGTTGATGCACTGGGTTTTGTGAGCAAAAACACTCTTTTACTTCTGGCCCGACTTCAAATTGCGAAGGACCAATGGCAGGGCCTAACCAAGCAATAATATCGCTCGCTGGCGCTTGAAAATGCGAAACTGTGTTTGCCACTATACCTTGTGCTAAACCACGCCAGCCACCATGTACAGCGGCGACTTCATCGCCTACACTCGAACAAAGTAGTACCGGCAAACAGTCTGCAGTCATTATAGCAAGCGGCTGCTTTACTAAACGGGTGTAGAGTGCATCAGCAGAGCGCACGAGACTTAAATCAGACTCTTCATCAATCACGACTACATCGCTGCTATGTGTTTGGTTTAACCACACAGCAGGGTTTGGCAGCTGATTTGTAAGTAACGCGCGATTTGCAAGCACGGCTTGCTCATCATCACCAACATGTAAACCCACATTAAAACTATCAAAGGGTGCAACTGATACACCGCCCTTTCGGGTCGTACTCAATGCACTAACAGTGTTTGGGGCAGTCCATGCTGGTGTGATCATAACGCTTAAAACTCGATATTTGGGTTTGCTTTAGTATCAGCGCGTAATGCTTCTGTCATTGCAGCCATATCATCTGGAATAGGGGCTTGCCAAGTCATTAGCTCACCCGTAATTGGGTGTGCAATTGATAGTTTTACAGCATGCAATGCTTGGCGTTTAAAGTCGCGTAGCATTTGAAACAGCTCTGGCGTCGCGCCTTTAGGCGGACGTGGGCGACCACCATACAGTTGATCGCCAACTAATGGGTGGTTTAAATAAGCCATGTGTACACGGATTTGGTGAGTACGGCCTGTTTCTAGACGTAAACGTAAGCGTGTATGTGCACGGAATTTTTCTGCAACACGATAATGCGTAACCGCTGGTTTGCCCATTTCATGCACGGCCATGTGAGTACGCTTTGTTGCATGACGACCAATTGGTTTTTCAACCATGCCACCAGCAGTCATTGTGCCATTACAAATTGCTTCGTATTCACGGGTGAAGTTTTCACGCTTTTGTAGCGCAGACACTAAATGTGTTTGTGCCGGAATTGTTTTCGCCACCACCATTAAACCAGTGGTGTCTTTATCTAGACGATGCACAATACCCGCACGAGGTACATTAATAATATCAGGATAATGGTGCAGTAAAGCATTTAATACCGTGCCATCTGGGTTACCCGCACCTGGATGAACGACTAATCCCATTGGTTTATTAATTACCAAAATATCATCGTCTTCATAAACGATGTTTAATTTGATATTTTGTGCCTCATATTCACGAGGGGCTTCGATGGTTGTTTCTACACTCACCATTTCGCCACCGAGTAGTTTTTCGCGCGGCGTGTTTAATATTTCGCCGTTTACAGTGATTTTATCATCCAAAATCCACGTTTTTATACGTGATCGAGAATAATCAGGGAACAATTGCGCTAATACTTGGTCTAGACGTTTACCGCCAAGGTCAATTGGAACCTCGGCTTGGAGAGAAATTTGCTCTGACATTAGTAACTTTACCCAATTTACCAGTGCAAGCTGTGCTCGACTGGGTTAGAATCGCTTTAATATAATACGTATAGTTTACTCGGTTTTCCTCACTTGGCCTAGCC
This sequence comes from Pseudoalteromonas sp. PA2MD11, assembly GCF_017808125.1. NCBI lineage: Bacteria > Pseudomonadati > Pseudomonadota > Gammaproteobacteria > Alteromonadales > Pseudoalteromonadaceae > Pseudoalteromonas > Pseudoalteromonas sp. PA2MD11. Next base: position 393,663 of record NZ_JADKNF010000001.1, read on the forward strand.
GAAGACATCGAAGGTAAGAAATAAAATGATAAATAAAATAGGGAAACGTGCGTTCGCCATAGTTTTTTCAGTATCTGTACTTGGCTTAGGTGCCTGTTCATCAGCACCCGATCAAGAAGATATCCAACGCGTTCCTAATAAATCTGCGCAAGCTTTATATGAAGATGCAAAACAAACATTAGATTCTGGCTTATATGCGCGTGCAATTGAGCTATTAAGTGCGATTGATTCTCGCTACCCTTTTGGTCCTTTATCAAAACAAGTACAAATGGACTTAGTGTATGCGCATTATCAAGCAGGTAATACTGAGCAAGCACTCGCAACAATCGACCGTTTTATTCGCTTAAACCCAAACCACAAAGATTTAGATTACATGTACTACATGCGTGGCTTGGTAAACATCAAAGCCGATGAAAACGCATTCCAAGAATATTTTGGTGTAGACCGTGCTGACAGGGATGCAAACCGCACTCGTGTTGCGTTTACTGATTTATCGACGCTTTTAAAGCGTTTTCCTAACAGTGCTTATGCACCAGAAGCAAAAAAGCGTTTAGTATGGTTACTTAATAAAATGGCGCGCTACGAGTTAAAAGTTGCAGAATACTACTATGAGCGAGAGGCGTACCTTGCTGCAGCAAACCGTGGTAAATACGTGGTTGAACACTACTCACAAAGCAGCTACCTTGATCAAGCACTTGAGATCATGGAAAAAAGCTACAACAAACTTGGCTTACCTGAGCTAAGTGAACACGCTAAAGCAACACGTGAAGCTAATAAGCGTTAAAAATAAACTAAAAGCAAAAAAGGCGCCTAAGGCGCCTTTTTTAATATTTGCGATCGAATATACCCAAACCAGCTCAAGGTGCGAGTTTCAGTTGGAATTAAATCGCGTCTTCATCTTCTTCAGCGGTACGAATACGTACAACACGCTCAACGTCAGTGACAAAGATTTTACCGTCACCAATTTTACCTGTTTGCGATGTTTTAACAATAACATCGATAGCACGATCAACATCTTCATCGCTTAATACGATATCTAATTTTACCTTAGGTAAAAAGTCCACCATATACTCAGCACCGCGATAAAGCTCGGTGTGTCCTTTTTGACGGCCAAAGCCTTTTACTTCGCTTACCGTCATACCTGTGATGCCCACATCTGATAATGCTTCGCGTACATCATCAAGCTTAAATGGTTTAATAATTGCTTCGATTTTTTTCATTGTACTGGTTACTTATTATTTCTCGATTGCCTCGATTTTAGACAATCCCATTGCTGATGGCAAACAAAGCTATGAATTACGGTGATTAAATCAGCAATCATGATATTATTAAACAAAGTGATTCAAAATAGAGACAAAAATGAAATCATTGCAACAGGGTTTTACATTATTGGAGTTAATGGTCACGATTGCTATCGTAGGTATTATTGCAACTATTGCGATCTGGGATAGCTCAGACCTACTAGAAAATGATAGAGCGGAAAGCTATTTGCAAGAACTTAAACGCAATTTAAGTTTTGCCAGAGCAAAAGCTACTACTAGCGATGCTGTTGTGGTTGTTTGTAGTGGAAACACGTCAAGAATTGAAAGAAATAGACGAGTCCCATGTCTAAACGATTGGAGTCAAGGCACTGTATTCGTATTTTTCGATTCGAATCAAAATGGTATATACAACCCAAAAGTTGGCGATATCATTTTAAGGGTAATGGAAGAAATACCTGATAATAGTCAGTTAGCATTTTCAGGAGATCGCTCTTTAATATTCGATACCAGCGGTATGCTCACTTCAAATCCAGGAAAATTCACTTACTGCCCCTCTAAATCTAATGATGATAACAATAAACAACTTGAGGTTTTCAAATCTGGTACTGCTTTATATCTCGACAGTACGAAAGATGGCTGTAATTAAGCTTGGTAAATTGACAGCCCACACTCTCGAATTATAGTTAAATAAACAGTCGCAATTTTGGAGTCTTCAAGGATGAAGGCATTTACAACTCTGCGCAGCCTCAATGGAGCGACGTTAATTGAAAGCCTAATAGTGTTATCAATTTTATCACTCCTGCTGCATTTCGTCTTATTTGAATATAAGCCACTTCTGGCCAAAAACCGTTTAGAAAGCAACATGCAAACGGTGAAAAGAGCGCTGCAGTTTACTCGCCTAAAAGCGCAAACAAATGATGCCTATGTCACCTTCTGCGCCTTAAAACACAACAGATGCAACAACGCTATATGGCACAAATCGTTAACCGTTTTTGTAGACAGAGGCGTGCTAGGTGTATTTGAAAGTGGTGATACTAAACTAATGGAAATCGAAGCTATAAGTAAGTTTGACATGCTGACGTACCAACGTCATGCAGTTACGTTTAGTCCAGCGGGTATGCCGATGGGATTAGGCAATGGTACTTTTATTTACTGCCCTGAATATAGTAAAGCAAGCCTCAAAGGGCTTGCAATTAAGGTCAGCCCGATAGGCCGAGTTAGATTAATTGATACAGATAAATGCTAAAGTCTATTTACCCCAACAGGTGCTTGAGTCAGCAGAACCTGTTGACGTTTTTAAACCCGTATCAGAAATAGACAATGTTTTACATTCGGCATCTTGTAACGGCGGTCCAGACTCAGGTGTTGCCTTGAATGTAAATGTACCTGCGTCATTATCTACCTCGACACTAATGGTATAAAAGTTACTTTCTGTCGTCGTAGAAACACCTAAATCAGCAATTGTGCTTGTATATTCTCGATTATCGACAAAATACTGCTCTTGCTTATTAGCTGCATCTAATAACGAAGTAATTGCCTCAGTTCGAGCAGTACGTTTTACGTGCTCAAAATAACTAGGAATAGCAATGCTCGCGATGATCCCTAAGATAGCTACAGTAATCATAAGCTCGATTAGCGTAAAACCGTTGTGACCCTTTGTTCTTATAAAGTTCATTTTTTAAAAACCTATATGATTGTTTTTTACAGGAATTACCCCTATTTGTTCTTATCTTAGATGGCTAACAATAATTATGCAATTAAGGCGAATATTCAAATCGCTACCACATGCTCTGCCTTAACATCTAAGGCAGAGTATTCGCTTAGTGCTTTATTGGCTATTATCGTTTCGCTCTTGCTTGTAGATGAAAGTTTGTTGAGTTTTAAAGCCAAAACCAGTAGGGACAGCGTCACTAACAAGCTTAATTTTACCGTCTTCAACTGTTAGCCCTGGTCCTATGGTATCTTTAACCTTAAATGGGTTTTCTTGCCCCTTGATACCAGGTCCAATTGTTAAAAACTGACTTACCTCTTCAACTTTAATGTCGGTATCTTTAATGTTATCTGGATTTTCAGGATCTGGGTTCTCAGGATCTGGGTTCTCAGGGTCTGGGTTCTCAGGGTCTGTTATGTCATCACAGTAACCATTATTATTATTATCAACACAACTATTTCCCACGCCAAAATACAACTGTGGGGTATCCGGAACATCGTTAGAAGTAGTATATTTTAAACTATCGTAAACCTTTGTGCCATAGTGTAAATGAAAGGCATATACGCTTCCTGAGCCTCCAGTTAACGAGCACTGATTAGTTGTCTCAGTTGCGGAAGCAGGGGTATAGCTTGTGAAATAGGCAACTCCCCCTATAACTGTACTCGCAGCAAGTGATTTTTCTCCCACTGACGGAAGGTTATAATACCAGCCTTTATAGGCTCCAAGTTCAACTTCAAGCTTGGTAAATTTATCGACATTATCCAGCGCATTACCAAATGGATCTGAGTCCATATTCATTAAATCAGATTGAGTGATTACTTTGGGTACGTCACTATCTACAAAAGATTGAGTAACTGTATTAATGTCTCGAATCATGAAAAGTTGATCATTGGTTACTGTTGCAGTTGGCTTTGAACGATTACCACTGCCAACTAAAACTGCATCAAAGGGTGTATCTCTTCGAGTAAATATTTTTTTCCCATTAATAGTTGTTTCTGTTACCTTGCTGAACATAGTTCTTGCTATCAGCGGTTTGTAGAAAAAACGTCTATCTTGCGTGCTCAAAGGACTACCTAGACTTGCTAGTTTGAAGTGAGTCCAAGGACTATCAGAGCTATTTGGTTTATCACTCGGCATATCTATTCGCCAAATATCCCCGCCTGTGTCAGTTGCATATAAACGGTCAACAAAGCCATCATAATCCGAATCAAGAACACTAACATCAGCTGCAATACTGTGCTTACCTTTGAAACCGTTTTCGTTTGGAGTTAGTGCCCAAATCTTATTCCCTGTTTTCGCATCAATAATATAGATCCCACGACCTTTCTTATCATCTGTTCGAATAACGTTATCCTTGTTGGTGTCGTAACCTGCACCAAAAATCAACACAGGGCGGTTTTTATAACCTTCCATATTAATATAGGTAACCGTAGGCTTAGACCAAGTTTGACCTAACTCTTTGAAGTCACCAGAACCACCCTTAATTGGTTGATTCCAAAGTAAACTTGGTGAGTCGGGATTTGTAATATCTAAGCCATAGTAATAATTACCACCACGCCTCAAACCAAAAAATGCCCAAACACGATCACTCCCATTTACCACACCATCATTATTTTTGTCATCGAAAAATACAGATATTGGGCCATCAACACCATATACTTTGGTGTTTGCTTGATTCTCTCGTAGCGGCTTAATTATTTTGTACAAACTACTAGGAATAAATGCCCAGCTTTCCTTAAGAACGTCCTTTTTATCCTGGAAAAAGTGTAAGAAGCCTGCATTTGTACCAATTAAAATGCGAATGTCATCATTGCCATAATCAATTGTAACGGGTTTAGAATGTAGCGGATCACCGAAAATATCTTGTCGCTGATCTACTGAAGACGAATCGCCATCCTCATTATCAACATCTATCCCACGCGCCCAATCAATTGTTTTTTGTAATTGCGACTTATCAATCCCAAACAGCTTCGCGGCCTTATCATCACCACCTAAGGCACTCGAAACATTTGCTTTGGTAAAATCTACTAGGCTAGATTTACCCGCGTCTGTGTATAACTTTCGCGATGCCAGTTGTGTTAAATGCAAATTTACACCACCACGTTGTACTGTGTTTCCATCAGCCTCTTCATTACTTGGTAACCAGAATGTTTTTGCTTCTTTTGAAATCAGACCATCTTCATTTAGTGCTGATTTACCTGTTGAGTCAACAATTTGATCGCCTGAAACTTTTAATTTTTTCAAATTTCCACGCCAACGCGCGCCCGTTTCAGGGTAAAACATAGCGTAATAAATCGATTCTCGGCTACGCGTTTGATCAGCATTATTACTTGCAACAGATGGTGAAGTGAAACTATCGTTAACTTCGCGAATTTGTGTGATCGTATTTTTCAGCGCTTCGGATAATTGCTCCGATGTATTCGCATGCAGGTACTGCCCACCGCCTAACCTAGCGGTTTCCGAAAGTAGAGTTTTACCGTTATTACTCATCCCACTACCAAAGCCGATGGTATATACACGCCCTGTTTCATGGATATCCGTTGTGGTTGGCCTTAAGTCGACTTCAACATCATCAGTGCCATGTATGATCTGAGCTAACTTGTGTAGAAGAACCCCTGCAATTTTATCGTCATTTGATAATGAGCTACCAAAATACGACTTATATAATGCGCTAATATTAGAGTCTTGCTCATTATCAGATCCTGCAGATGGGTCCCCATCTGTCATGTAGATAATATTAACGGAGTTATCACAGCGCTTTACTTCATCAGAATTATCAAATGGTGAAATATATGAGAAATTAGTGATGACTTCATTTTCCCAGCGACACCCCCACCAGTAACATTTACGAACTCTGTTTGTTGTAGTTGATTTATTCTCTACGGAAGTATCACGTAAAAGCTCATTGACTTTTTCACCATAGAATAAGTTTTGCCCTGTAATATATAAGTATGCTTCCCACAAAGTTTCAGTCAGCGGCGTACCACCATCAGCAGGTAAATTGGCAATCGTCGTTTTCAACGTTGACATTGGCGAGCCAATACCAGCAAGTACATAACCACCTTCAGTACTATTAAAGCGCATTATGCCAAAATCAATATCATCGTTACCATCAACCAGTTTAGTAATAGCATCTTGTGCAACGCCTAACCGACTATCTGAACACGGGATATACAAACCATTTGAGAACCCGCAACTGTTACCCGAACTAGTAGAAAAGGCCATACTTCCAGAAGTATCGAATACAATTAATACGCGTGGTTTTTCATCGAGATCAACATTATGATTTACATAAAGCTCTATATCTTCTGCTGAACTAGAAAAGCTAACCGCAGCAAAGGCACAAAGAAGTATCCTGTTTACTGTTTTACTAATTTTCATTACTTCTCCCGTCACCTTAATGCTATTAATTTAGCGATTAGCTTTGTTATTGCCGAACTTCTGCTTTGTGATTTTCTGCAGCAGTTGAAAACCTTAACAGTGCGATAAATTACAACACCCTTATGTTTGAGTTGCTGCAATACTTATACAGAACCATAAAAAAGGCTAAAAAGCATTTTATAAAATTCAAACACGCTATAATTATTATAATAAAAAGCTACTACTATTCCACACTTTTCTTATCTAAATTAATAATAGAAAAAATAATTAAGGCATAAAAGAGAAATAAGAAAAAAGACCGGAAAATAATCCTGAATGGGTTGGTAAAACAGCGGAGATAAAAAATAAAAGTATAAAATAAACAGCAACTTAATAGAAAGTAGAAATATTAATTTAATATAGAAAAAACACTGACGATGAGTTCACCCAGGTTAAGCTTATAAAACGGGTGACTGAGAAAATAAATACTCAAAAACTCATAAAGCCAGTGTTCAAAAAAGGATGTTATTTAATCTAGTAACTTCTGTCGTTCTCTTCTTTTTTATATATGTAAGTTTGTTGGACTTTAAAACCAAGAGGTTCATCACTCACTAATTTTATCTCTCCATTTTCAATAGTTAAACCAGGTCCATTTACCCCTTTGACTTTAAATGGACTATCTTCACCTATGATTTTGGGCCCAACAGTCATAAATTGGCTTATCTTTATTTGCTCAATTTCACCTTCGTAGTCATCACAATAACCATTACCGTTTGTGTCTTTACAGCTGTCAACCTCTCCAAAAAAGAGTTTTGGGGTGTCTGGTACATCAGTACCTGTCTTAAACTTCAAGTTATCATATATTTTTGTACCGTAATGAAGGTGAAATGCGTATAGACTTCCCGTACCTGCACTCAATGAGCATTGGTTTTCTGTGCTATCGTCAGATGCTGGAGAAAAGCTAGTATAATAAGCAACACCACCAATTACAGTGCTAGCAGCAAGCGATTTTTCACCTGCAGAAGAGAGGTTATAATACCAGCCTTTAAATTTCCCTAATTCCACTTCAAGGTCAACAAAGGTATCTATATCTTTCAAAGCGCTACCGAATGGATCTGAGTCAACATTCATTAAATTCGATTGAAAAATAACATCAGGAACATCATTACCTTTAAATGACTTAGTAACCGTATTGCTATCTCTAATCATAAATAGCTGGTCATTTGCCAATGTTGAAGTCGGTTTAGCTCTATTACCGCTACCAACCAATATTGCATCGTATGGAAAATCAATTCTAGTTGTCTCTGATTTGCCATTGATTATTGTCTTAGAAACTTTACTAAATACAGCCCGAGCTACCGTCGGTTTATAAAAAAATCTACGATCATTACTTGCAAGTTGGCTGCCTAAACTTGCGAGCTTAAAATGCGTCCATGGTTGTTCAGAATCTTTTGGGTTTTCGCTTGGCATATCAATACGCCATATATTACCGCCAGTATCCGCAGCATAAAGCCGATCAATATAGCCATCATAATCTGAGTCTAATAAGCTGATGTCTGAAGCAATACTATGTTCACCGGTGAAATCATTTTCATCAGGTGTTAATCCCCAAACTTTTTCGCCTGTCTCTGCATCTACAATATAAATGCCACGTCCTTTGTTATCATCACTTCGAAGCACATTATCTTTATTAGTATCATAACCTGCGCCAAAAATTAGTACTGGTCGGTCTTTAAAGCCATTCAAGTTAATATAAGCAACTTCTGGTTTAGACCAGGACTGGGCAAGTTCTTTAAAATCACCAACCCCACCTTTTAATGGTTCTTTCCATAACAGTTTAGGTTGATTTGGGTTAGTGATATCAAGTGCATAATATTCATTCCCGCCTCGTCTTAGGCCAAAAAATGCCCATACTCTATCTGAACTATTAACAACACCATCACCGTTTTTATCATCAAAGAAAACTGAAATAGCGCCATCAACACCGTAGACTTTCGTATCTTGTGTATTATCTCTCAGTGGTTTAATAATTTTATACAAGCTCCGGGGTATGAATGCCCAGCTTTCGGCCAATACATCATTTTTATCTTGAAACATATGCAAATAGCCTGCATTAGTTCCAATTAAAATACGAACGTCATCATTACCATAATCTATAGTTACAGGTTTTGAATGCAGGGGATCACCAAAAATATCTTGACGAGAATCATCTGTTTTCCCATCGTTATCTTCATCATTAACATCCAAACCTCGCGACCAGTTTATGAGATCTTCTACCTCATCGGGTGAAGATTCAAAATCAACGGCAGCTTTGGCGATTGTATTATAGTGGAATACTACTCTATACCTTGTAAAATTAAGTAACCTTCCCCCTGAAAGGTTAGTAAGAACCTTTCTACCGGTATTTGGTAAGCTTGAAATATTTGCAAGATATGAGTTAACACCACCTAACTCAACTGCATTCCCATCTGGTAAATCGGAATTTGACCAAAAAGTTTTAGCTTCTTTTGCTATCAACCCATCACTTTGAATGGCGGACTGCCCATTAGCATCGACTATAATATCGCCCGAAACCTTCAATTTTTTCAAATTACCACGCCAACGGGCATTAGTGCTGGGATAGAACATAGTGTAATACAAACCATCTCTACTACGAGTTTGATCGGCATTATTTGAGGCTGTCGATGGAGCCGTAAAAGTTCCGGACTCATTTCTAAGAACCGCAAACGTTTCTTTGAGCTTTTCAGATAATGCTGTTCCATCACTGGCAAAAAAGTATTTCCCACCTCCAAGTTCAGCAGTTTTCTCAAGTAAACCCTTTGCAGGCTTACTGAGACCATTACCAAAACCAATTGTGTAAATAATACCTTGATCATGAATTTTAGGCGTCTTTTTATTTAAATCGACAATCACTTCATCTGTTCCGTGTATTACTTTTGCAAGCGCCGCTAAATAGTTTAGATTATGTTCATGACCATAAAGAGGGGCAGGCTCTGAGAAGTAGAATTGATTAAGCTTTTCAATATCAGCGTCTCGCTCATTATCATTCTGAGGCTCGCCATCAGTTATTAGCAGTACATTTACAGTGTTATCGCACCTTTTATCACCGGTTAGCTTTGTATCAAATGGAGAAAGGTATTTTTTTCCAATTTCTGCTTTTGTATCTCTCTCATCTACGGCAACTAAGGAACCAAAATCAACTTTTTGGCCAGTTAAGTACATGTAAACTTCCCAAAGTGACTCGGTGACAGGAGTCGAGCCTCCTGCTTTGATCCCACGAATCAAGTTTTTTAGGGTATTATGCTCTGTGCCTAAGCTCGCTTTTACATACCCCCCATGAGAGGGAGCAAAACGGTTAAAGCCAAAGTCCATATCAGAATTATTCTCAATTGTTTCAATTATGATATCTCTAGCAGCTGCTATTCTACTTTCGGGGCACTCAACTAAGTAACCTCCCGTAGGGTGATGGCAACGACTGCCATCAGTTGCTGAGAAAAGCATACTTCCTGATGTATCGAGTAAAAAAATAACTCTTTGTTTTTCTTTTAAGTCATGGTCATAATTAACGTACAACTCCGTATCATCCGCATACCCACTACAACCAATGAATAAAAAACTAATAACTGAAAGCTGACATAATAAGTTTAGTTTTCTCATAAAATTTTCCTTATCAACCACCCGTATTCAGGCTCGCCATTTCCTGGGCAACCCCTGTTGTAATTGTCAAAGTATGCTTACTTTTAGTGCCATAGGTAATGGTGGTATCAACTTGAACCATGTTGCAGGAGATACCTGCAGTGAAGTTAAATTTACGCGGACAAGGCAAATCAAGAACACCGTTATTTAAATTTGTCATCGTATTGGTTGCGCCACCAACCTCTCCCATAGCAAATCCACCATCAGGGATTTCTGCTGCTTTCATTAAAAATGCACTGTTGCCACCTGCGGCAGCTTCGTTTGCAATTACTTGCTGAACAGTTCCTATTAATTCATTTTCTGCTGTTTCTCGCTCTTGGGCGGCATTAGTAATTTTAATATCTATGCTACTACTACTCATCAAAGAAACGGCAATACCTGTAACAGCTACCACCATGATCAAAGCAACGATTAACACCACCCCTTGTTGTTTCTTTTGCAAGGTTAAATGCGCCATAAATTTGCTCCAACATTATTTAAACGAATCGTTGTAGTAAACACCGCCCGACGATAATTATCTGTAAAGGTTAATTCTTTTCTGCTTGCATCTTCACCAAGCGTATACTTTTGATTTTTGATTTTTAGATTCGGATCAGGCAATAGCGATCTAACTAATAAAAACACTTGTACTGTCAAAATACCACGGCGGTTCTCCCAATCACTGTTCGTCATTTGACTAATACTTCTATAAGTATCTACACGGCTGTTGTTCGTGGTATCTAGACCAAATACAAAATGCATATTCTCCACGCCTTCCATCACGCTTTCAGTTTCCATTTTCTTTTTCACTGTTAGGCGTTTTCGGCGTAAAACAGGGACTTTAATTGATTGGTCATTTATCGTGTATGAGTCTTCAAAGATGTAGTAAACATGATGACGGTAACGCCAAATCGTCGCATTACCATTGATAGTTGAGGCCGCGATTGGGCCTTGTCTAAATTCAGCCCGTTCTTGCTCAGCAATGAAGTAATAATAGTCATTGCTCGTCTGGTTAGGTTGGATCTGCAGCCCTTCAAGAAACTTCATCTGTAAAACTTCAGTATTTTTCTTTGCATTGTTGATACAACTAAGCGCAGAACCATCTGAGGTTTCTACAGCATAAACCGAGCGAAAATTACTAGTTGCACTGTCAGCAGGGAAGCTCGCATTATTGAGGCCTTCTGAGCAGTCACCTGTAGGGTTATTTACAGCATCCGTATTGGTATTTTCGTCTGAGAATGAGTCTTCATAGAATGTCCCCCAAAAGCCAATTTGTTCTATATCACGCTGCATGATATTTAAAGCTAACCGACCTGTTTCCTGCAATTCACCAATTGTCATGGTGTCTCGTGTTGTTACTTTCATACTTAAATAAGTAAACATCACCCCACCAAGCACTATGCCACCAATGAATAAAGCGACCATCATCTCAACAAGTGTAAATCCAGTTTGCTTTTTCATCTTATGACCTTAAGTGTATGTAGCTTTCAAGCACGACTATACGGCGCTTGTCGTTTTGTGTTCCACAATCAATAGCAGCTGTCGCATTATTTGCTTTTTGTTCCTGCCTACCTTGCCAACTGATCACCACCCTTATATTAAATTCACTCGCATTTCCTGCTGCGACTGGGGTGTTATTTATACACACAGTGGCATTATCTAAAGCCCCCGTATTTTCACGAGCTTGAATTGCGCGGATCCATTGTTGTTTATCAAACTCAGCTATATTTTGTGCGGTACAAGCAGAATTAAAACATGTCTGAGCTTTGTCGGCTGCTGATTGACTACTAAACTCTCCATTGTATAAGCCGGCAAAACCCGAAGAGTCATTTGCTCTCATACGTTGGATTATGTCATTACCAAGTGCCACAGCAGCTGCACGCTGCATTGAATCAAAGCTAGCTTGTTTTGCTTTAGCTTGTAAGGCCACGGCACCTAATAAACCAAAACTCAAAATAACAAAGGCAATAAGCACTTCAATAAGCGTAAAACCTTTCTGCTCAGAATGTTTAATCATGGTGAAGTTCATTGATACTTTTACATACCATAAGAATATTACGACACAGATAAATAACAATCTGTATATGGACAAGCGGTCATAATGCGCGATAAACGGTACTGAAACTTTCTTCAGAGCAAAGTAATAAACAATAAAGAAGCTGGGACTTTAGGAGATAAGCTGCTGCATTGAGAGTTTTTATTATTTACCCATTACAGCTTTTACATTTTTAAGCTCTCGACGACTAACAGACAAGGGCTCTTTAAACTGCTTCATCGTGACTGTATGTCCACCAGCAGAAGGACTAAAAAGGCTTACAATATGTTGCTTATTGACAAGCGTATTACGATGAATTCTAAGTAGCTGCAGCGGATAGGTCTGCTCAAGTTGTTTTAAACTTTGCTCAACAAGTGCCTCACCTTCAAAAAACACCACCCGCGTGTATTTTTGCTCTGCAATACAGCAAATAACATCATCTATATTTACTCTTCTTAATACGCCTGCAAGTTGATAACAAATATAGTTATTTTCAGGGGTTAATACTTGAGTTCGGTTTAATTTACTAAGCTGCGCCATTGCTTTTGTTAAAGCTTGCTCGGATACAGGTTTAACTAAATAGCCATCTACAGCGAGATCAAATGCAGTTAACGCATACTCAGGATGCGCTGTTAAAAACATCACTGCTGGGGGGATCGAAAACTGCTTTAGTTCAGCAGCTACTTCAAGGCCCGACTGCTTGGGCATATTAATATCCAGCATCACTAAATCAGGCTGGAGCTGCTTACAAAGTTCAATCACCTGTTCGCCGTTACTGGCTTCACCTACAACTGTGCAAAGTTCGTTAGTAGCTAATAAACGTTTAATACGCGCCCTTGCTAAAGGCTCGTCATCAGCAATTAAAGTTTTTATCATGCGCTTCTCTTAATAGGTATCACCAGTTTCACCCTAAAGATCTCATCACGAACAGTCGTAGTTAGTTGCGCTTTTTGATGATAGAAAAGTGACAAACGCTGGCGGATGTTTTCAAGTGCCATACCGTTGCCTGCTCGTGAATGGCTCCCTTGCTTCGCTACAGGGTTAGTAATAATGAAAGTATAAGCTTTGTTCGATTGATGCATCTCGACAGAAATGTTGCCCTGCTCTGCTGACTCTACGCCATAAAAAACCGCATTTTCAATAATCGGCTGTATTGTCAGACACGGAATATCTATATCTGGCAACTCATCAGGTAATTGCCAGCTTAAAACTAATCGCTCGCCATAACGCCAACGCTCAAGGGCTACATACTGCCTACACAAAGTGATTTCATCAGCAAGCTTTATGGCTTTACCGCTGCGCATTGCGGCCTGCGACAGCGCCGCCAGCGCCAAAATTGCTTGTTCAGCCGCCTCAGCATCATAATGGGTAAGCTCAGCAGCAGTGTTTAAACTATTAAACAAAAAGTGAGGGCGTATTCTTGCTTGTAATGCATCAAGTTCAGCCTGCGCTAACGCTTTCGTTTGTTGCTCTTTTTGATTATGAATAAGCAGGAATTGGCTGAACAACGCGGTGACCAAAAATATGATCAGTAAATTACTGACAATAAAGTTAGCCCTCGACTCCATAGCGAACACATCTGAAAACACAGACAAAAACAGCCAGCTAAAAACAGACGTTAATGCCAGTAAAGTGGATATCAGAATGAATAACTGTTTAGGGTGCGACAGCTTTGTAAGTAGAGCCCGGCATACATACAGTAACGACAAGCTTGAAAGAAAAATTAGATGTAAAAAGCAGCTAAATATAGCTAGACGTAACCAAACATCACCTAAGCTCATTGGTGAAAAGGCGAGTAAAATAGCAATGACTTGGCTGACGATCAGTGTGGCAAGGACACCACGAGATTGAAAAAGAGCCGCAATCAGCAAGCCGTTTGAATTAGGCTGTTTGCTCATGGGCTCCTCTTTTAACTGTTGACTACTATTTGCTTAGATTAGCGTAGCTCAACAGGAACGGCAAATACTATGTTCTCTTCTTCGCCAGGATTTTCAACAACTTGATTGCCACCCAATTCTTTTAGACGAGCAATAACTTGTTGAACTAAAACTTCTGGTGCAGATGCACCTGCAGTAACACCCACCGCATTTACATTGTTGAACCAATCAGCTTCAACATTACTTGCATCATCAATCAAATAAGCCGTAGTGCCCATTTTATCGGCAAGCTCACGTAAACGATTAGAGTTAGAGCTATTTTTAGCCCCAACTACAAGCAATACATCCACTTTATCAGCTAAGTCACGCACTGCATCTTGACGGTTTTGCGTAGCATAACAAATGTCATCTTTACGCGGGCCATCAATTGCTGGAAACTTAGTGCGTAATGCATCAATCACATCTGCTGTATCATCTACAGACAACGTTGTTTGGCTACAGTAAAACAGGTTCTCAGGGTTTTTAACCGTTAAGTTTGCAACATCTTCTGGCGTTTCTACTAAGTAAATACCACCCGCTTCGTTGTCGTACTGCCCCATTGTACCTTCTACTTCTGGATGACCATGATGGCCAATTAACACACACTCAGTACCTTTACGGCTTGCACGTGTTACTTCCATATGTACTTTTGTTACCAACGGGCAGGTTGCATCAAATACTTTAAGGTCACGACGCTTTGCCTCGCTTCGAACAGCTTGTGATACACCATGCGCACTAAAGATAACAATGCTGTCGTCAGGAACCTGATCTAGCTCTTCAACAAAGACTGCACCGCGATTTTTTAAGCCATCAACAACATATCGGTTGTGAACGACTTCATGACGCACATAGATTGGCTTTTCAAAGATATCGAGTGCGCGCTCCACAATACTGATTGCACGGTCAACGCCTGCGCAAAAACCACGTGGGTTCGCTAATAAAATATCCATTAACCTGTTACCTCTAAAATATCGACTTCAAAGGTTAAGCGTTGCCCTGCAAGTGGGTGGTTAAAGTCAATAGTAACTGACTCACCTTGCACTTCACGAACAAGACCTGGTAACTCAGTACCATCAGGCTGAGTAAAGGCAATAATATTACCTACTTCAGCAGGCGTGTCTGCACCAAACTTGCTGCGGTCAACATAGTAGATGTTATCTGGATTTGGCTGACCAAATGCATCTTCTGGCTCTAATGCAAATGACTTACTTTCACCAGCCGCTAAACCGAGTAAGCACTTTTCAAAGTTTGCTGTCAGACTGCCATCACCCATTCGCAATTTTGCAGGTTTATTATGTACTTTAGTTGAATCGGCTGCTGAGCCATCTTCTAACTTAATTGAGAAATGAAAGATCACTTCAGAGTTTTCACCTATTACAGCTTGGCTCATGCTTGTTGCTCCTTAGGACTTTCGCCTGTGAAGGCATCAAATAAAAGTAATGCGGCACCGATACAAATCGCACAATCGGCAATATTAAAAACAGGAAAGTGCCAGTTTTCGTAATATACATGCAGGAAGTCAATAACATAGCCATACGCGATTCGGTCGTATAAATTGCCTATTGCACCGGCTAAAACTAACGCATAAGCAGAACATAATACCTTGTTAGACGCAGGTAAACGTTTCAACCACCACACTAAAAGCACACTGATCGACACTGCAATCAAACTAAAGAACCAGCGCTGCCAGCCACCTGAATCACTCAAAAAGCTAAATGCCGCACCATAGTTGTGTACATAGGTGAAGTTAAAGAATGGCAGAATATCTATCGACTCTTGATAGGCCATGGTATTAACGACAAGTGATTTTGTCGCATAGTCTACTACCAAAAGCAGTAGACTAAGCCATAACCAAACCAAGCCACTTTTTCCGGCTAGTTTGCTCACAAACAACTCCTATGCGAACTGACGCTGTTCACCATCGCCGTCAACATTGCTTACACAACGGCCACAGATTTCAGGGTGTGCAGGATCAGCACCTACATCATCACAGTAATGCCAACAACGCTCACATTTTTCAGCGGTTGTTGCGGCAACTTTAATGTATAAGCCATCAATTTCTGTAGCTTGCGTATCCTCTGGCTGCGTAGTCACAGTTTCAACTGTCACGCCTGAAGTTAATAGTACAAAGCGCAGTTCATCACCTAATGCAGCTAATTTCGCGCTTAGCTCTTCACCTGCATAGATGCTTACGTTTGCTTGTAGAGTTGCACCAATAACTTCTTCTTTACGCGCCGCTTCTAGCACACGGTTTACTTCATCACGAACGTTTAGGATTGTTAACCAATCATCGTTGCTGAACTTACCTTGTGAAGAAGCTTGTAAGCCATCGTACCACACAGAAGTGAATACAAACTTGTCACGCTCACCTGGTAATGCTTCCCAGATTTCTTGCGCAGTGAAGCTTAAGATCGGTGCCATCCAACGAGTCATTGCTTCAGCAATGTGATAAAGCGCAGTTTGACATGAACGACGCGCGTGGCTGTCGCTTTTCGCTGTGTATTGACGATCTTTGATTACGTCTAGGTAGAACGAACCAAGCTCACCAGTACAGAAGTTCATTAGCTTTTGCGTTACAAGTAGCATTTGGTACTTGTCGTAAGCCGCTAAGATTTCATCTTGCAGCTCAGCTGCACGGCCCACAATCCAACGGTCAAGCTCAACCATGTCTTCAATAGCAACTTGATCTGTTTTTGGATCAAAACCACTTAAGTTCGCAAGTAAATAACGGCTCGTATTACGAATACGACGATAACGGTCTGCTGAACGTTTAAAGATTTCATCAGATACAGTCATTTCAGCTGTAAAGTCAGTTGATGCAACCCATAAGCGTAAGATGTCAGCACCTAGTTTGTTCATCACATTTTGTGGTGAAATTACGTTGCCTAATGACTTAGACATCTTACGGCCATTTTCATCAACCGTGAAACCATGTGTTAGCACTTGCTTGTATGGCGCATGACCATTGATAGCAACCGATGTCATCATTGACGACATAAACCAACCACGGTGTTGATCAGAACCCTCTAAGTAAAGATCAGCAGGACCGGTTAAATCGTCACGTGCATCAACCACACATGCGTGAGTCACACCTGAGTCAAACCATACATCCAGCGTATCTTGAACTTTCATGTATTGCTCAGCGTCATCGCCAAGTAAAGTAGCTGGGTCTAAGTCATACCAAGCTTGAATACCTGACTTTTCAACTAATTTCGCCGCTTCTTCGATAAGCTCTTGTGTATTCGGGTGAAGCGCACCAGTGTCTTTATCAACGAATAATGCAATTGGCACACCCCATGTACGTTGACGTGAAATACACCAATCAGGACGGCCTTCAACCATGTTTGCAATGCGGCTCTCGCCCCACTCAGGTAACCACTCAGTCTTTTTGATTTCGTTTAATGAATCTTGACGAAGATTAGCTTGGTCCATACTTACGAACCACTGTGGCGTAGCACGGAAGATAATAGGTGTTTTATGACGCCAGCAATGTGGGTAGCTGTGCGTAAGCGCATGATGATGCAATAACGCATTGTTTTCAGTTAATACGTCAATAACGCTCGCATTTGCTTTAAATACGTGCTGACCTGCAAACATTGGTGTGTCAGGTAAGTAAACACCGTTAGCACCAACAGGGTTAGCTACTTCTAAACCATAAGCAAGACCTGCCGCGAAATCTTCTTGACCGTGACCTGGTGCAGTATGAACAACACCAGTACCAGAATCAGTCGTTACGTGATCAGCCACAATCACAGGCACTCTGAAGTCATAGAATGGGTGAGCAACCTGTAAGTTCTCAAGTGCAGCACCTTTTACATAACCGAGTACGTGGTAATGTTTGAAGCCATAACGGTCCATAGCATCTTTAACTAGCTCAGAACCTAAAATTAGACGTTGCTGTGCACCTTCGTCATCAATTTGAACAAGGGCATACTCAAGCTTTTCGTGAACGGCTACTGCACGGTTAGCTGGTAATGTCCACGGTGTTGTCGTCCAGATAACTGTACTAACTGCACCTGTACCTTCATGGCCTTCAGCAAGTTCAAACGCATTGATTACAGCATCTTGATCAGCAAACTGAAAACGTACATCGATTGCTGGAGATTGTTTATCTTGGTATTCAACTTCCGCTTCAGCAAGTGCTGAACCACAATCTGTACACCAGTGAACAGGCTTAGCACCTTTGTGTAAGTGACCATTTTTAATGATGCGACCAAGCACGCGAATTGCGTTCGCTTCAAAGTCAAAGTTCATTGTTAAGTAAGGCTTGTCCCAGTCACCAAATACACCAAGACGTTTAAAGTCTGTTTTTTGACCCTCGACTTGTTTTTTAGCGTATGCGCGACATTTTTCACGGAACTCAGCAGCAGACACTTTCACGCCTGGCTTGCCTACTTTCTTTTCAACCATTAATTCAATTGGTAAACCGTGACAGTCCCAACCCGGCACGTAAGGTGCGTCGAAGTCAGACAAGGTTTTTGACTTAACAATAATATCTTTAAGAATTTTGTTTACCGAGTGGCCTAAATGGATATCACCGTTTGCATACGGAGGGCCGTCATGCAAAATGAAGGTTTTTTTACCTTTTTTAGCGCTGCGAATTTGACCGTAAAGATCGTCTTCATACCATGTCTTAAGCATCTTTGGTTCACGTTGTGCCAAATTGCCGCGCATTGGAAACGCTGTTTCCGGTAAATTCAAAGTATGTTTGTAGTCGCTCATTAATCCTACTTTCCGTATCGGCTACCTAATTTAAACCAAAACACTGCTTAGCGGCGGTTACATCATCTGCAATCTGCGCCGTCAGTTGTGTTAATGTCTCGAATTTTTTCTCATCGCGAAGCTTTTTAATTAGCTCCACGTGCATAAATTGTCCGTAAATGTCTTGCGCAAAGTCGAAAAGGTGAACCTCTAACAATGCGCGTGTCCCATTAAATGTGGGTTTGTTGCCAATATTTGCAACCCCATATAATTCTTCATCACCCACTTTTGCTCTTACAGCAAATACCCCATTTACTGGGCATACTTGGCGTTTTAGCGCTATGTTGGCCGTTCTGAACCCTAATTCACGACCTTTCGCCCAGCCATGAATAACACGCCCAGAAATCGCATAACCATGACCTAACATGGTTTTTGCATCTTCCAATTGCCCTGCAGCAAGCGCATGGCGAATAAGGGTACTACTTACTCTATCATTGAGTCTGCGAAAACTTGCAGTACTTTTCACATCCATGTTCAGCTCAGCGCCCATGGTTTTTAGTAACGCAAAATCGCCACGACGACGTTTGCCAAAACAAAAGTCATCACCAACAGTTAATGCTTTAACGCCTAGCTTTTCAACCAGTACTTGGCTGACAAACTGTTCTGCTTCCATGTTGGCAAATTGCTGATTGAAGCTAATACAAATCACTCGTTCCACGCCTAATTTAGCAAGCAAACTGAGCTTATCACGTAGTCGAGTTAAACGCGCGGGTGCATTATCTTTGGCAAAAAACTCTTGTGGCTGAGGCTCAAATAACATCACGGTACTTGGCAATTGATGCTTTTGTGCGTCTTGCAGCAAGCCTTTAATCACTTCTGCATGACCTAAGTGCACGCCATCAAAATTACCAATGGTCAACACACAGCCATAATGCTGCGCGCGAATATTGTGAATACCTCTAATTAACTCCATGCCACCTTTTTGCCTTTATCAGCGAGCCCAAAACATTGATATCGGGCTTGAAGCGCCGATTATAATCTTTTTTTTAGTTTGATTCAGTAGTTGCAACACTTTTTATCGTATTTAGTCTCACACCTAGAATGAATAAGGCCGCAAAGTAAACAAAAACCGCCAGCACCAATAACCCACTCAACAGCAGCACTTGCTCAGTAAAGTGCCATACTTCCCAGGCAAATTGCTGGCCCACATACCATACAGATGCGGCCATTAATAAACTTGAAAACAAACACTTAATGGTAAAACCAAAACTCATAGCAGAAAACTGATAAACGCCTTCTTTACGTAATTGATGATACAGCAGGTAAGCATTACAACTGGCCGACATCGCGGTTGCTAACGCTAACCCCAAATAACCAATAAATGGAGCTAGCATAATGTTAAACACCATATTTAACACCAGTGTTTTAATACCAATTTTTACGGGGGTTTTAGTATCTTGACGCGAATAAAAGCCCGGTGCTAACACCTTGATTAACATAAAGCTAACCAGTCCAACTGAGTAGGCCATGACACCGTAACTTACCGCTTTTACATGATCAATTTCACCATCCTGAAATGCACCATGATCAAATAAAACCGTAATAATGAGCGGGCTTATCACCATTAAACCAAACATAGCAGGCAAGCCTAAGAAAATAACAAATCTCACCCCCCAATCCAGGGTTAGCTGAAAATCTTTTGTGCTTTTAGTGCTATGTAGCTTAGACAATGCGGGTAAAATTACCGTCGCGATACCGATACCGAATAAGCCAAGAGGAAACTCAATTAAACGGTCTGAGTAGTAAAGCCACGCGATAGAGCCGGTCATCAACATTGAGGCAATCATGGTGTCGAGCAACAGGTTTATTTGACTGATAGACACGCCAAACAAGGCTGGTAGCATGAGTTTTCGCACTTTTTTAACGTTTTCATCTTGCCAGCCCCATTTTGGGCGGCTCAGCATACGGGCACGGTACAAAAATGGCAACTGAAACAGTAACTGCACTACTCCCCCAACAAATACGCCAATGGCAAGGGCATAAGCCCCCACCGAAAATTTATCGTGCAATAAAACTGCGCAGCTAATAATCGATATATTCAACAGCACAGGTGTAAACGCTGCAACAGCAAAGCGATTATAGACATTCATGACCGCACCGCTCAGGGCAACCAAACTCACGAAAAATAAATAAGGGAAAGTCAGTTTTAATAGTGCACTGGCAAGTACGAACTTCTCGGCATTTTCGCCACCTTGCCACCAATCAATAAACCAGCCAGTTCCAAATAAGGCCGCTATAACTGGAGAAGCAATAACTCCGAACAGGGTAACAATTAATAAAATAGTTCCTAACGTACCGGCGGCTTGAGCCACAAACAACCGGACTTTATCATCACCTTGTTGCTCTTTTATTTCAGATAAAACCGGCACAAATGCTTGGGCAAAGGCTCCTTCGGCAAATAAGCGTCTTAGGAAATTAGGAATTCGATTGGCAAATAAAAACACATCCGCAGCAGCACTGGCACCTAGGAGATTCGCCACAACCGCATCTCTTACTAACCCTAAAATACGCGAGATCATCGTCATTGCACTAACAATCATCCCAGAACGAAATAATCCTTTTGCCACCTTAAACCCATTATCAAAAAACTTCTAAGATAGGCGATTATGCCTAAAATATCTTTAAAGCACTAGGCTCGAACCCGACCCTTTGTTACAATGGCGATATTAACTGCTAAAGCGGCAAATTGATGTTCGTTATAAGGAGCAGTTTTTCTTGAGATGTCAAAATTTCATTGACATTCATGATAAAAACAGGCATATTCCACGGCCTTTAAATTAAGCTTATTTTAAGATTGTTAGGAGCAAACCTTGGCTAACATCAAGTCTGCAAAAAAACGCGCTATTACGAGCGAAAAAAATCGTCAACATAACGCAAGCCGTCGTTCAATGATGCGTACTTACTTCAAAAAAGTAGTTGCTGCAATTGAAGCGGGCGACAAAGAAGCTGCACAAGCGGCATTCGCTGTTGCAACACCTATCCTAGACCGTTACGCAACTAAAGGTCTAATCCACAAGAACAAAGCAGCTCGTCATAAGAGCCGTTTAGCAGCTAAAATCAAAGCGCTATAATTTGTTTTTGATAAATATGAAAAACCGGCTTTTGCCGGTTTTTTTTTGTTTGTAATTTAACAAGGCACTTTTCTAAATGCCCCAATAGTTAATTAGCTAGACAATTTCTAGTTCTGGGTAAAACTTTTTCAGCATTGCCGCAATTTTCTTAGGTGTAAACGGTTTTACTACAAATCCTTTAGCGCCCTTTTCAATTGCTTCTTTAACGTTTTCTACTGTTGAATGAGCCGAAACCATCACGACATTGGCTTCGGGCGAAATTTCATTAATTTGCGTGATAATCTCTTTACCATCTCCATCGGGTAATTCAATATCTAGAAAAATTATATTGAACTCTTTCTCTTTACATGCGCTTAAACACTGTGCGGCTGTAGAAGCTTCACGTACATTATCGATACCAAGGTGCATTAATGTTTGATTTAGAAAACTGCGGACCGTACCTACGTCGTCCACAATTAGAATTGAAAGCTGCGTATCCATACTATTCCTCTTAAACTATGAAGATAAACACTCATTGCACTGTAGAGTGTAACGCATTTAAGCTATGAGTGATTTGAATTTGACTATTATATCAAAAACTTCGTTATAATCTCATTATAGAGACCTATATTTAAAAGGCCAGATAAGCTTTATGTCTAATAAAATAAAAAAACAATCTTTACTTGGTAAAGCTCCTGCACGAAAGAAACCAACACAAGCAAAGCGCCAAAGACCAGTAAACCAACAACAAGCGCGCGCACAAGCTGCTCAGCACAGTGCTCCTGAAGTAGAACTTAAGAAAAGCAAAACACGGTGGTATGCACTCGCAGCAGTTGTATTAATTCTGCTAATTACACCAAAACCCGTGTTAATCACTTACGAAAAGCTAGGTATGGTCTCACAAAGTATATTTTGGCCCGGGGTTTTTGGTTATGGTGCAAACTTATTTGATTCTACTCTTAGCCCCCGTGCAGACCTAAGCCGCAACATTATTTACCTGTGCCAAGATAAGCGTAAACCAGACACCTGTCAGAAGTACCGAGTTACAGAACAAAATGGATTTTTTGCAGCGATGAAAAAGCTGATAATGGATTAAAAAATCTAATCCGAAAATTTAAAATTACTTGGTTGAAAGCTGTGTAAAAGATCACCATAATGGCGCTCCTTTTTCAACACAGACACGATCAGATACGACCATGCTAAACGAGCTAGATTGGCTTTTAAACTTAACGTTACTTGCACTAGGACTAGGTGCATTTTTTATTAACCAGCTAACATTACTGCGTTTTGCAGCGATTAGCGCGTGTAGTTTATTATTTTTATCGTTTAGTTTAGATCTGATGTCATCAAGCGTAATATCAAACATGAGCTTGGTGTTGATCAACACATTTTATTTATTCAAGGTCTACACATTTGGCCAGTTGAATATTAATCAAGGTTAATCTTCCCCTAAGATAAATTGATAGAATAGGCTATATCATCTATCAGCATTTATGCCCAAGCAGTCCCCTGCTTGGGCTTTTTTTTTACTTACAAAATGGTTGAACTGAGATACCATTAATGGCGTATATAAATAATTTGGAGGTACCTTATGTCATTAAACGACTTCGACTTA
Organism: Pseudoalteromonas sp. PA2MD11; assembly: GCF_017808125.1. Taxonomy (NCBI): domain Bacteria; kingdom Pseudomonadati; phylum Pseudomonadota; class Gammaproteobacteria; order Alteromonadales; family Pseudoalteromonadaceae; genus Pseudoalteromonas; species Pseudoalteromonas sp. PA2MD11. The sequence continues at coordinate 417,048 of NZ_JADKNF010000001.1, forward strand.
TTTCTCTCATCTATGGAAGACGTAAAACCTCTTAAGCATGACACTGTTCAATTTGATTCCACCAAGCAAGGCCCTTCTTTAGCGCAACAAGAAAAACGTAAAGCAGCTGAGTGTGATTTAGCAATTGATGAAAACTATTTGCGAAGCGAGTTCGTCGAGCTGTTAGATCCTCATGCCATATTGGCATTTAAAAAAGATGGCGTACAAGGCCAAGTATATAAAAACTTACGTTTAGCTAAATATCAACTCGATGCCACGCTTGATTTGCATGGTCAGCCTCTTCAACGTGCACGTAGTACGTTATTTAATTTTATCGATGACTGTCATAAACGAAATATTCGTGTCGTACTTATTCGCCATGGGATTGGTATCAAAAATAAATCACAGCCAGGTATTTTAAAGAGCTATACCAATAAGTGGCTGCAAGAAATTCCAGCGGTTTTAGCCTTTCACAGTGCCCTTAAGCATCATGGTGGTAGTGGTGCAACGTATGTGATGATTAAAAAATCTGACGAGAAGAAACACGAGAACAGAGAAATCCACTCAAAAAGAAGTTAGTTGAATAAGCGATTAAAGTGCAGCATCTAAACGTGCTGCACTCGATGAGCATGCTGTGTGGTTATGATTGACTAACTTCAATGTCCTGAACTGGTTGCTCCGATGCATTAGCTTGGTTAAACCATGCTGACACACCTAAAACGATAACTGACACGACGACCAGACTAAATTTAGCTCCACTTTGATTAGATTTCATAACGCCTCTTTTATTATTGTTTTTTTATTGAGCAACTCCAGAATAGCAAAATTACAGATGTTAACAAGGTGTATATTAAACTAATTTGTAATGTGTCAATAACCTTTTGTTCTATCAACCTGATTTATTAGACTTTCACCTTCAATTAATCTTTTGACATTACCCGCGATTTGCAGCGTCACAGTCTCTAAATCTGACAATGCAGCACAGTGAGGTGTTAAGATCACCTTTTCATGAGACCAATAAGGATGCACCTTAGGTAAAGGCTCTTCGCTGAACACATCAAGGGTAGCGCCACGTAATTGCTCACTATCAAGTGCTTCAAGCAAGTCTTCATCGACAACATGCTTGCCTCTGGCAACATTAATAAGCACCGCATGATTTTGCAATTTACTTAGCAGTGATTTGTTAATGATACCCTGAGTGTGTTGGTTAAGTGGCAGCAAGCACACGAGATAATCAATTTGACCAAGCATGTCATCTAACCCCTGCTGTGAGTAATAGGTGCTTACTTCAGCATCGTGTTTTTCACTATTAGACCAAGCACTCACTCTAAAGCCATTTGCGAGTAAACGCTTAGCACAGGCTTTACCTAGTTCACCATAACCCAAAATACCCACATGTTGATGTGAATACGCTCGCTTTGGCTTCCAAGTACTGGCTGATTGTTTTAAATAATATTCTTTGAGTCTCAGCTTGTGTGCCAACACATGGGTCAACACGTACTCTGCCATATCATTTGCAAGATTATCATCAACAATTCTAACAACGGGGACATGCGCAGCTATCTTCGTTAAGTCGATGCTATCAACGCCTGCACCAAATGAAGAAACTGCTTTTAAATTTACTAGCTTAGGCCATAAATCAGCAGGGACATTCCAAGCCAGTACAAACTCTACAGCTTCGTAGTCGGTGCATTCAGACCAGAGCTGCACGTCAACCTCTGGTAATAACGCTTGTAATCGAGCAATTAATTGGCTGCAATCTCGGCCTGTTACAGCTACAAGTAAAATCATTGTCTTCTCCATTTTGCCTCGTCCTCGAAGCGCTCTTTAAAAAGTCACACAACTGCAACCTAACTGTCACAGCGAACTCTTACCCTAACCTCATCGCTGAATGCGTTTATGTTTGAGGTTTGTATGATCAGTGTTGATAAAGTAATAGAAGCAAATTTACCACAGTTAGAAAATTCACCAAAAGTAAAAGGCTTAGTAAAGAAAGGTCTGGGTTATTTATTACATGAGCAAGAGTTTGTTGCCTTTGGTGATGCATACCCACACTTACAAGGACTTGAGTTTGTAGAGCAAGTACTTGATGAGCTAGACTTTGACACGCGCTACAAGCCAAAGCAAATGGAACATATTCCTAGTGAAGGTAATGTCGTTATTGTCGCTAACCACCCTATCGGTTCTCTTGATGCATTAGCGCTAATAAAAGTCTTATCAAGTGTGCGCCCTGACTTAAAAGTCGTTGCAAACCGCATGCTGATGTCAATCACTCCGATGCACTCATTACTCTTACCCGTTGATAACCTCTCTGGTACAAGCAAAAAGAAAGAGCTGGCTAATATCCAACAGCATTTAAAATCAGACGGTGCGTTATTAATCTTTCCTGCAGGAGAGGTGTCACGCTTAAGTCCAACGGGCATTAAAGACTGTAAATGGAATACTGGCTTTTTACGTATGGCAAAGAAAGCCAACGCACCTATTTTGCCAATTTACATTAAAGCGAAAAACAGCCCATTATTCTACGGCACCTCAATGATCTACAAACCCTTAGCCAGTTTGTTGTTAGTCAAAGAGATGTTCAAACAGCGACAAAAATCATTAGAGTTTGAAATTGGCGCGTCCATCCCACCTGAGTCATATTTAATCGAGAATTTAAAAGATAAAGAAATAGCTCAGCTGATAAGAAAGCAACTGTATCGACTTATCACTAAAAAACCTCTGCCGTTAAAAACGCAAACTCCCATTGCTAGCCCAGAAGCAACAAAAGACCTTAAAAAAGCCATTGAAGAGTGTGAATTATTAGGTGAAACCTCTGATGGTATGAAAATTTACTTATACCAATACTGTGGTAGCTCACCGATTTTCCGTGAGCTAGGACGACTGCGTGAAATTGCGTTTCGCGCAGTCGGTGAAGGCAGTGGTAAACGCCGTGATATCGATAAATACGACATGGATTATCAACACCTTGTACTTTGGGATGCTAAACAACTTGAACTAGTTGGCGCATACCGACTTGCCTGCGCAGAAGACATTATAGAAAAACATGGCCGCAAAGGTTTATATACTGACAGCCTATTTAGCTACAGCGATGCTATGACGCCGTATTTTGAAAAAGGCATTGAGCTCGGTCGCAGTTTTGTGCAACCCAAATACTGGGGCAGAAAGAGCCTAGATTATTTGTGGTTTGGCATTGGCGCATTTGTGAACCGGTACCCGCAATACCGCTATTTATTTGGCGCGGTCAGTGTGTCTAACGCGCTCCCCGAGCAAGCTAAATCGCTATTGGTTCACTATTACCAGCATTATTATGGTGCTAAACAAGTATTAGCCATTCCAAACAATGAATATCGCCATACCGAATCACAAAAAGAGCAATGTGCTCAGTTATTTGCTGGGGATGATATTAAAGAAGATTTTGTTGAACTTAAGCATGTGCTTGCCAATATTGGTGCGCAAGTCCCAACCTTATTCAAACAATACACAGAGCTTTGCGAGCCAGGAGGCGTACAGTTTTTAAGTTTTAGCATCGACCCTGAGTTCAATAATTGCATTGATGGATTAGTGCTTGTCGACTTAGATAAAGTAAAAGCGAGTAAAGCCAAACGATACTTAGGGCAGCCACGCGAATAGTCGTTATAAAATAGCTTAAAAAAGTCGGCATATTCGCCGACTTTTTCTTTTTAATTAAAGATATTTCTAAGCGCAGCTAAGTATATTTGCTCAATAGTTTTTAAATCTGCGATAGGAACATGCTCATTAACTTGATGAATGGTATGGTTTCGCACGCCACATTCAATCACTTGCGTGTGCTCATTGGCAAAAAATCGCCCATCTGATGTGCCACCACTGGTACTAAGCATAGGGAAGCTGCCTGTAACTTCATGCACGGCTTGTTCAAGCTGCTGCAACAAGCAATTGCACGCCTGATGCAATGTATAAAATGATTCGCACGGACGCTCCCAAACAAGCGTTAGCCGCGATGCTAAATCTGCCAATGCAAACTGAATTTCTTCTTTAACGTCTTTACTTTTGTAGCCATGACTATAACGTACGTTAAACGTGATCTCACATTGAGCAGGCACAAGATTATCGACCACATTGGCTATATTAATGCCGGTTACTTGCAGTGTTGTTGCCGAGCTTGTTTCATCTTTGTGCCAGCTAATTGCCGTTAAGCGCTTTACGACCTCTGCACTTAAATGTGCAGCGTTTATGGTGTTTTCTGGATAAGCAACATGCCCAGCTTTACCTTGAATACATAATCGAGCAGACAACGCGCCTCGCCTGCCATTTTTAATGGTATCACCCACATGCTGATGACTCGTCGGCTCGCCAACTAGGCAACCATCAAGCACAACACCTTGTTTGGCTAGACGCTCAGCAATCAATAAGGATCCGTATTCAGCTTCGCCCTCTTCATCTGAGGTTATTAACCAGTAAAATGTGCCGCGTTTATTGCTATTTTGCGCTAAAAAACGTTTTGTTGCGCAAAGCATCGCAGCAACACCGCCTTTCATATCTGCTGCGCCACGGCCATAGACACTGCCATCGACTATCTCGCCACTAAAAGGATCAACTCGCCAATCACCTTCTGCAGCAGGGACCACATCAATATGGCCAGAAAAAGCAACGATAGGGCCTTCACCAAAGGTGATTTTAGCAATTAAATTAGTAACATGATTAAAGCTAAATACCTCACAATCAAAGCCGAGCTGGCTTAAGTTACCTTCAAGCCAATCAATTGCACCAGCTTGAGCGGGCGTTACCGATTTAAATCGGAGCAAGGTTTGTAATGTTTCAACCACCTCAGATTGCACCGACTGGTGCGTTACTAACTCTGCATTTGATATCAAACTCATAATAACCCTAATCAGTTAGAAAGCTTAGGTTATTACATCGAGAGATTATGACCGCAGTGTGAAACTTAAATTAATGATTTCCTTCTTCAATAAGGGTTTCTTGGGTTACCTTGGCAATGTCTTTGTCTTCTTTGGTTAATTGTGTTTGTTGCCAACGACCAGCTGCGAACCAAAGATAAGTAATAATCGCCACAAGTACATTCGTAATAGCAAACGAATACCAAATCCCCTGCGGTCCAAGAGAGGTATGCTTAGACAAAATATACGCGGCAGGAAATTGAATAACACATTGTGAAAGCAGTGACACAACCATCGCATTTAGCATGTTGCCTGAAGCCCTAAATGCAGCGACTATACAAAGCTGCACGCCTATTCCGCCCCAAGTTAAGCACATAACCCGAATGAACTCTGCACCACCCGCTATCACAGACTCATCATCAGGAATGAAAAAAGCCACCAAGTATTCAGCAAACAGATAAGCAACAACACCCACTATTGTCAGGCCCAGCAGTCCCCAAAGTGAGGCTAATCGTGTTATTTGTGCTGCACGCTGTGGATTTCCCGCCCCCATGTTTTGACCAACCAAAGTCGAAACAGCCATTGAAAGACCCATTGCGGGGATCATCACCATTTGTAAAATATTAGATCCAACACCATAAGAGGCAATCGTGTGCGTACCAAAGCTTGCCACCAAAAACGACATAATAATTAAACCAAAGGCTCGCGCAGAGAGTTCAACCGAGCCTGGCGCTCCTAAAAAGAAGGCTTGTTTCATATACTGCCAGTCTGGTTTAAAACTAGAGAGTTTAAGTTGAATGCCGTGACGCCCTCGCAAAAACACCCATACCCCGATTGCAGCCGCTAAACTTTGCGTGATAAGTGTGGCTAATGCAGCGCCCATTACGCCAAAACCCGAAAAGTCACCAAAACCAAAAATCAGTAAGGGGTCAAGCACAAAATTGAGTAACACAGTACCGCTTACAATATAGAGCGGCACCTTGGTTTGCCCTATACCACGCATTAATGCTTGAAACATGGCATAAATAAATACAAACACAACGCCGATAAAAGATACATGCATAAATTTAAGGGCATCACCAAACACTTGATCTTCAACACCTAATAAAGTCAAAAAATATGGTGAAAGCATATAGCCTATTAAGCCAAGTATGGTTGCGGTAATTGTCACCATTAACATAGTTTGGGCAGCAACGTGATTAACCTTATCTTGCTGACCCGCTCCCATGTATTGAGCGGATAAAATAGCGCCCGCCATTGCCAACCCAGAGCCAATAGCAATCACTAAAAAAGTGACCGGCATACTGACAGAAACGGCAGCTACTTGCTCTGCCCCTAACCGGCCTACCCAAAATGCATCGGTCAGTTGATAAGCCGACTGCAAAATATTGATTAAGATGATCGGGATACCTAATTTAAGTAGCGCTTTTGAAATCGAGCCATGAAGAAATAAGTGCTGAGGAGCAGCCATGCAAAACACCTAATAAGCAAATAACACCGTTAGTTTACCAGCCGCAACTGAATGTAGAGTCAATAAGAGTCAATCTTTTTTTGATCTTCCCATTTAAAAACTTAATCTAAATCAAAAAATGGCTTCACTTAGTTCAAACATTTTTGAAACTTTGATCTAGAACAGGTTTTGTCCGCTGCAACTTAGTAATAATAGCCTCAACCAATTAAGACAAGTAGTTCGCGGAGAACAACATGAAAACTAAATTAAGCATTGCATTACTTACTTCACTATTAGCACTCTCTCCTGTTGCAAACGCAAACTTAAGCGTGAATGTAGGTGCAATTAATGTAAACCCTGATAACGACAGCTCAAAAATCAATGAAGCGCCAACGTTAGGACTTCGTGGCGATGACAATACCCAATTAGGTATTACGATTGATTACTCTTTTAATGACAAATGGGTTCTTGAATTAGTTGCAGCGACACCATTTAGCCATGATGTTCAAGGAACTGGTGGCTTAGCGGGCAATAAAATTGCCGATATTAAGCAATTACCACCATCACTAATCGCCCAGTACCACTTCTTAGACTCAACTTATAAGTTCCGTCCTTTTGTGGGTGTAGGTATTAACTATACAACCTTCTTTGATGAGAAACCTTCTGCGGCTTTAAAAGCAACATTAGGTACTGACGATGTAGAAGTAAAACTAGATGATTCATTTGGCTTTGCAGCTCAAGCTGGTTTTAACTACATGATGAGTGAAAACTGGGGCCTACATGGCATGGTTTCACTAATCGACATCGATACAGACGCAACAGTTTATGCTGACGGCGCAAAGGCATTAACTTCAACGGTAGAAATTGACCCAGTTGTTGCTATGTTCGGTGTTAAATACAAATTCTAACTTTCATTTTGTGAAAGCCCATACGCACAAAAAGGCCATTTAATGGCCTTTTTTTTCATCTTCACTTAGTCGATTACAAATTTATTCTTTAACTCTGGCATCATATTTGTTAAACCCTAGTGAACAAATTATATTTTTGAAAAAAAACATTTTTTTGAGCTAAACTTCAATTTAAGACGTATTTATTTTGCTAAATTTCAACGTACTAAGAATTATCTGAATTTTCAGAGCCAGCGGTTATTGTTCCCGATAACTAACAAAGATACAATATAGCAATAATAATATTGACCTATAGAATGTAAAAAAAATGATAACGAGGCTTGCCTTTTGAAAAAGATTATCAACTATTTACTTATAATTTCATGTTTAACCTTAACAGCATGTAAAGTGAAAGACCCTGATGAAGATAAGCCGCAAGAGCAAAAGCAAGATTCCATCAGTGCTAGAGAAACTTTACTTGCTGGTAAGGCTGATTTATCCCTATCAGTGGTGGATGAGAGTAAAGCCAATTTAAGCAATGTTGTCATAAAAGTCGCAGGACAAAGCTACACATCAGATGCCAATGGCAAAGTTAACATTAGCGATTTGCCTTATGGTAACCATGCCTTAATGGTGCAACAAAACGGTTACTTTGCAAAAGCAGGGGTTATCGTTAATCAACCAAATTATGCAACTTCTCAAGTACAATTAGAAACAAAAGCTCAAAACAGTAAAAGCCTGATTTTTGCTGGAGATACTATGTTTGGACGCCGTTATTTAGATCCAAGCTTATCGACTATGGGAACAAACATCCCCGATGTTAAAAATGCACTTATTCGCCCTGAAACAGCTGGGGCAGATAGTGTTGCAATTACTGCCGATGTTGCTGAGCTATTTTTAAATGCAGACTTTGCTTCTGTTAACTTTGAATCACCAGTAACAAGCAATCCTAGTACCGTTCATCCAACAAAAGAGTTTAGCTTTTTTTCTTTACCTGATTCACTCCAAGGACTTTCAGCCATAGGCGTTGACTATTTGGGGCTCGGTAATAACCATGTGTATGACTATTTACAATCGGGTCTTGAAGACACACTTATAGAAGTTGCAAATGTGGGGTTCTTACACAGTGGTGCTGGAATAAATGACACTGACGCTCTTGCACCTGTGAATGCTAGTCTTGGGGATATTAACTTAACACTCTTTGCTGCAACCTCTATCACTGGAGATGAGCATGAATTTAATTATGTTGCAGAGCAGAGTAAAGGAGGAGCGGCAGATCTTACCAATGCAAATGCAGTAAATGATACTCTACAAGCTCTTGATACTAATAATTTTATAATTGCACAAATGCATGGCGGTGATGAATATAGTTACTCGCCAACAAGTTATATAGACGGTCGGTTCCAAGCTCTTTCTTCGCAAAATACTGATTTATTAATAGCTCATCACCCTCACGTTGCTCAGGGTTTTGCTGTTTATAATGATATTCCTGCAGTACTCGGCTTAGGTAACTTTGTGTTTGATCAACCTAGATTAGACACTCTATTAGGTGTTGCGGTGATGATTGACCTAAACGCAGACACACAAACAGTAAATCGTGCCTTTGCTTACCCTATTTACATTGAAGACTACAAGCCTCGTTTTACCACTGGCTTTTTAAGTAACTATTTAGTGCGCCGTCTAGCAGAGTTCTCAGATGACTCGGTAACGTTAATACCGCGTGACAACTATGCTGAAGTATATTTCTCTAAAGACCAAGCAACAAAGCGTACTTCACAAGTGACCGTTACACTCGATAGCAGCAGTGACATAATTGACTTACGTCAATATGCACCATCATCCGCTGCATACTTGTCTAATATTGAAGTGACTAGTGGTGAGCTTAGCAATAGTATTTTAGGCCGAGACATCATGGTATTCGGCGATTTCGAAGACTGGGATAACGACTCAGAAGCTTTTGAGGTAAGTCGCTGGGATCATACTAGTGATAGCGTTTTTCCTTGCACCGATAAACCCTACGCTGGGATTCAAGCTCTTTGCTCTAGCCGCGATGAGTTTGACAATACCCCTTCAATCATTCCTTTTAGACACACTATGCGAGTGATGGAATTGATTGACGAAAATGGGGCGCCATTATTGAGTAAAGATTTCTCATTATATGGCTACTTACAATCTGAGAATGGTGGCAAGCTAGAAAGCTTGTTAACTTATACAACCGAAATTGATGATCTTACTTTTTCGGAAAATGAAGTTGTTATCAGCAACGGAGGTGATAACTCGTGGCAAGTATTTAGCCATGATTTCAGCTTACCTTCTGACGACTTTACCCTTGGCCCAAAAAACTTACCGCCTCGTGGTATTAAGCTTCAATTTAGACAATATGCGCCAAGTAATGGCGAAGCAATGACGCGCTTAGACAATATCGCGATGATCACTTGGCAAAACCCAATCAGTCTTGAAAATAAGCAATGGCAAACCAGTAAAATGCATGGATTTGACTTTTTAAAAGTCTCTGCAAGTAATGATACGAGTATAAAGCTCACTTTCACTTTACTTGACTAAGGAGGAGCAGTGGCTGTATTTCAACAATTGTTACGATTGAGGCACCAACGTGCGTTTTGGTTAACAGTTAGCTTATTTGTGATTGTAATGTTCAGCAATTTACTGAACCTATTTCAGGCAAGTAATGCTTTTTTATACCAAGCACTTGAGCCATTAGGTCAAACACAGCAAACTAATATCGTATTAGTCAACAGTGATAATTTGAGCAATAATCACCAGCAGCTGGTAAGTAAACTTCATGATTATAATCCAAAAGCGATTATTGTCTTAGCCGATGAACCTTTGCAGCCCTTACCGATAGACAATGTATTCTATCCGTACTCAAACAAAAGCTATTGTGTCCCTCATGTAATTGCTTGGGCAACCTATCAGATTCAAATTCCTTCTCAAGAGGGTTTGAATTGCATAAGTATTTGGCAAGAAATATTTGATTATGAAAATAATCAAACAGCCTTGATTGACTTTAAGCTCGCCGTGGCCGCTTTACCAAAATTTAGTGCTCAAAGAGTGCTTAACTTTGATGTTATGAGTGAACAATTAGAAAATAAAGTCATCATTGTGGGTCAAAAAGCTTCCTCATTTAACGTGCAAATACACGCGCCAAAACTTAACGGCTTACATGACCCACTATTACTCACGGCTTACATGGCTGACAGTATTGATAAGAACACTGTAGTAACACTGCTAAAACCAACCTACTCTATTGTTATTGAATTAATTTTAGTGGTGGTTCTGCTTTTTAGTTTTCAGAAACTATCACTCTTTTACTCATTTTTCATTGCCTTCATGAGTATTTTTGTCTGGTGCACAATTGGTTATTTTTTCGTTGAATCAATGCAGATTTATATCCCGATAGGCCAGTACATTATACTTACCTTTATCACCCTTCTCTGGATCCTAGTTGTCCGCAAAGTAACAGAGGATGCAGAGCTTAATGTTGTGGTAAATAATATCCAACAAAAGATGATGGGACGCTTCATACCACAAAGCTTTATAGATCAAGCTTCGCCTTGGGACCCTATTATTCAGTTAATCAGTCAACAATTAGACTTAGAGAAATCAATTTTCCTTGCTCGCAAAGAAGATGATCACCGAGTTGTAGAAATTCGTGCAATGAATTGTAATTTAGATGACATACAAGAAATGCGCAGAGATTATCAACGAACGCCCTACAGTAATGCGTTAAAGTCATTGGGGATAGTGCAAATAACTCGACCTTTTTTTAAGCATGTTAGTGCGAATGAAATTGAATTTATGGTACCGCTTGTTTATGCCGGTGATGTACGCGGTTTCTGGGCACTTTCAGTGATCCCAAATACGCAGTTCAATCAACAAGCCTTTGAAAAGAATGTTAATAGATTTGCTGCTCAAGTCGCTGAATTGCTATTCCATTACCATATTTTTAAAGCCACTGAGAGAAAAAATAAAACTCTAATTAACCAACTACTTAACTTGAGACTGCATGAGCCTACGAGCCAGCGAGTTAAGCGCTCTATTGATGAAATGGAGCAAAAAATGACAACTTTAGAAATGGTATTCAGCCACACTCGTTCTGCTAATATTTTGTTTAACTTATTTGGCCAAGTTATTCAGACGAATGCCGCATTAGAGCAATTTGCAAAACAACATCAAATTGCTGTCTTTGAGATGACTGCATTAGATCTATTATGCCGCTGTTGCAAACTGGATACTGAGGTTGCCAAGGGCAAACTTCGTTATGTGACGTTAAACAAAGCTGAGATAAGTTTACCTGCCAAACTTAATAACCGAAACTATACGCTAAGTATTAAAGCGCTGAACACCGACAGTTCGCAAACAGCCTCAGGCGAACCATTTCAAGTATCAGGAATCTTATTTGAATTTATTGATAACCATGCTGTTATAGACGAGCAAGAAGCCACTAAAGAGGACCAAAGTTAATGGACTTTGTACTCGCGCTTTTTCCTGCAGGCACAGGCTTAGGCCAGTCTGTTATTACTACCGTATGGGTAGGTACTGCGGTCGTCTGCTTGTTAAATTTGCGTTTTGGTTTCCCTCTGACGGGGCTTGTTGTACCAGGCTACCTAGTCCCTTTACTGATTATTAGCCCAACCTCAGCTGCGGTTATTATTATCGAGGCAATCGTTGTTTATGCATTAATGCGCTTTAGTGCTCATTATATGATGGAAAAGTTTGGCTATGGAGAAATGTTTGGGCGGGATCGCTTTTTCGCCATAATCTTGCTTAGTATTCTTGTGCGTGTCTGCATGGACACATTGTTTTGGCCTTTAATTGCCGCTCAGTTAAGCCAATGGGATATTACTTTTGATTATGCATCTCAGCTTTATTCTTTAGGCCTTATTATTATCGCACTAACAGCGAACGTGATGTGGAACGGAGGGTTTAAGTACGGGCTTAAAGTAACTTTCATTCAATTACTTATCACTTTCTTGCTAGTTCGTTTTGTCTTAATGCCTTTTACTAATTTTAGTATTGCTAATTTGGGCATTATGTACGAAGCCGTTGCCGCTTCAATCATCGCGGCACCAAAAGCATATATCATACTAGTCATCACTGCATTTATTGCTTCCAGAGCAAATATAAAGTACGGCTGGGAGTTCAATGGAATAATGCTACCGGCATTACTTGCACTGCAATTAACTCAGCCTTCAAAGCTTTTAACTTCTTTTATAGAAACGGCCGTTATTTTAATAATTGGTAGCTCATTGGTGCATTTTACTCGGCTAAGACATGCGAACATTGAGGGTGCCAGACTATTAATGTTCTTCTTCACTATAGGCTTTGTCTATAAGTTAATACTGAATTATGTCGTTGTTTGGTATTTCCCTACGCTCAAAGTGACAGACACATTTGCATTTGGCTACATGCTTGCAACTCTACTAGCACTAAAAATATATCAAAAGAATGCGCTTGGATTAGTAATCAGAGCAACATTTCAAACTTCGGTAATTGGCGGCATTTTCGCTATTACTGTAGGTTTCTTAGTGATGTTAGTGCCCTCTTTGCTGTCTAATCAGGATGTACATTCAGATATCGACAATCCACATGTCATCACCTTAAATCAACAAGTAAGCCAATATAAGAGCTACTTATACACAACTCGGACAGATAAAGTAACAGTCAGTAGTTATAAAGCTAATCAAGCAATTAATGATTTTAAGTATGCTGTTTACCAGTTAAATCAGGCGCTTGATAACAAGCAATCCATAGCAAAGTTTGGTTATTTGTTTAGCGAGCTGGGTTTTTCGCTTGAAAGTGATGAGCAATATGTTTACTTGGTAGATACCTACGAAAGTCAGCAAAGGGGGCTATTTATTTTTAATAAAACGCCAAAGTCTCCTTTGTTGATAACTATTCCCTATCCAATTACAGAAAGTCTAGCGAGTGACTCTGCAAGCTTGATTTTTCAACATATGAATAATAAAGCAATGTTATTTGGCACTGCTAAAACGCCACAAAAGACGATTGCAACGGAAGATCAACAAAGCTTTTATTTTCAAGCTTTCATTGACGCACTACAAAGTGACGAAATCTTACAAATTCGAGAAGCTAATCGCTTCACGGCTGCACTAGTTGAAAAGCCTTCTAATAAATTCGACAGCCAATATTGGATATATAACCAACTACCAACTTCAATTAGCCAAAGAGACATTCACCAATTTATAGGCAGTGAGGCAACTTATTTTGGTGCAGCAACACAAAGCAGTTTGCCAACAGCGAATTACTCGGGCTCTATGCTTGAACTATTTTTAGATAGTGCTAACTATACTAATATTTTGGCTAACATTTATCGCGATAACTATAAGTACAATACCCCCCAAATTAGCGTTATCAATGAAGAAATACATACTATTGTTGACGAGTTTGCTTATCAAATTAGTAAAAAAGGTAGTTTTGAGTATCAACCTCTATCAGAAAGCCAAATAGCGCTGTGGGAGTATGAAGTTTTAAAGCCACTCTATAAATTAATTACACAGATAGGTAATGCCCCACTGACAGAAGATAAGCTTAATCAGTTAAAGCAAATCAATGGCACAACCGAACTACTTAACTATCAATTGCTACTAATCAACAATAGCAGTGGTCGATATCTATTGTTAAGCCCACTTAAAAATAATGAAGCGCGCTCACAAGGACAAGGGCTTTACGCTTTTAAATTGACTGCTCATGAAGCTATCACACTCAGTGTACCAAGGCCTTTATTTGAAAGTAATACGCTGAGTTTTGCAGCTGAATTATTCTCCGAGGCAAACACTGCCAATTTATTAATTGCGGGGGCTCACCCTTATGCGCACCCTAAAGCTAATGTACTTGGGGCTGATAATATTGACTCTTTATTTAATGTTATTCATCAAAGCTATTTGCGCTTTACAGCTAATCAGCCTAGTTTACACATTCAAATCCGCAGCCATAGCGCGCCGTCATGGGTACGCCCAAATGCAATTGCATTCTCAGCTACGCGCATCAGCGATGTGGCCTCGCCACTAATGAAACAAATCGACGGAAAACTGAATAACTTAGGGGTTGAATATCAAGTGGTATCAGGACAAAAATCAACGCGAGGTCTTGAAATAGGCAGCTCACCTCAATCAGGATACCAACAATTTAATAGCAATAGTGAGCTGGCAACATTATGGCTGGCATCAGACTTTAAAGAACAATTTTCAATCGACCAAAACAGCGTATTGCAACGATTATTGGCAATATCTACCAATACAAAGGTAAAAACTATAAATCTGGCTACCTTGTCGCCACTAAACTGGCAAGCAATCTCGACTAAAGAAAAGCAACGAATTCAAACTCTCGTTAAAAACTATATAGCTCATCAGCGTTTAACATCATTAAGCGGTTTCTGCGAGCAAATTAAAGATTGCTCTTTACACACCATTAAGCTGGAAAATGCAGACAAGTACGCGCTTATGATTAAGTACAATAACGATATTGTGGCAATCTACAATCCAACCAATAACCAGCTTATTGATCTGAGCTTATTTAATAGCATTATGGCTGGAGGCGCATATGTACTTAATTAAACGCCTACTTGCTATTTTAGCAATCACAATTGCTTTAGTGGCACTTTTTTATTTCTCACGAAACATAATGGTATGGATCGACTCCGCTGAACCCATTGATGCGCGTACTAGTCAAGAAACACGTTCAAATGTACAGTGGCTTAGTAGTCAAAAGCCACTACAGTTTACGTTTTCAAATCAACGTACTCACTCACTACGCATTTTATCAAATGCCGTGTTTGATCAGTCAGTCGTACTTGATCAACCGGTTAATTATGCAATTAAATACGTGCTATATGATCAAGAAGGAGATGTCATTTTAGACAAGGTTTACCATCATGCATCTAAATTGGTTACAAACTCGCAAGAGCAACAAGTAAAACAAATAATTGAAAACAAACAATCATTGAACGTCGCATCTGGTCAATCTTTTTATTTACCTATTAAAGATTACCCTAATGCTGCGAGTCTCGATCTAACGCTTATTCCTGAACAAACTAACCTACAGGGTGTGGTTGTTAGGGTCCACGCTAAAACTCCTGAGCAAAGTATTGATCCGCTTAACAGCTGGCTAAAGCGTCCTTTAGAAAGACGCAGACGAGCAACTGATTACCTTACTATGGGAGAAAATACTTTAACTGATGGAGAGATTAGAAATGCCATGGCCTTTTGGTGGCAAAAGATTGCACCACAGGGAATTCCTGACATAGATTTTAAATCAGACATATTGTATGAAAGTTTACCCTACAATGTAGTCACATATGACTTTAGTGAACAGCAACATGATCTAGGCTCTTATTTCACGAAACCGGGTCTTTGCGCGAGTATTCGCTTAGAGGAAACCGATAGCCTGATATTCAAAACAGACAAACAAGGGCTGCTTCCTTCGTTAATTTGGTATGACAAACTACAGTTTTCCCCTCCTTTACCTGTAAACTTTAGTGCAACAGACGAAGCTAATAGTTATCAAACTGAACCTCTTAATCTGGGCTTAGTCACAATCTGCAGCGAAGATAATTTATTAACGCAATGGCGAACATTATCTGGTAATGCAATCTTAACTAGTTACTCAGGCAGTTACTTGGCTAACACCCAATCCTCTGTCAGTTTTGATATTGAATCGCAAAGCCATTTAAATATTGAAGTTCGAGCTCTTGAGACAAGCCAACTAAATGTCACCTTGTTTGATGAAAGTAACGAGCAAATCGAGAGCTATTCTGTGACATTGAAAGGACAAGCTTCAGAGTTTGATCGTTTGATTGCCGAAAACACGCAACGTCAAGATGTTGGTATGTTAGTAACTTACTATTTGCGCTCACCAAAGAATGCAAGGCGAGTCGAAGTCAAGGCAGATAAAGATGTCTATGTTCGTCTGAAATCCCGCTTTGCTGATTTTAACTACCAAAGAGCCTTAACTCACGGCTTGGTGACAGAATCAACTACAAACTTTCATGATATCGCTGCGTGGTATGAACAGCGCGCCAATAATCATTATGAACTTACATTGATGGGGCACTTTTCGAATATTCGGACTTTCACGCCACCAGCAGAGTTAGATCCACAAGTCACATACTATCAATCTAGGGAACTATTTGATCAGCTACCAATTTCAAATGTAGCACTGACACTAAGCCCCAATAAGTACTATTTACCTGAACAACCCGCTCAGGTTTTTAACTACGGTATTTATAATAAGAATAATTATACGCCGTATATTAACTCTGAAGATAACAGCCTAATTTATCGTTTAAAGGGTAATAGTGCTAAAGAAGCTAATATGGCGGATTTATCTGTTTCACAACTACAGCAAATCCAAGACAGTTCTCGCTCAATGTATCAAAATTGGTATGGTAATCGGCCTTGGGTTAAACAACGCCTGTACCAACTAAATAAAAAGACTCCTCTAACACTCAGATTTGATAAGTATCAGCGCCCTATTAGTCTTGTTTTCAAAGTTGCTAAATCAAATAATAAGGCTCCCGTTGAACTTAGTGTCAAACAAAGAGCAAAATACAAGTCAGGACTCACAAGCGAATACAGTATTAAAAAGCAAAAATATCAGCTTTATCCATCTGAACTAATTAATGCTTTTTTGATTCACCCAAAGAATAGCCGACTGAATAGCTATCCAAGTGTCACGCACTTAGTATCAAGTGATATAGATACTTTACACTCAATAACAATCGAGTCATCAGAAACAATCTGGCTGTCTATTCTCGATGAGTACCCTGCTCAAGAGCAAAAAGTAAGGTGGTGGAATAATGAAAATTAATGCTATGTTACTGGTTTTTTGCACTTTTATGGCGGCATGCAGTGCCGAGGAAACTAGCTTGCATGATTTAACAGAAGATTTTCATGCTTGGCTATTAAAACCGAACACTGAACTAACACACTTCAATTACAAGGATGGTGTTTTTAAAGCAAAAAAAACAATTACCTCCGGTGGCGAGATTCATTATAAGAAGACTGGTAATAACTGTATTGCTTATGCACCTCATCGCTATTTTGATAAACACACGCTAAAAATAGCCAAGGCAGTGTTTGCTGAATGTCAGGTGTTACTCACAAATTCAAAACATAGAAATACCCTTGATCAAAGTAATAATAAACTCGATTTTGGCAAATACAAAGTTAGTAGCGCGAATGCATTTATTCTTGCCTATGCTAAGACTGTAGAGTCTTTTTCTATTTATCAGGTACATGGGTTTGCAAAGGAAAAGCGAAAAACTTTACAAGGGCGTAATGCAGATATCATTGTTAGCAATGGCTCTAAAACACCGTCAAAAGCAACTGTAAAAATATCTGAATGTTTAAATAATCAAGTAGGCTCTAATGTTATGCTATTTGGTCGTGATGTTTTTGAGCTCGGAGGGACAAAAAATATACTTACCGACATGGCGCCTGTTAATAGCCAGTTTTTTCATATCGAGTTAAGCCGTCAAATGCGTGAGCGTTTAATAACTAATAGCCAACTTTTAAAGCAGTTTAGCCAATGCCTTATATCATAATAGCCTTAGTCACTTTTACATTATTCAGCATCAACATGGTGTATGCTGCTAAGCCTGAGCATGCGGTTCTTGAGCCCCCTCTTTGGTTACAAACAACGCCAAAACTGGCCCCTTTAACGTCTACTCAAGAGTTGCAATTTGATGCCAAGCAGCATCAGTATTTATGGCTACCAGAAGGCCATTGGCTTGAGATAAATCCCGATTTATTAAATCAATTTATTATCAGCGCCGGAAACACACAATACATTCAGCAGCGTTTACAAGTTCATCGGGATCTACTTTGTAATTCGAAACGATGCCAGCTTCCGGCAACAGGCCATAATCGTATAATTGCCATTCAGAATCACCTTGACGAAAGCGCTAGCTTTAGGGCTCTTGTCGGTCACTATCAAGCAAAAAGAGATAGTTTTCGACGTGCACTCAAGCTAGCAAAACCATCTGTTTTATTGACCACACAGCAAGGCAATGAGCGTTATTATCAACTGCAAAAAGATGAAGAAGTTACGCTGTTTTTTCCTGCAGCAAAAAAATTAAAGCTATCTGTTAGGCAGAATATGCAACTTCCTGATCGAAACGGTGTTGTGTACGCCTATGTTGATAACGTTTTAACAGCAAAAGTGAATACGATTAATAGTCTCGCTGTTGAATATTCAGATAAGAATGTTGGTTTAGTTAACTCAGATTATTTGGCTATCGACGCAGGCCAATACCTAACCATTAAAAGCGCAACAAATTCACTGGTTAAAATAGAGCAAAGCCACCGCGCAATTTATGATGATGGTGCAGCCGCAAAAGAACAAGAAAAGCAACTAATGCCATATTGGCTAAATACTGCCAATGATCATTTAAAATCAATTTACCAAGAGCACTCGTTGGGGCCGTTAAGTAACACTGTTTTTTCTGAAAATGACCCGCTTAACGTAAAGCGATACTATAACTTGCTTTCGATGATGAGCATCGATTCACAACTTGTTGGCAGCTATCGAAACCAATTGCCTGTAGAAAGTAAAAGTGAAACCATCACCGAGCTTGCTGAGCTGCGTTTAGTCGATCATCATTTTTACCCTCGTATCAATCATCAGACTAGACTTTTAACAGCTCTGTCTCAATCTGCACTAGTGTTTGACTTAACGGTAAAAGAACGAGCTACACCTTGGCTTACCCTAATTGCAAAAAGTAACAATGACACACAATTAAAATTCACCGCAGGTGAGCAAAGCTGGCTAGTTAACCTGAAAGCGACAGAACACTTTCAAACATTAACACTCTCTGTGCCTTTAAAAGAAAAATCACTTTCTATACAAGCACTTAAAAACACAACGGAACATGTTGATTTTGCACTATACGCAAGAACTCTAGCTGATATCCCCATGGATGAAGTACTCTACCAGCAGCCGAACAAGTTAAGTGCAAAGAGCCCTACCACAGAGCTGATTATTAATAACTACTTGCACAAGCAGCATGCGGACTATTTAGCATCAATTGAACCTTATACACCCGCACAGCAGCAATTAAACATAACAGATTGGGAACAGCTGCTAATGACTGCTAATGATTTAGCAGAATCTGCGCCATTGGATGCCCTTCGCTTTTTGAAAAAGCTTAGCCAGCATAGTAACCATCAAGTTGCGGAAAAAGCATGGCAAGCAAGAATTGATATTTTGAGGCAGCAAAAACAATTCCATTTAGCGAATAGCTATCTAGAAGGTTTATACAAAAGTGCAAAACAGGCTCAATTGCAGCATTTTGCAAGTTTAGAGTTGATTAAAATTTACCAAGAGCAGCATCAAGACTACAAGCTATTTGCCTTGTGCGCTGGTAATTTATCGTCAATTTCCAATTGTAGAAAAATCTTGATCAGGCTTGCTGTTAAACAGCAGAAAAATCGTTTAGCGACGTGGCTAGCTCATCAGTCTGATCAGCGAAACATCGCAGAACCAAGTTTCGCAGCACTAAATTTTCAAAGTTTGGTTTCAAATACTAAACAAAATGACCCTTTATACCACTTAGTAACAGCAGAGCAAGCTGGACTTATTGATGGACAAGGCAAAGTACAAAATACCGTGCTAAGTGATAAGAAACCGTGGAAATTTACTGCTACACACCCTATTCATTTAGCGATCAAAGCTCGGGTAGCTGCGAAACAAAATGGTGAATATCAAACGGCTTGGCTAAAAGCCGATAGCCAATATCAGCATAAATTGATGCCAATTTTTAGTGATATTCCAGCAAATATTCAGTTTATAGATAATCAGCAACTAGCATCTATATCGGCAACCTTAATTATAAGCTTGCAAGTCGGAGAAACTCTGACTTTGAGCGCTGATCATATGACATACCTTGATGTAAGCCTGCTCCCTAATGATTTAGTTTCACAATTTGACTACCAGTCTGATGCTGCCAATAACCTGACTGCAATAGACTTTATGTCATTAGTTTATTCACCTACCGCATCACAGTATGACTTATTAATTAATGGCTTATACCAATTAAGCAAAAGGCGTTTAAACGACAATCAATACACTCAGCTACTGCAACGTCTAGAGACCTTACCAGCAACAGCTAGATCGACCTTCATTCAGAATAGAATTGAAAGTTTTGGTCAGTGGCAACCTATTGAAAGCATGCTAGATTATGCTGGAACTCGACTATTTAAAATGCAAGCTCCTGCACAAAGTAGCTTTGCTGATCGTTTTACCTTGCTTAACACCCAGTCTGCGTCAGAGCAAGGGTTACAGTTACGACCATTCCATACTTTGCATATTGATCTAGCTCAAACTGCTGGACAACAAATCCGTTTTAAATTTCACTTCTCTACTGCAGAGTTAGCACGAGACAATGTCGCAAATGTTTCACTTCGCCTAGCTAATGAACTGAAAACCTGGTCAGTTTCACAACAACAAAGTGTGCCATTTACTTTTACTAAGCAAGAGCTCGATAACAACATAATCAGTATTAGATGGCTCAACCCTTACCTATCACAATACTTAACAATAGAAGCAGAACAATATCTAGCCGGAAAATGGCAGCACTTAGAGCTACCAACCAAGTTATTATTCTACACGGTAATACCAGACACACCGCTAATAGCAACTTTATCGGCCGACAGGCTAATCAAGTTGGAAGAAATCGACGAACAAAGACGAACAGAACGTCGCTTTTTTCATCCTGCAGGAAAAATCGAAGTTAAAGCTGAAAAGTTGGAATATGTCCGCCTATACAGTTGGCAGTTAAGCGAGTATAACAATAAAATTTCTGCTTACTCGCAGACTAAAGCTGCCCTGCCAGAGTTGATCACCTATCAAGCGCCTGAAAAAGTAGAAATCGTTAAGGAGCAAACAGAACTACACGCAGATGAACTCAACTGGCAAGTTTTTGCTCGTTATGATCAACAGCAAATTTTTCAAAGCGCTGAAGATATTCCCACCCGCAAAGAAACTGATGTTGGCGCTAGAATTCGGATAAATGATGATAATCAATGGTATCAGTTAGAGGGATATTACTCATTCAGTGATACGCAAACTGATATTATTAATTTAAATGGATATTACTCTTGGGAGGATGAAACAACGCCTTGGTATATTGATAGCCAAATTAATAGTCGCTGGCAAATGAGCCGAGAGCAATTTGATAGTCAATACGCGATTGATGCCAGCATTAGTATTGGCCAAATATGGCGACAAGACTCAGTACATCGCCATCAATGGCAAATAACTCCTTATGTTCGCTACAGCAGCGCCGATTTAGCTGACTACCTCGCTGATGATAAGCTTAACTCAGGTATTTTTAATTTTTACAGAGAAAATCATTCATCTGGTTGGTTAGGGCTCTACCAATATAGATATCAACCCTGGGTCGATAACTACCTTAACTTTGGTGTTTCTTCCGGTTCTAATGATGATTGGAGCAGCTTGGATTATTTACGTTTTAACTCTAGTTGGAATCAATATTATGAAGGCCATATTTTCCAGGTGGGGCTAGATAGTTATTACCGCTTCGCTGATGAACATCGTGCAACTGCCACATGGCAATATATCTCTCGCTTTGCATGGCAAAAGCAGATTGACTTAGGGGGCTTCTCACAAGGCTGGCTTAAAGTAAGCTGGCAACAAGATTGGGTTTGGAATAACCACAATATTAGTGTTGAGTTTTCATCTGGCAATAACTTGCATACGGGCTTTGCTCCCTATGCACACGATGAAATTATTTTTCCAACACTTCAACTTAACCATTTGTTAGAGCTGAGTGACTATGAGCAGTAAAGTTTTAAAAGAGCGCCTTGAGTCTCTACTATTTGCCGATATAGCCAATTTTTGGTTAGACCTTTATCGCCAAAAGTATAAGCAACTCGTTAACGAATTAAGTGAGTGGAAGCTTATAAAGAACCAGCCAGATGATTATGACGAAGATGATTGGTTGTTGCTTCAAGCTATTGCTTTTTTAACTCACAAAATTGATAAGCTGCAAAACCAATTAACCAAACTTGATGGCGATCATCGTCGCTTTGTTGAGCGTTTGAGTCATGCGGAATTAAAAGCCGAGAGGCAATTTCATATCCTTGATTATGCAAAAACATTAGGGGCAAGTGAGTTGCAACTGCAAAAGGATCAAGATGCTTTTCAGCGTTGGTTTGATGAAGGGGCAATGATTAATCGTTACCAAGATAAAACCTCTGAACTTGAGCAATCATTAAAGTTTTTGATAGGAAAGCTCGGTGATTTAACAAACCGTTATTTACGTAATCACCAAAATGACATGGCTCAGTCATGGTTAAGGCTCGATTTAGAAGGCTTCTTTTTAAACCTACTAGAAAAAACAGACAATGAAGCAACACGAAACTCATTATTTAGAGCGTTAGCTAATCAGGTAAATTTGCTTAATGAATATGTCGAAGATCCTGAGTTTAATGCAGATTTAGTTGAAAACTTACTACAGTCATTAGAGAAGCCAACAACACCACACGCAGCAAAAGTCGATATTTTAGAAATACTAATTAATCTTAGACCCACTTTTACTCGCTACTTTATGCGCTCTCATATTGATCTGGACGTTGATAAAAACAGCAAAGTAGATCGCCAGCAGTTATTTTTAATTACTTCATTTGCCAAAATCATCAGCAAACAGTTTTCCTTAAATGAGGCAAACCGTAAACTGATTTTTTTACTTGCTAAACATGCTTACCCTCGTGTTCGTCAAAGTGTTATAGAGCAATGTTCCGTTTTGCCTTGGTCATGTGTAACCGATTTACTCAATGAGCGGATGCAACTTGAAAACAGCCCAGCTGTAAGACTAACATTAGTTAAACAGTTATCAGACCCGCGCTTTAGTGAACAGCAATTAGGCTTTAAATTATGGCAACAACTCCTTGAGGAAACTGATAACTTTGCAGAACTACGTCTATTACTTGAACTCACTCCGAGGATCATGTTTAACCTTCAAGTTGATAATGATAATCATGACTACACTCAAGATATATTTAAAGCGTTTATAAATGTATTAAACCGACAACTTGAAGAAAAATCTAACCTTGCAGTAAAACGTATTATTAGCCGTGTTCGAGAGCAGTTAGTCAGTTTTATGCATCAGCAACAAGTTGCACAATTAGAGGTGAGCTTAAGTTCAGACACATCCATTGACTGTAAAGAAGTAGATGAAGATTTGCTTGGCCGACTACTAAGTAAACAAGCTCAGTATTATGAAGCTTTCAATGTTAACCTTAAGAAAAAGTCATGGCAGGTGCAATTGGGTTATAAGCGTGGCTTTAGAATCTGGCGCTTATGGCATGAATTTAAAAACCCTAGTACCGGAAAAAGACAAAGCTATAATCATTTACAGGCCAGAAAGCCTAGTGCATTTATGCATGTACCAAGTTGTACTGTTGCAGAGATAAGCCAGACAGAAGTACCCGGTGAGCCTCGTTTTGATGAGCATCAATTTAGCTCACGACCACACTTGCCATTACTTGATTTCTTATTAAGTACCTTGTCTCAAGATAATTTAAAAGCGCCAGCTAAATCCTATACCCCTGATGGCATTTTGATAGTTTCACCACCAACAAGTTTATTTAAGCGTTTATATGCATACTGTTGGATTTCATTAAACTACGAAAAATTGAATGAGTTACGAAATGGTACTGAAGTAGAACAACAACACTACCTAGAAAACATTCGTAGTAAGGGCTTTACGCTAGACTTCCAACCGTATGGAATGTTGTTTGATGTAGCGTTCCCTGTCGAATCAGGTATTGCTAACCTTTATAAAAAGCTCGCAATTACACCCTTTATTTTTAACATTGGGTCAAGCTTTAAAGAGTATGCGTATTCAATTTACCAAAACAGCATTGGCCAGCTAATATTTTTTGTCATTAGCTTTATCGCTTACTTTTGGGCGAGACATATAAAAATAAGCCGTCAGATTCAATCTGACAGAGCACTTATTCCTGTATCGATTGGCGGCTGGGGAACACGTGGGAAATCCGGAACAGAACGCCTTAAAGCGGCCCTTTTTAGCAGCTTAAGTCTAAAAGTAGTAAGTAAAACAACGGGCTGTGAGGCTACGATGATTTATGCAAGGGCAAGTGGTGAGCAGTTTGAAATCCCCTTATTTCGTCCATTCGATAAGGCCAGTATTTGGGAGCAAGGAGATGTTTTGCACTTTGCTAAGAATGTAAAAGCAGACGTATTTTTGTGGGAATGTATGGGGCTCACACCACGTTATGTGCGTATTCTTCGCAACTGGATGAAAGACAATTTCTCAACCATAACAAATGCCTACCCAGACCATGAAGATATACTCGGTCCAACAGGTATCGATGTTGCAAACGAAACCAGTCACTTTATTGGCGAGAATAGCTTAGTATTTACAAGCGAACAAAATATGGCTCCTATTTTAGACGTCAATGCCAAGCAGAAGAACTCAAGTTTGATCCAGGTGCATTGGTCCGATGGCTTGCAAATTACAGACGATATACGTTCTTTATACCCATACCAAGAACATCCAGCTAATATTGCGCTAGTTTGTAAAATGGCACAGCATATTGGCTTAAGTAAAGACTATGTTTACAAAGAAACATCGGCCAGAATCATTCCTGATATTGGTGTTTTACAACATTTTGAAAAAGCTAAAGTGGGTAAAGTAGAACAATCATTTATTAATAGCATGTCAGCAAATGAACGTTTAGCAACGTTAGAGAATTGGCAACGGTTAGGGATCTATGATTTAAATGACAACCCCAAAAAACAGGTTATTGCTTTAATCAATAACCGAAATGACCGTGTGGCTCGCTCAAAAGTGTTTGCAGATATTTTAAGTCACGATTTGCGTTTCGATAAAATAGTTGTAATTGGTACAAACGTTGATGGGTTTTATAGCTACTTTATTAACGCACTCATTGAGCGATTAGATAAAATTATTGCTAATAATGATCTAGAAGAATTTAATAAACTTTTATCTCAGTTCAACTTTTTAACTGAAGAACAATTAATTGCTCGTTTGAGCGACGCATACGATCTAACTCTTGCTAATAAGCTCATAAAATTAAACGGCGACTCGCTTAAGAAATCTAATATTAACGCTCTTTTGAAAGATGCTACCGGTAACTTAAATGAGGCCGAAGCATCGGCTATTTTACAAAATCTATTTGTTTATCAACAACGTCAAACATTAGAGTTGCTTAAGCAAGATATCGTTAACAATAGCGAAAAGCTAAAAGAGGTTATTGTAAATACAATAAAATCTAACGTTGTGTTACATGAAAACAGTAGTTTATCTGCTGATGAACTAACGTGGTCAATTGCCCAATTAGGTTTAGTAAATAACCATCAAGTTATTGTTGGTATGCAAAACATTAAAGGCGCTGGCTTGAACTATGTTTACGCTTGGCAGCAGTGGCAGCGAATAAACCATACTCTTGAACATCTATTTGACCAACAATGTACAGCTAAGGAGTTCAGAACAGCACTAACAAACCTCAACATGATTGTTTCCTTTAATAGGTTAGAAGTGGCCACATTAAAACAACATTTGAGCACATTGAAAAAAATGCACTTGGCGCAGAATGAGTTCTGCCAAGCAGAAATCACTAATCTACTTGAAAAACTTGAGGCATATAGTTCTGAAGATAACATTGAGAAACAGCAAGCATTGCCTATTCAATATTTAAATCAAGTGGTTGAGTCATTTCTTGATGCAGGAGCAGCTGTTAAACGTAAGAAAAGAGCAAATCAAATTTATAAAGATATAGCTGATCAGCGAATTACCTTAGAAAAGGCGATAAAAATATTAGGCAAATTAAGCCGCAATCAAAAATCAGGCTGGTTTGCTAACAAATCTAAACCCAATTAACTTTTAACCTAGCATAAAAACGCAAGGTAATCCAAAAGGATTACTTTGCGTTTTTTATTATTTTCCCATCGAAAAATCAGAATTTTCCTACAAACTAAATTCTTATTAAAAATCAAATGATTAATATGAAAAATTAAAAAAGTATAAATTTAGATCTATTCCCTATTTGATAAACACCAGCAAAAAGCAGTAAAATGATACTATTAAATATTAATTTTATGTTAACAACTTCGGAGACTGTCATGAAAAGCTTAGTTTCTAAATTAGCAGTGTTACCTTTAGCTATCGCATCTGGTATGGCAATGGCAAGCACAAACCTAGTTGAAAACGGGTCATTTGAAAATAACACTGTAACTGGCCATGGTGGACAATGGCAGTTATTCAGTAATATCGATAACTGGAGCCGTAGTAACAATGCTAAATTTGAGTTACAAACTAACAAATTAGGTATTGTTCCAGCTCAAGATGGTAATCAACTTCTTGAACTAGACTCAACTGCTAACTATTCAATTTCGCAGAGCGTAGCTACTTCAGCTGGTAAAAAGTACGAACTTACTTTTTATTACTCTGCGCGTGTTGAAGGTAATGCGACAACAAACGCTGCCAAAGTTTTATGGAATGGTAATGAATTAGCGACCATTAATAGCAGCACAAAAGGCTGGACTAAATATAGCTTTACTGTAGAAGCAAACGATACTAGTTCAGTATTGAGCTTTGCTGGTGCTGGTAAATCAGACTCTTTAGGCGCATTTCTTGATAATGTTTCTCTAACAGAAATTCCAGAACCTTGTGCAGTTGAAACAGGTCTATATGGTATTAATAACTTCGGTTCAGAAACTGAGGGCTATGTTTATCATTTCAACCCAGTTTCAAGCTCTGTCACTATTGTTGCAGGCCTAAATAACACAGCTTCAAATATTGCAAGTAAAGACGGTGTGCTTTATTTCATGGAGCAACTAGATAAGAGCAGCAAAGCATCTAAAATTTACAGCTTAGATTTAGCAACTAACCAACAAGCGGAAGTAGTTGATGCAACTTCATTCCCTATTTACCGCTCAACAGTCACCGCTGATGGTCTTGCTCTTCGTGCAACAAGTAAGACATATATGTACGACTTTGATTTAGAAACAGGTGATAAGACAGTTCTTGGTAAACTATCTTACCCTGGTGATACTTTCTCAGATGGTGATATTGCTTACTCAAATGACTTTAACGTACTTTACGTGTTAACAGGTAAAGCACTTTATACGCTAGATGAAGGTAGCTTAGAATTGACACTTGTTGGTGAGCATGGTGTAAATTGGGCATCAGGTATTGCGATTGCAGATGATGGTACAATTTATGTTTCAGGCCGCGAAAGTGGTGAAAATGCTAAAATCTACTCACTTGACCAAAACACTGCAGAAGCAACGTTTGTAATGGATGGTCCTTCGCATGTTAATGACTTAACATTTGTTAGTGAAGCAGTTTGCGCTGCAGAGTAAACTGTGTTTAAAACCATAAAAATGCCAGCTTAGCTGGCATTTTTTTATTTATCTTGGGTATCACTTATTTGTGAGTTTCTTTTGCTCTAACATTTCTTTCCAGTGCATTACTTCTGTTGGCAAGATAGGAGCTACACCTTCAAACCCAGCAACTTCAAGCATTTCTTCAACGCTCACAACACCTTTCTTACGTTTAAATACCCCTCGTACATAGGCAATCGCATGCAATCCACGCTCAGAGTGAAACTTTTGTTCGATGTAAAAGTATTTATGGTCCCAGCCAACTAAACGCGTACTAACAGTGTATTTTTGCATTGGTTTAATATCGCGAATATAGGTAATTGCAGTCGCATTAACGATCGGGAACCAACGACGTTTCATAATATGTTGAAGCAACCCTACTCTTTCTGTCATCCAAGTGCGCGCCAAATCCATCATTGCTAAATAACGGGAATTAGTCAGGTGCAAGTTAATATCGCAATCAGTCGGCAGTGCTCTGAATTCAATATCTATCGTGTCGAGTAAACCTTGATAGTCACGATTACGTTTGATTTTAAAAAACAATAATATTAGTCGAAAATATAGATTCACAATAAAAGGTCTAACCAGTTGATAATTCACAAAGTGTATCACAGCATATTGCTAAGGCGAATATTCTGCTCTAATCTGTGCATATATTATTATAAAAACAGATAAGCCTAATGAAACTATTCAGTTTGGTAACTCTATTTTCTGCAAGTTTATTTACCGGCTCAGCATATGCTGACTTCAACTTTCCAGGTAACGGTACTTTAAAATACCCAACGGGTGTGGAAAAAGATTTTAAATTTGGTTTTGCTTGGCGACAAACTGCCGAAAAATTCACTATTGGTGATAAAAGCTATGACATGTCTTTGCCTGAGTCATACTCCGTTGCGATTACACTGAGTAAAGACGAACAACAAGTTTGGGTACAAGAGTTTAATAATGGCTTTATTGAAGGCTTCAATTGGCAAATAGCAGATCACTCCTTAAAACTTGAAAAGCGCAAATTTAGCGACTCAGTTAAAGGCGATTACGTTATTAGCCTAGATAACCGAGATTACTTTTTTGCCCGCAATAACATCAGTGTTGTTGTTAAGTTCGACAATGAGGGGATTAAAAATATTGCCATTGATGGTGTTACCAAAGATATGGGCACCAAACAATAATATTGAACAGCAAAAAAGGCTTGGGTTTTCACCAAAGCCTTTTTGCTTAATTTAAAGTATTATGAGCTGCTACCTTTAAACCTTCACTGTTTTGCGGTTAATACCATAATCTCGAAGCTTATTTGCCACTGCCGTGTGGCTCAATCCTAATCGCTTAGCGAGCTGGCGAGAGCTAGGATAAGCCGGATAGAGCTTACGAAGTAAGGTCGCCTCAAAACGTTTTACCGCTTGATCTAAAGTTCCTTCAAAGTCAGACTCAAGATAACCTAAATCATGAGTAAAGGTTGGTAACTGCAGGTGCTCAATACGCAGTTCGTTATCATCTAACAAAGACACCGCACGGTAAATCGCATTTTCTAATTGGCGCACGTTACCCGGCCACGGATAATCTTGTAAAAAGCGTAAACAATCTTCAGACATCACAGGCACAGAATGACCATTTTGTTGGGCATACTTTTGAATAAAGTGTTCTGCTAACGGGCCAATATCAGCTTTTCTGTCACGTAATGGCGCAATTTCTAAGGTCAAAACATTAATCCGGTAATAAAGATCTTCTCTAAATGTCCCCTCTTGCACCATGGCCGGTAAGTCTTTTTGCGTTGCAGCAACAATACGTACATTCACTTTTACTTCGTTTTCATCACCGACTTTGCGAAATGTGCCATCTTGTAAAAATCGCAGCAACTTAGTTTGCAATTGAGTCGACATTTCACCAACTTCATCTAAAAACACCGTACCACCATCGGCTTGTTCTAAGACGCCGCGTTTGGGTGCCGCGTTTTCTTCATAGCCCGCATAACCAAATAACTCTGACTCAGCCACGTCATCAGGTAACGATGCACACGATAAGGCAATAAATGGCTTTACTGAGCGGTTTGATGCATAATGACAAGCCCGTGCAAGTAGTTCTTTACCGGTCCCCGTTTCACCAGTTATCAAAATTGGCGCTTCAAGCTGTGCCATTTTGCGAGCTTCACGAACAACACGACGCATCGCAGTGCTAAAATTATGGATTGTCGCAAAACTTTCTTGGCCATATCGACGAAAGGCACTCACTTGCTGACCAAGTCGACTTTGCGATTTAATGTTAATAACGGCGCCTGCTAACACATCCCCTTCAGCACCTTGTGGAACTGAAATAGGAAGAATATCAGCAATAAAATCTTCGCCAGCAACTTCTACACGCGTTGTTTGACCAAGTACTTCTTTACCCTCTAACCAGCGAGTAAAGTTAAAGCCTTTCAGCAAGTTATTAATATTAGCGCCTATAACTTCACTTTCAGATAGCTGTAAATCGCGACAAGCTGCATCATTGCATAATCGCACCCAGCCTTTAGCATCAATAGATATCACACCATCAGGCAATGCTCGCAGTAATGTATTTAACTCATTATGCTCTCGCTCAGAAGGTAGAAATGCAGTTGTGCGAACATCCATCACGCCGTCAATTAAGCGAATAGAAGGCATGATCTTTTGGAATTGCTCAAATTCAATAGGAGGAAAACTGACATACATACGACAATTAACCGAATCTACTTCAATACCTTTTAAGTCAACCTGATAACTTACTAAGATATTGAGAATCTCTTGTGCGATACCGATTCGGTCAGCACAGTGGATATCTAAACGCATTACATCCTCAAAAAACGGGAACCTATAGTATGAGAATAATACGCTAACTACTAGCGGCTGAATAGTCTATTGTAAACAATTTTGGACAATTTAAAGTACTTGCTCAGCTATCCAGATGCCAAAAGATCCGCTTTCATTGCAATAAATTACACCTACCCAAACAAAAGTAACTCATCACTTAAACTTAAAATGAATTGCTAATTATTACTGACAAGTATCAAGTAATCTTAAATTGGTTGTATTTGGTAAGGTTAAGTTAACGCAACAAATGGTGTACCTACCGCAAGATCTTCCCCTGACCAAGAGGTCTATGTATACTGTAGCGCACTTGTAGCTAGGATAAGGGTGTGTCCTATACCCTTGAGTTCATAACTTGAGCAACAAACCATTATCTTAGCTGCATCAAAAAAACATGGCCGCCCGTTCACTGAATAAATTACATAGAACGACCAAAGCAAAAACAATAAGGCCTCAAATAAAAACTTAGAGTTAGGAAGTAAATATGAGTTCATTACCTAAAGCAGGTGACTTTTTAGGGCATCCTAAAGGGTTATTCCTGTTGTTCGGCACAGAAATGTGGGAACGATTCGGTTACTACGGCATGCGCGCCATTTTAGTTTTATATTTAGTAGCGCTTGTACAAGAAGGTGGTTTTGGTTGGTCAAATGCAGACGCATTGAGCCTATATGGTACCTTCACAATGGCTGTATATATCACACCACTATTCGGTGGTTGGTTAGCCGATAACGTATTAGGACAACGTAAAGCAATTATCCTTGGTGGTTTATTAATGGCTGCAGGCCATTTCACTATGGGTATTCCTCACAGCTATTTAGCTGGCCAAGAAGAAAATATTTTCTACATTGGTTTAACACTTCTTTGCATTGGTAACGGTTTATTCAAGCCAAACATTTCAACTATGGTAGGTGATCTATACAAAGAAGGTGACCAACGTCGTGATGGCGCGTTCACTATCTTCTACATGGGTATCAACCTAGGTGGTGCATTAGGTCCTCTAGTTGCGGGTTATGCTGCAGCTGCAATGGGCTGGCAATGGGGTTTCATCGTAGCTGGCGTAGGTATGGTGATCTCAGTTCTTCTCCAACTTGCACTAAGTAATAAATACTTAGGCGAAATCGGTGTAGTGCCTTCAGCTAAGCTTTCTCAAGCACAATCTGAATCAAATACTAAAGAGCCATTAACGAAAGTTGAAACTGACCGAATTAAAGTTATCTTTACTATGAGTGTATTTAGCATCATCTTCTGGATGGGCTTTGAACAGGCGGGTGGTTTAATGAACCTTTTCGCTAACGATTACACTGACCGTATGTTACTTGGTTTTGAAGTGCCTGCTTCATGGTTCCAATCTTTAAATTCAATTTTCATCATTGTATTTGCACCTTTAGTTGCCATTATTTGGTTAAAGCTTGATAAACGTGAACCTAATTCACCAGTTAAATTTGCTATTGCACTTATTTTCTTAGCGCTTGGTTTCATCACTATGATCTTCGCGTTAATGACACAAGGTCAAGGTGAGCACCTACAAATTAGCATGATGTGGTTAGTATTATTCTACTTATTCCACACACTAGGTGAGTTATGTTTATCTCCAATTGGTCTATCTATGGTGAGTAAACTTGCACCTCTTCGTCTAGCTTCAATGCTTATGGGTATTTGGTTCCTATGTACAGCGGTTGCAAACAAGATTGCTGGTTTCGTAGGTTCATTCCTAGGTGAAGGTGAAGAAGCGTTAGACAACGCGATGGGTATCTTCATTGGTTTAGGCGCAACAGCGGTACTTTCTGCTGTGATCATGTACTTACTAAGCGACAAACTTGTAGCTTGGATGCATGGTGCTGAAGGCCAACACGAGCCACAAACTACTGAGCACATTTTAGCTGAAGAGCTAGAAGTGACAGCTGAAAAGCAATAAAACTCAATCCCCACAGCTAGAGCTGTGGGGATACTTATAGCTTAATAGGCTACTAGTTAATAGTAGCAAAGTCACATACACTCCCCTTTCTGCCATTAATCTTTCCGATATTACTTTCTAATTTGAAACATTAACTCAAGAACGCTTCCATACAATGACAAAACTCCTATTTAAAAACTCTCAATTTCTGAACTTCGTTTAATCATAAACTTGAGATACCAGCCCTTAACAACCAGCATAAAAATGTAAACAATTCGATACATTCACTCTAACTTTATTTGGCGAAAACAAAACGAATAAAATACAAAAAAGCTTATAAATATCAGTTCATTAAATATTTATTAACGGCGCTTTATTTACTCTTTTTGATCTTTATTTTTACTATTTTCACTTCACATGATGAAATTAAAACCATTGTCTCATTAAATTTACAAAAGGGACTTTGACTAAATAACGCTGTGATCTTCCCCAAATTGAATTTCTGGTTAATCATCCGCTCATTACATAACAATAATTCTTTTTAGCGCAGTGCTTATAATTGCGGGAGTAATGACAATGAGCGAAGTAAATAATCCGTTAGGCCTAATGGGCATTGAATTCACTGAATACGCAACACCTGATGCAGATTACATGGACAAAGTATTTACTGATTTTGGCTTCTCAAAGCTAAAAAAATTCAAAGGTAAAGACATTGTGTACTACAACCAACACGACATTCATTTCTTACTAAACAATGAGCGTGAAGGTTTCTCTGCTGAATTTGCTAAAAGCCACGGCCCGGCAATCTGTTCTATGGGTTGGCGTGTAGAGAATGCACAAAAAGCATTCGAAGTTGCTGTTGAGCGCGGTGCAAAACCTGCTACAGACTCAACTCACAAAAACTTACCATACCCTGCTATTTACGGTATCGGCGACAGCTTAATTTATTTCATCGAGCAATTTGGCGACAAAGGTTCTATCTATGAGTCAGATTTTGAAGATTTAAGCGAGCAAAACATTGTTGAAGACAAAGGCTTCATCCGTATCGACCATTTAACCAATAACGTTTATAAAGGCACGATGGAAACATGGGCTAACTTCTATAAAGACGTATTTGGTTTTACTGAAGTTCGTTACTTTGACATTAAAGGTCAAAAAACAGCGTTATTATCTTACGCACTAAAATCGCCGTGCGGCACTTTCTCGATTCCAATCAATGAAGGTAAAGATAACAACAACAACCAAATCGATGAGTACTTAAATGAGTACAATGGTCCGGGTGTACAGCATTTAGCATTCCTAACGAATGACCTAGTAAGTTCACTTGATAAGCTTGACCAATCAACGATTGCGACACTAGATATCATCCCAGAGTACTACGACACCATTTTTGACCGTGTGCCTTGGGTTAAAGAAGATAAAGAGAAGATCCGTAAGCATCAGATCCTAGTAGATAGCCAAAGCGAAAACTGTTATCTACTGCAAATTTTCTCGAAGAACCTATTTGGTCCTATCTTCATCGAGATGATCCAACGTGTAGATGACGGCGGTTTTGGTGAAGGTAACTTCCAAGCCCTTTTCGAGTCAATCGAGCGTGATCAAGAGCGTCGTGGTGTAATCTAAACCGCCATATTGCGCTTAAAAAGCAGCGTTTAACACGCTGCTTTTTGTCGTTTTAAATTCTGTTTTAAACTAACTGTTTAAATTGCGTTGATTGCCTCCATATAGATAACTAATAAATCAGCGCGAACCAATAAGGAAAGAGTATGAGCCTAATTAACGAAACCCACGATATTAATCTAAAAAGCTGGGTTGCATCTGCTAACGAAGCGAACTGTGACTTCCCAATTCAAAACCTTCCTTTTGCAGAAGTACGTCGTAAAAATTCAGATGAAGCGTTCCGTGGCGCTGTAGCTATTGGTGATCAAGTTATCGACTTAGCAAAAGTAAATGAACTTGGTTTATTCTCTGGTGATGCACAGATTGCCGTTAAAGCTGCAAGCCAAGCTACACTCAATGAATTTATGGGTCTTGGTCAGCAGTATTGGTCTGCACTGCGTCTAGCGTTATCAAAAGCACTTCGTGAAGGTGCCAGTGAGCAAGCGCAATTAAGCGAAGCGCTTATCGCTCAAGCAGACATCGAATTTGCACTACCGTGCCGTATTGGTGATTACACTGACTTTTATACCTCTATTTACCACGCAACAGCGGTAGGTAGTCTATTCCGCCCTGATAACCCACTTCTACCTAACTACAAATGGGTACCAATTGGTTATCACGGCCGTTCATCGTCAATTGATGTATCTGGTCAAACGTTCCACCGCCCTAACGGTCAAACTAAAGCGCCAGATGCAGAAGTACCATCATTCGGCCCGTGTAAACGCCTTGACTACGAACTTGAGTTAGGTATTTACCTTGGTAAAGGTAATGAATTAGGCGATGCGATTGCCATCGAAAATGCTGAAAACCACGTATTTGGATTCTGTGTATTTAATGACTGGTCTGCACGTGATTTACAAGCGTGGGAATACCAGCCGCTTGGTCCATTCCTTGCGAAAAACTTCGCTTCGACTGTATCACCTTGGATTGTTACGACAGAAGCACTGGCACCATTTAGAACAAACTGGACACGTGACGAAAACGATCCACAACCAATGGATTATTTAGAGTCAGCTCATAACCGTGAGTTTGGTGCATTTGATATCAAGATGGATGTACAAATCGAAACTGAAAAGATGCGTGCAGCCGGCGAAGCACCAACACAAGTTTCTAAATCAAGCTTCAAGCACTCTTACTGGACAGTTGCGCAAATGGTGACTCACCACACTGTAAATGGCTGTAACTTTCAACCAGGCGATATGTTAGGTTCGGGTACGCAATCAGGCCCTGAGCACGAAGAAGCAGGTTCATTATTAGAGCTTTCTCGCGGTGGTAAGGAAAAGATCACCCTTGCTAATGGTGAGCAGCGTGCTTTCTTAGAAGACGGCGACAACGTAATCATGCGTGGTTGGTGCGAAAAAGACGGTTTTGCACGAATTGGTTTTGGTTCAGTTGAAGGAACCGTGCTACCTGCTAAATAAAAGTAACTCACTATTTTTATTTCCAGAACAAGTATTAAGGGCATTTTTTGCCCTTTTTTTTGTGCTTTTTCAGCTGAGTTACAATTTTTTGCTGGCTTTTTTAACTGAGGTTGCTATCTTAACTCGGTTATTAGTTAAATTTTGTACGCCATGTTAGTTAAACTTAAGTCTTTTTATCGCACGTTTTTTCCAGCTCGACAGCTGTTGATCCGTCAAAATGGCGAAGTAAAACACTTGGTATTAGCGCCTTGGCTACAATTGACGACCCTAATGGTTATTTTAATAGCCATTGCTTGGCTTAGTATCTCAACACTTCAAATCATTTCACAAGCAGACAAGATAACCAGCATTGAGCAAAAACAGGTTACCAAGCAGCAAGAGTGGAAAAAGCAGCACTTTCAACAGCAAGCTGCCTATGAAAAACAATTAGAGCAATTAGCCATTCTTGAGCAAAAACAAGCGCTATTGCAAAGCATGATTGAATCACTACCAGAATCGATGAACAAACCCACATTGCCAAACGATGCTGAACCTCTACTTTTACCGATTAAAGAAAATGCTGAAGATTTTCATGCTCCTTTAGAAGATGAGCAGCAACCAAAACAAGTAAAACGCTTAGAAAGTATGACTGAGCGTTTAGCACGTCTTGATGCGGCTTATAATCGTAGTTTCGTAGTGCTAGATGAACAAATCAAATTACGCCATCAAGAAATTGTTGCCATGCTCGAAGGGGCAGGTCTTGATAGTAGTCTAGCCAATACCTCAATACTTGAAAGCTCAGACACAGCCCAGGGTGGCCCGTTAGACTTGTTTGACGAATCAAGAATTCCTGCTGAATTTTTAGCAATTGCCGACAACTTACTAGCGTTAAACAACCTAGAAAACTTGCTAAGTGAGTTACCACAAACACTCCCTGCTGCTGACTACTATATTTCTAGCAGTTTTGGCCTACGCAAAGACCCAATGAATGGCCGCCGTGCTTTTCATAAAGGTGTTGATTTAGCAGGTTGGCATAAAACCGAAATTTTTGCTCCAGCCGATGGCACCGTACTTCGTGCAGGTCGTAATGGCGGCTATGGCAACTTTATCGAACTACAACACAAAAATGGCTTCGTTACTCGCTTCGGCCACCTTAATAAAATTAAGGTTAAAAAAGGCCAAACAGTAACTAAAGATGATGTCATCGGTTTAATGGGTAGTACAGGCCGTAGTACCAGTACCCACCTACATTACGAAGTTTTAGTGAATGGCAAACATGTCAATCCAGTTAAAATAACAAAGGCGCTTTCTCGTGTTCGGTAAAAAAAAACAATCAACAGCTAGTTCGTCTGGCTCATCATTAAAAAGAACCAACCATACTCCTTCTATTATTTCTGAAGACGTACGCTTAACAGGTAGCCTTACCAGCCAAGGTGAGGTTCAACTTGATGGTCGTATCGAAGGCGACTTACATGTTAAACACTTAGTGATTGGTCACACAGGTATGATTGAAGGTGTTATCGAAGCAGACAGTGTGGTCGTAAAAGGTAAAATCATCGGTTCACTCATTGCCAACAAAGTGACAATTGAAAGTACTGCTGAAGTCCATGGTGATGTATTTCACGACACTTTAAGTATTGAAGCCGGAGCTATCATTGAAGGCAGCTTAAAACATCGTAATGAAGAAGATAATGTGGCGCCTATTAAGCCTGAAGAACAAACGAGTACTTCAATATTGGCTGATGATGACAACGACTTGTCGTTTGTAAACAAACAAGCCGCTGATAAGTCTTAACGTTTTTTGGCGGTTACATACATAGTAATATCCGCGGTGAAGACAAGTTCATCGCGGCTATTGTAAACCTTAACGGGCACTAGCAAATCCTGCTTTTCTAGCCACTCACTCGGCACGTCTATCTGTGCAACTGCACGCATGTCTGTATCAATTTTTGCTAGGTAGTTCACTGTCATGCCTTTTGGGATCCAGCGATGCGTTTTTGCCGGCACAGTTGCATCAACCATTAAGCCAGCACAAAGCTCTGCCACATTGCACTGTGCAATTGCATGGATGGTACCAATGTGATTATGGATTGCGCGGCGATTTTGAACAATTGCACTGCAATGCCCAGCAGTCAAATTTGTGATCAATGGCTTTATAGACCCAAAGTAAGGTGCTTTAAAGCACACGGCTTTACTAAACAACCAGTTACCTTTCGGCAATGACTGACACTTAGTCCAAATTTTTAATAATGATGATGGTGAGCTCACGACGTTTATCCATTATTTTTATGATGTAAGATAAAAAACTAACACATCAGACCAGATAGCGAAATGGAAATTTTTTGTAAGCAGTTTTAATGATTACACATTTAGCTAACTGAACGCTTTTCTTTTCCTTTAGGGGCACATAAAATACCGTTTTAAAGGAGAGCGAATGCAGTCACGCCAGCACAAAAACCTCAGCTTACTATTTATTCTTGGCCTTCTGGTTATCTTTAGCCCGTTAGCAATTGATATTTACTTACCCGCATTTCCGACCATTGCAGAACAATTCAGTGCTTCAGAAAAGCAAATTCAGCAAACCGTCGCTATTTTTATGCTTACTGTCGGACTTGGGCAGCTCATTGCAGGGCCATTAGCAGATAAATTTGGTCGTAAGCCTGTGGCAATCACCGGGGTGACAATTTATGGTTTAGCGGCGTTTGGCGCGTATCTGGCACCAGATTTTGCAAGTCTGATGATTGCAAGAGCACTGCAAGGTTTGGGGGCCTGTGCCACATTTGTAGTGGCCTTTGCCATTGTAAGAGATCGATTTGGTAGTGAACGTAGCGGCCAAATTATTACTTATCTTAATGGTATCGTTTGCTTTATCCCTGCCCTCGCGCCAATTTTAGGCGCTTGGCTCACAGTACAGTTTGGTTGGCGC
This sequence comes from Pseudoalteromonas sp. PA2MD11, assembly GCF_017808125.1. NCBI lineage: Bacteria > Pseudomonadati > Pseudomonadota > Gammaproteobacteria > Alteromonadales > Pseudoalteromonadaceae > Pseudoalteromonas > Pseudoalteromonas sp. PA2MD11. Next base: position 455,372 of record NZ_JADKNF010000001.1, read on the forward strand.
ATGAACTTTTTATTCATGGCTGTATTTGCACTCATTGGTTTATTCATAACCTTGTTAATGTATAAAGAAACCCGCCCTGCAGATAGTGTATATAGTGGTCATATTCTTGACCTGCGCCGTTTTATGCCAATTATCAGCACACCATTGTTTTTATTCCATAGCTTAATTTGCTTGGTAACTATGTCGGCTATTTTAGTCTTCGTTACGCTAGCACCTGGCTGGCTTATTACTGAATTAGGTGGCAGTGTTACCGACTTTACTTTCTGGTTTACCTGTAATGCGGTATTGAGCATTGTTGCAAGCTTTATAATGCCACTGTACATCAAACGTCAACCAAAGCGCGCGCTAAAAGCAGGACTCCTGCTGCTTGTAATCGCAGGAGCCTTAATGTTGGCCTTTAGCCAACAACGTACTGCGCTTGCGTTGATGTTTCCGATGTTTATTGCTGCGTTTGGTTTTGCACTGACACTTGGCTCATCAGCAGGCCGTGCATTAAGTTTGTTCCCTAAACAAGCAGGTACGGCTTCAGCACTTATAGGCTTAATGCAAATGAGTGGCGCAAGTTTATTAGTGTTTATAACGCAATTGTTAAATTTGACTACACCAGTATTAATTGGCGTACATTTTTTAATGCTCATCCCATTTACCTACTTATTGATCAAACATAAGCATTTGTCATAAAAAGTTTTATCATACTTTTAGTTATATCGGGTAAATGAGAATCGTTATATTCTATTTACCCATTTAGACATCCTGTTATTTCCTACCGTTATAAAAAGCATCTTTCTAGAATGATTTGTTCCAGTTTTGTGGATTATTTTGCTTGTACCTATTGCTTTATTAAACTATTGTTTACTTGCGTTAACATTTGGTTAACCATAAAACAGGTTTGGGACACGAATTATGAAAAAGAATAAATTAGCATTAGCACTGATCATCAGTGGACTATGTGCAGCAGGAACTGCAAACGCAGCAAATGACCGTTACATCATCCAAGTCGACAACAATAAAAAAGGCGTAGTTAAAGCCCTCGCTAAAAAGCTTGGGGGTGATATTAAAGTTGATGGTAATGGCTTCATTGCAGCGCAATTTACAGGTCATGACCTTGCAAGTATAAAAGGCTTACTAAACAACCCTCACATCAAACTAGTTGAAGAAGATCAAAAGCGTGTACCTATGGCGCTTTATAACGATGACGCTGGTAATGCAATGCAACAGCAATTAACGCCTTACGCAGTTTACCAATCACAAGCTGATCAAGTTACCTTCGATGCGAATGCTGGTATGAAAGTATGTGTGATTGACTCTGGTTTAGATGCTACAAACCCTGATTTTGTATGGGGTAACATCACAGGTGATAATGACAGTGGCACAGGTAACTGGTACGACAATGGTGGCCCACATGGTACTCACGTAGCTGGCACAATTGGTGCAGCAGACAACAATGTTGGTGTGGTTGGTATGGCACCCGGTGTGGCAATGCACATCATCAAAGTATTCAACGCTGAAGGCTGGGGTTACTCTTCAGACTTAGCACACGCAGCAGATTTATGTTCTCAAGCAGGTGCAAATATCATCAGCATGAGCCTTGGTGGCGGTGGTTCAAATAGCACCGAGTCTAACGCATTTGCTAATTTCACAAGTGCTGGCGGCTTAGTCGTTGCTGCAGCGGGTAACGATGGTAACAGCGTACGTTCATACCCTGCAGGCTACCCATCAGTAATGATGGTTGGTGCAAATGATGCGAACAACCAAATTGCAGATTTCTCGCAGTTCCCTAGCTGTACATCTGGTCGTGGTAAACGTGCTACTACAGATGAAACTATCTGTGTTGAAGTAACAGCAGGTGGTGTGGATACACTTTCTACTTACCCTGCTGGAATGGCAACGTCAGCTAGCTTAGCAGCTGATGGCGCAGGCTTTGCTACTTCATCAATGGAAAACGCGGGTAATGCATCAGGCACGGCGTATTACATGGGTACTGCTGAAAGTGTTGATTCTGGCGCAGCGGGGAAAATTTGTATGATTGACCGCGGCAATATCTCGTTCTATGACAAGGTAAATAACTGCGAGAACTCAGGCGGTATCGGGGCTGTTATCATCAATAACGAAGCAGGCATGTTATACGCTACACTAGGCGAAACTAACGATACAACAATTCCAGCTGTCGGTGCGGCACTTGAAGACCGTTCAGCTCTTCTTTCAAGCACAACTATTGATATCGCAATTGGTACTAGTGATTATGGTTTCATGAGCGGTACATCAATGGCAACGCCTGCTGTTTCAGGTATCGCAGCGCTAGTATGGTCAAATCACCCTGAGTGTACGGGTACAGAAATCCGTGATGCACTAAAAGCAACGGCAGAAGATCAAGGTGCTTCTGGTCACGATGTTTACTTCGGTCACGGTATTGTTAAAGCAGCTGACGCAAATGCATACCTAACAGCCAATGGCTGTGCAGGTGGTGGCGATAATGGCGGTGGCACAACACCAGGTGGTGATGATATTAGTCTTTCTACTTCAGGTTATAAGTCAAAAGGCACTAAATACATTGATTTAAGCTGGAGTGGTGCTGCTACAAGCACTGTAGATGTTTACCGTAATGGCAGCAAAGTAGGCTCAGTGGCAAACACTAACAGCTATACTGACACTATCACAACAAAAGGCGGTGGTACTTACACTTACCAAGTATGTGAGGCACAAAGCACAACTGTTTGTTCAAACAATAGCACTGTGACGTTCTAATACTTTCCCCAACCCAAATCAGCGGGCATTGATTGCCCGCTTTTTCTTTTTCTAGAAGCTTGTTAAAATCAACTACCTAGCTTTTTATCTTTGTGCCGATGATCAATCCAGAATTTCTACTGTCGTTTTTAGGCGCCAGCTTTTTAATTGCCGTAGCCCCCGGCCCTTCTAATGCATTTTTAATGGCACAAACCTTTGCCAATGGCCGTAAAGCCGGAATGCAAAGTGCCTTTGGTTTTGCCTTAGGTGGTGTAGTGCATACTTTTTTTGCGGTGGTGGGTTTAACGGCAATTTTAAAAGCGTCGACTGTTGCCTATACCACAGTCCAGTACTTAGGTGCGACGTACCTGTGCTATTTGGGCGTAATGACGTTAAAGGACACCTTCACACAGCCTGAGCCAGACTGCGACGAAAAACCCCATGTAAGTACCAGTAAAAAGCAAAATGTGATGTTTCAAGCAATGATGACCGAGGTACTTAATCCAAAAGTCGCTTTATTCTTTATTGCGTTTATTCCGCAGTTCGTCGATCCGAGCTTATCTTCAACGACCTTTCAGCTCGCTTTTTTTGGCTTACTCTACCCGCTTTTTGCTTTTCCTATCGACTGCACGTATATTTATTTCGGCGATAAGATAGCCAGTTATTTTCGTGAGCACCCACAAACCCAAATTTGGATTGATCGGATCACGGGGCTGGTGTTTATTGCACTAGCAATTAACCTATTGATATAAGAGCACTTATGGAACAAAAACAACAAGCCTTACCAGCCAAAAAGAATATTGCCCTCGTAGCCCATGATGGTAAAAAAGCTGCTCTTCAGGCGTGGTGTGAAAAGCATCAAGCCATTTTAAGCAAGCATACGCTGTACGGTACGGGTACAACCGGTCATTTAATCGAACGTACAACAGGGCTTGAAGTGATTAAGCTGCTAAGCGGCCCTATGGGTGGCGATCAACAACTCGGTGCTAAAATTGCTGAACATGAAGTGCACATGCTGGTGTTTTTCTGGGATCCACTTGCATCGCAGCCGCACGACCCAGATGTAAAAGCATTGTTGCGTTTAGCTGCGGTTTGGAATATTCCTGTTGCCTGTAATGAAGTCAGTGCCGATATGCTATTAAGCTCACCTATGATGGAAACTGAGCTGTGCCGCACGTTGCCAGATTACGAAAAATACCTCGCAACGCGCCAAGTGACTCTTTAGTTCTATAAGTCGATATATCAAAGTGGGGGCTATTAGCTATAAAGCTTGTGCGCCCACTTAGTTAAACCTGCAGTAACACTACCAAAGTGATCCCCGTTCAGCATAGTAATATCACCCAAATGGGCTTTTAACGCGGCTTTGATCAGTGGTGATTGCGCGCTACCGCCCGTTAAGTAAATGACATCAGGCGTTGTGCCTGCTTCTTGAATCGCTTGTTTAGCTAGGCTCACTATCTGGCTTATCGAATCATCAACAGCTAAAGCGAGATCTTTTAGCGTTAAGCACTGCGTTAAGTCTGAATCTAAGAAGCGCAAATCTGTAGTAAATTCATTCGCTGACGAGAGCGCAATTTTTGCCGCCTCGCCTTGCTGCACTAATTGATGACCTTGCTTATTTTGCTGCAATTGAATTAAGCGTTTAAAAAGCGCAGGTTCTTTAACTTCTCGAAGTTGAGTCAGTAACTCACGATGATGGGCATCGCTATAAAACTGACTTTGCAGATTTACATCATTGATTTTACAAGCTTGCCAAAACGGTTGATTCGGCAGTGGAAGACCCGATTTAAACTCAGTGCCTAAACCTAGCAATGGCATTAAACCATGAAAGCTCAGCGCAATATCTAAATCATTTCCACCCACACGCTTACCACTGTGAGCTAAAAAATCATTGTCACGGCATTGCTTGTCACGAAAGCTCGGCCCCATTTGTACAAATGAGCAATCGCTAGTACCCCCACCAATATCGACAACCAACACTTTTTGGTCTTGCTGTAATGAGGTTTCATAATCAATCCCCGCCGCTAACGGCTCATATAAAAATGAGACCTCTTTAAAGCCTGCGCGTTTTGCTGCTCGCTCTAATATGCCGAGCGCTTGTTGATTAGACTCTTCACCACCGACTGATTGAAAGTTTACCGGTCGTCCAATGACCGTTTCGGTTAATGACTCATGCAGTGATTGCTCGGCGCGTTGTTTTATTTTTAAGATCATCGCCGTGGCAATGTCTTCGAAGAAGTTTATTTGCCCTTGCTTTAAACCCACTGCGCCAAAAAATGATTTCGGTGATTTTACAAAGTAACCTTCTTCAGGAAATTGCACGTATTCACTGATCGCTTCTCGCCCAATAAATAAGGTGTCATCTCCAGCTTGAATATCTAAATCGGATTTAATGCGAGGAATGGTATTTAAAAGCGCTTGACGTTCAGTTTTAAAATCCTGCTCAAATGGGCTGCCAGCAAGGTGTTTTGCTACAAAATCAACCACTAAAGCACTGTGATGAGTATAGAGTGTTGATGGTAAATATTGTTTGCCCTGCTCAAGCGGCACTAAAGAGACTTGTTGCTCGTTATTCATTACACCGATTGCACAATTTGAGCTACCGTAATCAAAGCCTGCAAACATTCTAACACCTATACATCAATAAAAAGGCCGCGAAATTTACCATAGTCGCAGCCGTTTTTGAATGACGCTATGGCGTTTCATGCAAAAAGCTTGCAAAACGTGGTAGGCCATTTTTAGTAAAGCCATGATATTTGTAGGTAATAGTACTACCTATCGCTGGCGGTGATGTTCTTTGTTGATCGGTAAACCCCGAGCCAATTTTAAACTCGGTACCATCACTGCTGCGCACCTTGAGTGCACCAAGCATATTTTTATACTTACCCTTTCCTGCGATATAACCGATTACAACCGCTTCAGCGTCAAAATAAGGCTTTAACTTTAGCAGTGCATCACTTCGCCCTGCACTATGCTTTGCAGCTGCTAGATGCAGCATGACGCCCTCAGCTCCTTGTGCGATTAGTTCATCCATAAACAAACTAAGTTGCTTGTTATCATTAAAGTGCATTTGCGCAACGGCTTTAATATGCTCAATTTTCAGCTGGTTTACTAACCTTGAGTAGTTTTCATAGCGTTGACTAAATGGCGTTGTCGCATCCGGCATATCAAATATCATGTAATTGACGGTTTGCCATTCAGACTCTACAGGTGTGACTTTTCGAACGATCCCGCTCACATTGGCAAAGTCTTGGCGCTTAGTCCAAAGCTCGCCATCAAGCCAAACATCTGGCAGCGGCGCGGTAAACCACTTTGGCGCATAAATTGGGTTACCATTTCGGGTTACTAATTGACTCCCCGTCCAAATAGCTCGAATGCCATCATATTTTTCACTAACTAAATAGTCGCTTACATTCACCCTTTCGGCTTGATAGACGTTTGCTAAAAGGACTGAAGGGGATTGTTGCGCTAAAGCTGAGAGGCTTAATAATAAAATGATTGCGCACATCAGCGCGCGAGTGAATTTAACCATTATTGCTTCCTTGCAAATTTGTAAATGTTATAGTGGCTATTCCTGCTTAATCATAACAACTTAACAATAGCTGTTTTGTGATTGCCAGCTAATTATAGTTTAGTTTCTAGCCATTTGAAAAATTCGTTCAAATCAGCAAACACGCCTGCCGCTTTACTAAAATCATGCTCTAACGTGAAATGATTCGGCACCGCATATACAGCAACAGCAGCGTTGCTCGCTGCGGTGACACCGGTATAGGTATCTTCAACTGCTACGGCTTCATTAGCTGTGATATTTAGCGTATCAAGGGCTAGCTGGTAAGGATCACCAGCAGGTTTAGGATTGTTAACATCATCTTTGGTAACAATACAATCAAACCAATCAAAAATGCCATAGCCTTTTAAAATAGGATAGGCTTCATTTTTTGCACTGCCTGTTACTAAAGCCATTTTTAAACCACTGTCTTTGACTTGCTCTAGCACTGCTTTTGCGTGAGGCATATAGGCGGGTAAATGAGTACTAACAAAACGGCCAAATGCAGCGTACTTATCATCCGTTAACTGTTCTGGGCTGATATTGAGTTGATAGTCTCTAACAACTTCTTTTGCCGACTCTAACGTTGGTTTACCAGAAAAACGCTGGCAAAACGTGATTTCATCATACTGCACGCCAAAAGGAGTTAACAAATCATTCCAAATAGTAAAATGCACACTTTCAGAGTCAACCAAGGTGCCATCCATATCAAACAATACTGCTTTTAAAGTCATCCTCATTCCTTCAAAGTAAAAAGGTGCCATAGGCACCTTTAAATATGATTATTCAGTTAAGCCCGCAGGAGGTTCAGCAAACGCTTCCTCGCCGGTTTCTACATCAACCAGCTCGTAGCCACGTTGCTTTCTTACCACTTTTAAAATCGGCTTAGAAAACGCTGTTTTTAAACGTTCTGCATCTGCTTCAAGTTCTTCGACTGTATTACCAAATGGTGCGGCACCGGTTTCTGACCAGTTAGTCACTTTACCATTCAAGTTATATTCAACTTCATGAATTTGATATTGTGCCGCTTCATCTTTTGTTGCTTCACAAAAAATGACACGGTAGTTCCAAAATCCAGCCATAGCTATTCTCTTTCTCTTTAATTAATCCTGCCACTTTAGCAGTTACCAACGCGATTATAAACGAAAAAACCCGCTATACAGCGGGTTTTCATAAGACTTATTATTTCAGCTTAGAAGAAGCTTACTTTGAACTCAGCACCGATGTAACGCTCTTCGTTCACCATTGCTGTGTTGTTATTGAAGTCGATAGCACCGATTGATTGTTGCTCGTCAAACATGTTACGAACGAATGCTGATACTTCATATTCGTTATCGCCTTCAGCCCAAGCATAACCTGCACGTAAACCTACTTCAGTTAATGGCTTGCCTTCAAACTCAACTGACTCGTATAAGAAGTAGTTAATTTCGCTGCGGTAAGACACGTCAGCGTAAGTGAAGAACTCACCGTCAGCTACTTCGCGGCTATAACGTAATGTAAGGTTAGAGATCCACTCAGGTGCGTGCGGTAAGCTGTTACCGTCTAAAATTGCACGATCTTCAGGGCCAAATGCACCAGGCACTTGGAATGTTGGATCTGTCACTGTACATTGACCACATACTGCTACAGCTAGGTCATCATCTTTGAGCTCTGTGTTGTTGTAGCTTAAGTTAAATGTAGCATTTAGGTTGTCAGTCAACACCCACTCAGTGTCTAACTCAAAACCGTAACCAGTTGTCTTATCAGCATTAACTAAACGGTTGAAGTTTGCACCACCACCTACAGCTGTTAATTGTTGGTCATCCATTGTGTAGTAGAACACTGTTGCATTTACACGACCTTGGCCGTCAAGTACGTCTGATTTAATACCAGTCTCGAAAGACGTCACTGTTTCAGACTCAGCAACAGTTACTTCATCACCGAATAAGATACGACCTTGAATACTTGGTGCGCGGAAGCTGTTAGCAACACGTGCGTACCAGTTTACGTCGTCGTTGATCTTGTAGTTAGCAGATAAATCCCAGCTAACGTGGTCGTCACTTGGGTTTTCTGTTAGGTATAACGCACCGCCACCGATTGGGCTTAAAGTACGGTTTGCAGAGAACTCTTTTTCGTCATCTGAGTAACGAAGACCCGCAGTAACTTTTAAATCATCAGTAATTGTGTAATCTAATGAACCGAATACCGCCCATGCTTTGGTATCTTGCTGCTGAATAACATAACCGTTCAATTCACCAGGGGTAGAGCCATAAGTATCGAAGCTAAAGTTTTCGATAGTCAATGCTTCATCAAAGTAGAATACACCTACTTGGAAGTTTACATCGCCAGCATAGTTGCTTGATAAACGAAGTTCTTGCGTGTATTGATCTTGATCAGGGATACCGTCAGCACTTTCTGAGTAGAACGGGATAAAACCTGGGCCCATTGGAGCTGAAGGATCGTCTTTAACATAAAAGCCGTAACCGCCGTCGATGTCAGCACGAGAATAGATTTCAGCACTTTCCCATGCAGAGATTGAGGTAAGGGTTAAATCGTTAATATCCCACTCAAGCTTTAAACTTGCGCCTTGAGATTCAACTTGCTGAGTAGCACGAGAAGCCGCATCGTGGTAAACCACATCGTGCTCAAAATTATCTACTAAGTCGTTTGTACCCGCTTTAATCGCATTACCACGAAATGGAATTGGCTTACCGTCCATATCACGAACGTGGTAGTTGAAAAGACCTGTGAAATCGTCACCTTCGTATAAAAACTGAATACGTGCCGCTTTTTCAGTGTAACCACCTAAAACGTCATCTTGTTCAAAACCAGGTGCACGATTATCGATGTAATCGTCTTTTTCTTGCCAAAGTACAGAAACACGCGTTGATAAACGGTCTGTTAAGCCACCGCCAACAGCACCTTCAAAGTCAACTGCGCCACGGCTACCGTAAGATACTGAGCCATAGCCTTCAAATTCTTGTGATGGTTTAACTGTATCAAATTTAACAAGGCCTGCCGGTGTGTTACGACCAAATAAAGTACCTTGTGGGCCACGTAGAACTTCTACACGTGCTACGTCAAATACAGGGAAACCTTTTAAGATTGCATTCTCTTGAACAACTTCGTCTACAACTAACGAAACTGGTTGAGAAGCATTTAGGTCAAAGTCAGTGTTACCTAGACCACGAACATAAAAGCGTGGGAAAGAACGACCAAACGAAGATTCGATTGATAAGCTTGGGATCTTCGCGTTCATAAAACGAATATCCATACCAGCTGAGCTGTAAGCGTCTAAGTTGTCACCTTGTAAAGCAGATACAGCAACAGGTACTTCCTGAGCATTTTCTACACGTTTACGTGCGGTGATTTGAATAACTTCTAGTTGGTTGTTTTTTGCTGCTGGCGCTTCGTCTGCAGCAAGAGTTGAAAATGAAGTACCTGCTACGGCAGAGAACAACGTTGCATTGATAAGTGTTGCTAACGTAGATCTTTTCATTGCTTTCATGTCGGGTTTTAACCTTTTTTATGCACTCTTATTCAACGGTGATGATGTTGCGTCAATTCATTTGACGGGCTCGGCCAATTTTTCGCGCCTTGTAATAAGCTGCGCGGACCTCTAAATCGAGAGTGCAAAACGAAGTGAAGAGGCTGAACGAACGCTGACGATTATAACACTTTATGACACTTTTACTGCATTAAAATTTAGAAATATACAAATTTTTTACAACAATTAGCGGCAACATCGGCACATTTAGAAGATTTTATGCAACTATTTTTCAACAAAGCGGACATATGTCCTGTGCATCTAATTACAACAATGTGTAGACAATGTGTACAAATGAGAGCCACTTTCATTTGCTCCTTTTTCAGTAACTAATCGGTAACTCGTGCGAATTCTGGGTTAGCTAATTCGCATTCATGCTCATTTAATAAGCCTAACACTGCTAAATTTAATTCTTCGATTACTTCCATATAAAATGCAAAGTCGACGGTCTCTACGTAGCTTAGTACATCCACTTGTAAAGCCCAAGGCGTAAAGCCTTTAAAGCGAACCCGACACGGTTCAAAGGCGATATGCTTATGTTGTTCTAATAACTCTCTTAGGGCCTGCATAAACGACATAAGATTTTGTTGCTTGGTGTTGGCGCTGAGCATCAGTTTAGGTCGATAAGAAATTCGCTCTCGTTCAGAGACGTTCTCAAGCTGCATATCAACAAACTTAGCATTTGCTACATAAATGACAGAGCGGTCAAGGGTTCGGATACGCGTGGCTCTTAAGCCTATTTCTTCCACAGTCCCCAACTGACTGCCAAATTTACATAGATTACCTATTTTTACCGGCGCAGAAATATAAAGGGTGATTGCAGCAATGATATTCTCAACAGTTTTTTGCGCTGCAAGGGCAATAGCAAGCCCACCAATGCCTAAGCCAGCTAACAAGGTAGTAGCATTAAAGCCTAAATTTTCAAACCACATAAATAGCAATGAAATGACAATCAGAGTTTTTGCTACATTGCTTATAGGTCGTAATAAGAAAATCGCTTGTGGCTTATCTTGTTTAATAAAACGCTGGCTTAATCTGTGTTTGGCAAGATCCACAGCACGTAAACAAATCCAACCCCACGCAATTAATAACACAGTTGCGCCATGGAATAGCGCCATTACAGCAATAGTGACATTTGATTGGTCGTTCAATGAACGCGCCATAAACACAGCAAGTAACAGGCTAATTGGCCCATTAATAAAACCAATAACGTCATTTTCTACAGGTACTTTCAAATGTGCTAGGATAAATGTGATTAAGCGAGTAATGATAATCGCGACTAGCAAAAACAACACAAATGAGAAGGCAAAATAAATCCATTGCCAAAGCATCACCCCCAAAAACTCGATGTCTGGCAAGTTATCATATAGCCATTCACCTACTTTGTTATAACCATACTCTTTGGTGAGTAACGGTATTTGACTTACCGTTGCATTTGATATTTTCCAGATCCGATTATCTGTTTTATCATCAGGTACTAGTTGTAATAAAATTTGTACCTTACCTTGTGATGTACTGATTTCCCCCACCAAATCACGATAGCTAGGCACACTTTCTTTTTGTTTACCTTCAGGCTTATTACTCAAGTTATCAACATCAACCCATAAGGTACGATCCAGTACCACTGATAAATTTTCAGCAAGTTGAATTTTTCCTAATGCTTCAACGTCTTTAGGTAGATTACGATAATCAAGATAATGGCTGGCCAGTTCAAAATCGCGAGCGCGAGCCGCTTTTAAGTAACCCTGCATTGAACTACGTGGCGTTATCCGGTCAAAGGCATCATAGGGCAAGTCATCTTCGAGAGGTTCCTGCGCTTTTTCAACTGTTGCAGGTGTATTGGTTTCAGATTCTTGTTTGACGGGCTTTTGTTCGACTTGTTCTTCCTTGCTGTCTTTATCAATTAAGGATTTAACGGTCACTTCTGGTGTGGTTGTTGCCCATAATGGCGCGTTAAACAACAGTAAAAAACACACTAATAATTTACTAAATTGTAATGAAAACTGGGTATTACAACGGCTCACGCTTTATTCCTTGTTAGATAAACATTAAATCGCTGAAATATTCAGCTAATTAAATTAGAGCATGGTTTGTGTAACTGTACAAAAAATAATTAAAAATCTTTGCAAGTAAGCGCTGAGATGTTAGTTATATAGAGACTAAAGCAAAGGAAAACGATAATGCAGATTTCAAGTTCACTCATTCCTCATTGGTGGTCATTAATGATCCATGGCGCCATTGCCATCGTTTTTGGCTTATGTGGTTGGTTTGCCCCAGAAGCTTCACTAGCGATTCTGATGTTTATTTTCGCCGCTTACTTTTTTGTCGATGGTGCCATTAGGACTTGGTTAGCTATTGCTTCAAAAAATGAAAACCCACTTTGGTGGATGCTATTAGTGGGTGGTTTAATTTCAATTGCTGCTGCACTTGTAACCCTGTTTGCTCCCAACGTAACGGCTATTTTAATGCTCTACTTTATTGCCGCATGGGCCATTGCTATCGGTGTAATTGAAATATTGATTGCGAGTAAACTACGTAAAGAGATCAGTAATGAGTGGCTGCTAATTGGTAGCGGTATTATTTCAATAATCTTTGGTGGCTACCTGATATTTAACCCAGGCGCAGGCATAATCACCCTCCTGTGGCTAGTAGCAAGCTATGCAATCGTGTTTGGCATAATGATGGTGTTACTTGCTTTGAAGCTGAAAAAACTCAATGAACAAGCATAAAAAAGCGGCTTAGCCGCTTTTTTTATTTTTGGCTGTTACGCCTTGTTAAAGCAATTTCACCATCAATATGAATATCGCGCTGCGGGAATGCGATAGTAATGTTGTTTTCAGCAAATACTTTATAGATGCTAAAACGCAGCTCACTGCGCACTTGGCGAAGCGGTGCTTCTGATTCAGCACATACCCAGAAAATAGCGCTAAAAGTTAAAGAGCTATCAGCAAAGTCATCAAATAATACTGACGATGCAGGTGTTTTTAAAATGGCTGGATGCTCATTAAGAATTTGCTTCATCAGCTTTTCAACCAATACCACATCTGAACCATAAGCAACGCCAACATTTACAAACGAACGAGCATTACGGTCAATTAAGGTCCAGTTAGTTACCGTGTTTTCTAATAAATGGCTATTAGGTACCAGCATATGCACACCATCGTTACGACGGATACGGGTTGAACGGGTATTAATAGTCTCGACAACCCCTTTTGCAGTACCTACTTCTAAAAAGTCACCAATACGAATTGGCCGCTCCCACATTAATATCCAACCACTAATAAAGTTATTAATAATGTTTTGCGCACCAAAACCAACACCGATAGCAATGGCACCAGAAACAAATGCAAACGCCGTCAAAGGAATATTGAGTACCTCGAGCGAGGTAAACACGAGCACAGCAATAGTAACAACAAGATAAATACGCGTGAACAGGTGAACTGTGTCAGGACCTAGGTTTTTTGCCTGCAATGCTTTTTTAATTAATCGACCAATCCAGGTGACCACAAACCACATTAAAAACAGCACCAAAGGCACTTGAATTACTTTTAGCACAGTAATTTGCACATCGTTGTAGGTGAACAAGGCAAACGATAGTGCAGATTGCAAATCAGCAAGGGTCATAAATTAACATTCCTAGTAAAAAATGAGTTTGATTCAGTTGTGACTAAGTTTAGCACGGCATAATAGGTGAAAACTTGGTAAATACTAAGTTCTTTATGCGCAATATGCGCTAATTATTAACTATTTTAGACTACAGCTGCTATATACATAGAGAGCTTGAGGTTTCACAGGCTTTGAATAGCACGAGGAGAACACAATGTCACAAATGACACTCACACAAAAACTTGCCACTTTACAACCCTTGGTCGATCTAAACTTATTTGAATCAAGTTTAGAGTATCGTAACCGCATCTTAAACTTACTTGCTGAGCAAGAACACTCACTGACTTTAATTAACAAAGAGTTTGGCAACGCTATGCCAGAAAGCTTTGGCTCAGAGAAAAAGTTTGTGTTGGGTTACAACTAACCTATGGTGATTTATTACCAACAAGATTTAAACTGGCAGCTAGTGCCACTTTTTACTTAAGTGAGCCATTAATACACAATTGATGGCTTTTTACGCACATTTATCCCCTCCATCACATTATTTGCGTTCAAATTCCCCATTCAGACGACAAACTTGATTGTTTCTAGCCAAAAATTTGATAAGTTAGAAAAGATTTATCCACATTTTTGGAGCTCTCATGCGTAAGACCTTAGTAGCAACTACGATTGCTAGTGTGCTTTTATTATCTGCTTGTAGTTCACAACAAGCCGACACTCAAACTCAAGTTGAAACTGCCGCTGAAACACAAACAGCTAATGTTGAAAACGTTCTTTTCAAGCCAAGCCCTTTACAATACATGGCCCCTGAGTTTGATAGAATTTCTACCAAAGATTACGAGCCAGCGTTTGAAGCAGGCATCGCACAGCAAAAAGCTGAAATTGCAAAGATTGCAAACAACCCAGAACCAGCAACATTTGAAAATACCCTTGTTGCTATGGAGTACTCTGGTGAACTATTAGACCGTACGTCTGCGGCATTTTTTAATCTATCGGGTTTAATCTCTGACAGTGAGTACCAACGTATCGCCGCGAAAATGGCGCCGATTATGTCAGCTCACACTGATGACATTTACTTAAACAAAGCTTTATTTGCTCGCGTACAAAGCATTTACGACAACAAAGCGTCTTTAAATGCTGAAGATCAACGCCTTGTTGATTACTACTACAAAAAGTTCGTTAACGCAGGTGCAAAACTAACTGAGGCTGAAAAAGCAAAAATGCGTGAAATCAACGCAGAGCTTGCCAAGCTTTCAACTGAGTTTTCACAAAATATCTTAAAATCATTTAAAGAAGATGTGATTTTAGTTAAAGATAAAAGCGAGCTAGCTGGTTTATCTGAGGGTGAAATTGCAAGCCTTGCAGCTGCTGCCAAAAAAGCAGGTAAAGAAGGTTACATGATCACACTGGTGAACACGACTCGCCAACCTATCTTACAAAGCCTTGAAAACCGCAAGCTTCGTGAAAAGATTTGGACAACGTCTTCAACACGTGCACAAGCAACAAACAGCCCTATTATCATCAAAGAGACCAAGCTACGTGCAGAAAAAGCGGCATTACTTGGTTATAAAGACTGGGCTTCGTATGTAATGACTAACCGTATGGCGCAAACAACTGAAAATGTTTACGGCATTCTTGATGACTTAGCACCGAAAGCGGTTGCTAAAGCAGAAGCAGAAGCAGAGCAAATCCAGCAAGTAATCAAAAAGTCAGGTGAAACATTTGCGCTTCAACCTTGGGACTGGGCGTTTTACGCTGAAAAAGTTCGCCAAGAGAAGTACGACTTAGACCCAGCTTTAGTTAAGCCTTACTTTGAAATGCAGTCAGTGATCCACGACGGCCTATTTTTTGCGATGAACAAACTTTACGGTATTACCTTTAAAGAGCGTAAAGATCTACCGGTTTATCACGAAGACGTCATGGTGTTTGAAGTATTTAACGAAGACGGCAGCGCTATTGGCCTATTCTACATGGACCCTTACGCACGTGAAGGTAAACGTGGTGGTGCTTGGATGAGTGCTTATGTTAGCCAAAGCGGTCTTAAAGACACTATGCCTGTGATCTACAACGCACAGAACATTCCTAAGCCAGCTGAAGGCCAACCGACACTCATGACTTTCTCTGAAGTAACGACTATGTTCCATGAGTTTGGTCACGCTGCACACGGTTTATTCTCTGATGTTAAATACCCAAGCTTAGCGGGTACAGCCACTGCTCGTGACTTTGTTGAGTTCCCTTCACAAGCACACGAAGACTGGAATATTGAACCAACAGTACTGGCAAACTATGCCAAGCACTACAAAACAGGTGAGCCAATTCCAAAAGCGCTTTTAAATAAAGTACTTGAGTCACAAAAATTCAACCAAGGCTTTGATACAACCGAGTATTTAGCTGCGGCACTGCTTGATATGGAATGGCACTCATTTGGTGTTGATGCTGACATTACAGACGTGCAAAAGTTTGAACATGATGCATTAGACAAGCATGGTATTGCTTACTACCCAGTACCACCACGCTATAAGTCTTGCTACTTCAGCCACACCTTTGCTGGTGGTTACTCAGCAGGTTATTACGCTTACCTTTGGACTGAAGTATTCGCAGCAGATGCGTTTGCACACATGACCGAAGAAGGTGGCTTAACACGTGAAAACGGTGATAATTTCCGTAAAGAGATTTTATCAAAAGGTAACAGCCGCGACTTAATGCAAAGCTACATTGAGTTCCGTGGTCAAAAACCAACAACAGACGCACTATTAAAGCGTCGTGGTTTAGTTGAATAATCTAAAATTATTCGCAAAATGATGAAAGCCCGCAATTAATGCGGGCTTTTTGTTATAGTGCAATTTTTAAAATGACAAATTAATCAAACATGACCTACTTATTTGCTGTAACCCTGCTTTGGGCTTTTTCGTTTAGTCTTATTGGTGTCTATTTAGCAGGCCAAGTGGATGCATGGTTTAGTGTATTAATGCGTATTGGCTTGGCAACTTGCGTATTTTTGCCCTTTTTACACTGGCGTAAAACTCCTAAAGCCTTAGCCCTAAAGCTCATGGCAATTGGCGCAGTACAACTTGGTGTAATGTACAGCTTCTATTACCATTCGTTTTTGTACCTTAGCGTGCCCGAGGTACTGCTATTCACGGTAATGACGCCACTTTACATCACTTTGTTAAACGATTTGCTTGAAAAACGTTTTAATGCCAAGTTTTTATTCGCCGCATTACTGGCTATTTTAGGCGCCGTTGCTATTCGCTATGAAGGCGTCGATGAAAACTATCTCATTGGTATGTTAATGGTGCAGGCTGCCAATATTTGCTTTGCCACTGGGCAAGTAACCTACAAACGTTTAATGCAAGATAAGCAGCTCCCCCACTCTCGGGTGTTTGCTTGGTTCTTTATTGGCGCTTTAATTGTCGCGCTGATTTGTTACGGTTTATTTGGTGATACCAGTAAGCTACCCACCACTACTACACAGTGGGGCGTGTTAATTTACTTAGGCACGATTGCTTCAGGGCTTGGGTATTTCGCTTGGAATAAAGGCGCGACCATCGTCAATGTAGGTGCCTTGGCTGTCATGAATAATCTACTGATCCCAGCAGGGATCATCGTTAACATTGTGATATGGAATCGTGATGCCGATATCATCAAGCTTACCATCGGCGCAGCGATTATCTTATTAGCACTTATTATAAATCAAAAACTTAATAAAACTGCCATGGAGCAATGATAGGCTAAACTCTATTAGATTAGAGGAATGCTGTTATGCGCGCACTGGTTTTATGTTGTTTAGTTTTCGTTATTCAAGGCTGTAAGAATCTGCCAGTGGATCAGGCAGTGCAAGTGGGTGCTAGGCCTTACTATTTAATCGACAAGATGACTGATGGACCTTTAAAGCAGCAACTTGCGACATGCGGTAATGGCCCTTTCTATAAAACTGATTTTGTAATTGGTCATCGCGGCGCCCCCATGCAGTTTCCTGAGCATAGCAAAGAGTCATATTTAGCCGCTGCAAGAATGGGCGCTGGCGTACTTGAATGTGACGTTGCTTTTACTAAAGACAAACAACTCGTGTGTCGCCATTCACAGTGTGATTTACACACCACTACCAACATTTTAGCGATTCCTGATCTGGCTGCAAAATGCAGCCAACCTTTTACCCCAGCCAAAGACGGCCAACCAGCTCAGGCTAAATGCTGTACCAGCGATATCACCCAGGCTGAGTTTTTAACCTTAAAGGCTAAAATGGATGGCGCCAACCCAAACGCCAAAACCGTCGCAGAATATATGCAAGGTACACCAAGCTGGCGCACTGATTTATACACAAACAGTGGCACTGTTATGACCCACCAGCAAAGCATTGAGTTATTCAAATCACTAGGTGTAAAAATGACACCCGAGCTAAAAAGCCCAGAAGTTAGCATGCCATTTAACGGTTTTAGCCAGCAAGATTATGCGCAAAAAATGCTTGATGAGTACCGAGCTTTAGGTGTGAATAGCGATGATGTGTATCCGCAATCATTTAATCTTGAAGATGTGAAGTATTGGCTAAACAATCACCCTGAATTTGCAAACAACAGTATTTATCTTGATGGCCGAGATGGGCAAGCTGACTTTGATGCTATGGATGAAACAACTTGGCAGCCATCAATGCTGGCTCTGTATAACGAGGGAGTACGCATTATCGCACCACCAATGTGGATGCTTTTAAGCCTTGATGAGTCAGGTAAAATCGTGCCATCGCTTTATGCAATCAAAGCTAAACAAGCAGGGCTGAACATCATTACTTGGAGTTTAGAGCGCTCTGGTCCATTAAATAATGGTGGTGGCTATTATTACCAGTCGATTGCCCGTGTAATTAAACAAGATGGGCAAATGATGAATGTGATAGACGTCCTTGCTAAGCAAGTGGGTGTGATGGCTATTTTCTCTGACTGGCCTGCTACCCTTACCTATTACGCAAGCTGTATGCAGTATCCTGCCTCAGAGAGTTAACTGAGCATCAATAAATTTCAAGGGCTTTTACTCGTCCAAAAGGTGGGGCTGAGGTATTATTAGCTAAACCGTTTTTTACAAGGATAAACATGATTATTCAGCACCACAGCCACGACATAGCGACCAACACTGGCGTAATGCGCACCAGTATTTATCGCCCTGTAGAAGAAGGTAAATACCCGTGTATTATCTTCTATTCTGAGATTTTCCAAGAAACAGCACCAATTGCACGCTCTGCGGCAATACTTGCTGGTCATGGTTTTGTCGTGTTAGTGCCAGAAGTTTTTCATGAGTTAAATCCTATTGGGACAGTACTTGCCTATGATGATGCTGGTAAAGACAAAGGCAATGCCGACAAATGGGCAAAACCGCTTGAGAGCCATGACTCAGATACTGACGCCTTAATTGCATTTGCACGCCAGCAAGATTACAGCACAGGAAATGTAGGTGCTATGGGCGTATGTATTGGTGGTCACCTTGCATACCGTGCTGCATTAAACCCAAGTATCAAAGCCGCTTTTTGTTTATACGCGACAGATATACACAGCGATACTTTACCAGCACAAGCAAGTAATAACTCTTTTGAGCGCATGGCAGATATCAAAGGTGAGATCCACTTTGTTTGGGGTAAACAAGACCCACATGTACCAAAAGAAGGCCGCCTTAAAATTTACCAACAAGCGGTGGCAACAGGCATTAATTACCAGTGGCAAGAAGTGAACGCCCAACATGCGTTTATGCGCGACGAAGGCGACCGATACGATCCAGCCCTTGCCATCAGCATGTATCAACAAGCCGTTGCTTTATTTAATCGCACGCTTGTTTAAATCGTCATAGTGGCTACTTGATTAGTAAAATAATCCTTCAAGTAATCGAGTAAAACCCGCATTTTTTTACTTCCCGCCGCCCCTGGCGGGAATACGCCATAAAGTTCAATATCAGCAGTTTTGTAATCATCTAAGATTGTGCGTAACAATCCTGCTTTGATCCTTGGCAATGCGTCATAAACTGGGATTTTCGCTAAGCCATGCCCAGCTTCTACAAAGGCAGTTCGTGCAGCAGCGTTATTGGTACTTATGCCACCACTAACTGCCACCTCAAAGCGGCGTTTCTCTTTTTCGAGCGTGACAACAGCACTACTTGGTTGATACACCACCCATGTATGCTCTGCTAAATCAGCAATGCTCTTTGGTATAGGGTATTTTGTAAAGTAATCGACTGAACCGCATAAGCAAGTCGCCATACTTGCAAGTTTAGTGGCTTGTAAGTTTGAGCTTTCAAGGGCCACGCCTCTAATCGCTAAGTCGTAGCCTTCTTTGATGATATCAACCACATCATCACTAAGCTGTAAATCAATATCAATTTTCGGATACAAACGCTTAAACTGAGCAAGTGCCGGTACCACAAGTTGCAAGCCTACATTCACCGGGCAACTCAATTTAATAACCCCAACCGGTTCACTCTTTAAGTTTTCAAGGTGTAAGTTAGCAGCCTCAGCGTGCTCGGTGATAGCCTGACAACGTTCATAATAAGCCATACCTGCTTCGGTGAGGGTCATGGTACGCGTTGAGCGGTTAAGTAACGTCAGCTTTAATTGCTGTTCTAATTTCTTTAAATGATAACTAACAACAGCCCTTGATAAACCAAGTTGTTGAGCCGCTTTAGTTAAGCTGCCTTGCTGCACAATGTGGGCAAACACCACCATACTTTTTAGCTGCTCAAACGATACTTTCATACAAACTCCTAATCTAACCTGAATTATTGTATCAATTATTAAACCAATGAAGTCAAATTTATCAGCGTTGTTTAATTCAATTCTCACCCCTATAGTTTTATCAACGATGTTTAATTCACAAAAAGGGATTCACTATGTCAGCTAAGAAAATTTTAATGGTACTTACTTCACACGATGAACTTGGCGATACAGGTCATAAAACGGGTTTTTGGGTTGAAGAATTTGCGGCGCCCTACTACGCCTTTATTGATGCTGGTGCAGAGGTAACTTTAGCCTCTGTTAAAGGTGGCCAACCTCCGGTTGATCCAAACAGTGCAGCCCCTGATGCAGCAACCGATGCCACAAAACGTTTTGAGCAAGACAGTGCGGCAAAAACTTTAATGGCTAACACTAAACCTCTGGCTGAAGTTAAAGCCGATGATTTTGATGCGGTATTTTACCCTGGTGGCCATGGTCCGTTATGGGACTTAGTTGATAACCAAGATTCAATTAGCTTGATAGAGCAATTTCTTAACTCAGAGAAACCAGTGGGTGCAGTATGTCACGCCAGTGCAGTATTACTGAATGCGAAAAATGCAGCTGGTAAATCTGTGGTGTTTGATAAAAAAGTAACTGGCTTTAGTAATTCAGAAGAAGATGCCGTAAAACTTACCAATGTTGTGCCATTACTTGTTGAAGATGAGTTAATCAAACAAGGAGGTCAGTATCAAAAAACCGATGATTGGGGCGAGCTTACGATTGAAGATGGCCTACTAATCACCGGGCAAAACCCTGCAAGCTCAGAGCTTGCTGCGAAAAAACTACTGACCAAATTAGGTTAAACAAGGTCAACATGCCCTAAACATTTAGTAAACACCTTGCATATCAAGGTGTTTACCTTCACTTTTAATAAGTTATACTCATTCGGTCACATTGATTTAAGAGCTTCTCATCATGACTGAAAAAAAAGCTGTCAAAATTCCTCCTATCAGTAGTAAGCGATTCGCAATTTTCGGCATTATGCTGGTGTGCTTGGTACTGCAAATAATTAATACCCTACCCGGCATAAACTTAAATGGTTTAGGTATTTTGCCAAGGCAAATGTCTGGTTTATCAGGGGTGTTTTTTGCGCCATTTTTACATGGTGGCTGGGCACACCTTTTTAGTAACCTAGTGCCATTTACTATTCTCGGCTGGCTAGTTTGCCAATTTAGCGTTAAACGCTTTTGGCTGGTGTTTGCAGGCACTGCGCTCATTGGTGGATTACTAGTATGGCTATTTGGCCGCAGCAATATTCATGTAGGACTAAGTGGTGTTATCTACGGTTTATGGGGCTATTTAATTAGCTACGGCATTATGCACCGCTCATTCAAAGCCATTTTAATCAGTATTGCGGTTGTTGTGTTATACAGCGGCCTGATTTGGGGTGTCTTCCCGCAGCGCGTTCATATTTCATTCGAAAGCCATTTATTCGGCGCAATCAGCGGCGCATTCATCGGCTATATTATGGCAAAGCGTGATAAACAAAAGAGCCCTAAGCTTTAAACTGACAGCTGAAAGCTGAAAGCTGAAAGCTATAAGTTAGTCTCTTAATTTCATTGTCACCATCACAACGCCATGGTCGGTACTTTGATCATCATAGGCAAACTGTGGGTTGATCAAGTGCTGATCATAGGTGTGATAATCAACTACCTCAAAAAAGCTGCTCTGAAACCCGGCATCAAACTCACGGGATAACAAAATATAATCAAATACTGAGCTGCTACTGCCAAAATAGTGGGTCGCTTCTCTATCGCCTTCTGTTACAACATGGCGCTGATAGAGTTGCCAACTATCTTGTAGTTTAAAATCTGAACGAGATGGGCTATTTTGGCTATGACCGCTAAAACGAAGGTGGTCAGCGATTAAATGGTTAAGCACACCATCGTGTAACTCATTATTAAAGTCCCCCATCACAATCACAGGGTTATTGGTGTGCGCTCTGCGCTTAATAATTTCAACGAGTAACAGCGCTGCTTCACTGCCACGCTGCATACTTGATGCCCAGCGCCCCAGGGCTTGCGATTTTAACTGCATCACTAAGTTTTGCTGTTCGCTGTGGCTTTCATCATCTTGGTGATGGAACATGCTGCGCTTTGATTTAAAGTGCACTACATAGCAATCGACGTGTCCTAAGTGAGGTACTTCAAGTGTCGCGCGAATAATACTACGGCTAAAGTTAAAATTATCGCTCAAGCCCATCGCTAAAATATCATCTTGCTCTGCCTCAACCTGACTTACAGCAACAACTTTATAGCGTGAGGCAATGGCCACAACCGGATCGCGATAAATAAAGTCATCAATCACCGTTGGCTCATCAACCACTGCAAAATAAGGGTACCCCTCTGAGTTAACTTGTTGTTTTAGTTCATTGATACTGAACACTTCTTGAAAGCCAATAATATCTGGCTGCTGATTTTTAAGGTAATCGGCCAACCAGCGCTGCTTTTTGGCCCACTGCTCAGCGCTATAAATGCGCTGAAAATCATAAAATGCGTCAGGTGGCGCTAAATAATTATATAAATTAAACGTTGCTACCTTTAATTGACTGTTTTTTATCACTTAACTCCTTATTCGTGTAACCACTCAGTGGCAATGATCGGGTCTTCAAAGTATTTCACTTCGCCACTGATAAACCAGTTACCCACTTTGCTTGCCACTTGTTGCCAGTGTTTGTTACCAACTACTGCTATACGGCAAAACTCTTTGTTGTGTTTAAGGCCTAGCTTAAAATCATCCCACGCGGCTTGTAACTCCCAGCCTTCTAACTCAGTAATATCAACATAGGCTCTTATTTTTGCACTCGGAACTGCCGCTACAGCATTATCGATTAGAGGGGTAAGAGTTTTGTAATCGTCGTGGGTAAGCTTTCCGACTACTTTAATTGTGAAATAAAAAGTCGTGCCAGTTCGCTCAAGGCCAATGGCTAAACCATGCTTTTTCATGTCATCCTCCTTGTTATTCATAATTAATAACTGTACTTCCCTTGCTCTATCTGATCAACTAGGATGGTAGTCTCGTAATGACATTCATTAAAGCACAATTTAGGAGTTTCAATGAGTAATACCGACAGTTATACGCCACCTAAAGTGTGGCAATGGGATGCAGAAAACGGTGGTGAATGGGCGAAGACTAATCGTCCGGTCTCAGGTGCAACCCACGAGCAAGACTTGCCCGTTGGTAAACATGACCTACAACTCTACTCGCTTGCGACACCAAACGGCCAAAAAGTCACTATCATGCTCGAAGAGCTATTAGAGCTTGGTATTGATGAAGCCGACTACGATGCATTTTTAATTAAAATTGGCGATGGTGACCAATTTTCTTCAGGGTTTGTCAGTGTTAACCCTAATTCAAAAATCCCAGCCTTAATGGATCACAGTACCACACCCGTTACTCGCGTGTTCGAGTCAGGTGCAATTTTACAATACCTGGCAGAAAAGTTTGATGCGCTGATCCCAAGCGATCACGCCAGTAAAACAGAATGTCGTAATTGGCTGTTTTGGCAAATGGGCTCTGCCCCCTACTTAGGCGGAGGCTTCGGTCACTTTTATAGTTATGCACCATTTAAAATGCAGTACCCAATTGATCGCTTCACCATGGAAGTAAAACGCCAGCTAGACGTATTAAACCGTCATTTAAGCGACCATGACTATATGGCTGGTAGCGAATATTCAATTGCCGATATCGCTATTTGGCCTTGGTATGGCAGCTTGGTACTTGGCAATTTATACGATGCGGCAGAGTTCTTAGATGTTGAGTCATACAGCCATGTGATGCGCTGGGCAAAACAAATTGAGCGCCGCCCTGCTGTAAAACGAGGTCGTAGAGTCAATAGAACTTGGGGTGATGAAGATGAGCAATTAGCAGAGCGCCACTCTAAGGAAGATTTTTAAGGGCTTAACGGCCCTTTTTCATAAAAATAAACAGTATGAAAAAGCTCAGTAAAGAAGATATCTATCAACGTCTTAGCAATACCGAAGATGCCCGTGCCTGTAAAGCGATTGATGAAGCTGCTTGTAAAGTGGTACCCGGCAATTTTATTACTTTATTAGTGAGCCAACTATTTAGTAAGTTTGCAGATGCCCTGCTAAACCCTAAAGTGACTCTGCCTTGGCTACTGCAAAGCATTAATGTACCAAGTAGTTTTATTGCTTGGCTTGTGCCTATTCGTGAGTCAGGCTCAATGTTGCCACAACTGGCCATCGCCAGTGCTATTCGTAGGCTCCCAGTTAGAAAGTGGGTTTGGGTGATTGGCGCCATAGTGCAAGCTTTGTGTATTGTAGGCATGCTTATTTGTGCTTTAACACTTCAAGGTGCAACAGCAGGTTTTGCTATCATCGCGATTTTGATTATCTTTAGCCTTGCTCGTGGCTTTAATTCCATTGCTGCAAAAGATGTATTAGGCAAGGTCATACCTAAACAACAACGAGGCAGTATTAGCGGTCTTGCTGCGAGTTTTGCCGGATTTGCAACGCTCACCTTTGGTCTTGGTTTATGGTATCTACAAAGTCTTGGCTATGAAAATGGGGTGTATGTTGCTTTAATGCTAGCCGCTTTAATGTGGCTGTTTGCAGCGCTCAGCTATAGTCGCATTCAAGAATACAAGGGCGCAACCGAGGGCGCTGAAAACGGCTTTTTGCATGCTTTGTCAAAATTAAAACTGCTTTACCAAGATAAACAATTTGCTCACTTTATTATCACTCGTGCGTTGTTGCTATGTTCTGCTTTGAGCGCCCCGTTTTATATCGTTCTTGCTAGTGAACAGGCTTTCGACTTTTCACTACTTGCTACGTTTATGGCGCTTTCTGGGCTTGCCAGCTTAGTCTCTGCGCCTATCTGGGGTCGACTAAGTGACTTATCGAGCCGCAAGGTATTAGTGTTTGCTGCAATGCTCGTCACCCTCAACGGTTTCGCCGTTTATTTAGTTGCTTATCTGAGCCCACAAACGCTCAATGAGTTTTGGCTATTACCACTCTGTTATTTTTTACTCACCGTAGCTCATCAAGGGGTTCGCCTTGGTCGTAAAACCTACCTTGTTGATATGGCTGAAGGAAACAAGCGCACTGACTATGTCTCTGTTAGTAATACGGTGATCGGAGTTATATTATTACTGCTAGGTAGCGTCGGCTTACTAAATACCTACTTAACGACTGCTGAGTTAATTTTTTTCTACAGTATCTTAGGCTTACTTGGTGCAATTAGTGCGTGGTTTTTACCCGATGCCTAGACCCTCGGGTAAAAAAAGCGCATAATCGCGCTGATTTTATTTCCAAAAAGGACTTACTATGAAAAAGGCAGCGCTTGCACTTTTTACCCTACTTACACTTTCTGCTTGTAGCACCAGTGTGCCTATTCGTAACTTTGACGCAAACCCTGTACCGCAAATGGCGTCTGGCCAACATGACCTTGAAAGTATCAAAACCAATATTTTAAAAGCATGTATGAAACTAGGCTGGACGTGTCGTTCAAATGCCGAAGGTCAAATTTTAGGTAAACTTGATATTCGTAAACACCAATTACGCGTTGATATAACGTTTAACGAGCAAGAATACTCTATTGATTACAAAGATTCGATCAACCTTGATTACAATGGCAAAAAAATCCACCGCCAATATATCAATTGGGTTACCAACTTAATGCGCAATATTGATGCTGAATTAGCTTATAAATAAAATTGACGCAGAATCAGGTATTAAAAAAGGCGACCTAGGTCGCCTTTTCTCTACTAGTTTTTTAAGTTCTTATCGAAGAACTCTAAAAACGCTTTCAATGTTTTAATTCTATATGGCTGATGCGATAAGTAGTGATCGCCATCCTCAAGCTCAATGTAAGTAACATCTTTGCCTTCGTCTTCGAGTTCATCATCCATTTCACGGCTATGATAAACAGGCACCACGTTATCATCTGAGCCATGAACTAATAGCACCGGGCGATTGATTTGCTTCGCAAAATTAACAGGCGACACCTTTTCTAGTTTATCGCTATCAGTACCAAATTGCTTACGCACAATTTCTTTATTAGTGAAATGTCGCGCCTTACTAACAATACGCTCAAGGTCAGTAACACCGGCAAAGCTTGCTGCACATTTGAATGTTTCTGGGTGCTTAACCACCGCCATTAATGCGGCATAACCACCATAACTTGCCCCACCAATACAGATTTTATCTTCATTAGCGATACCTTCCTTAACAAGCCAATTAGCCGCATCTTGCAAGTCATCTTGCATTTCTTTACCAAAACCTTGAACTGCAGCCATCTCAAATTCATGGCCATAGCCACTAGAACCACGGAAGTTTGGTTGCAGTACTGCATAACCATTATAAGCAAGTAACGCAGTCCAATAGTCAAAACCAGCGTAATCACGAGCCATTGGCCCGCCATGCGGGAACACAATTGTTGGTAATTTATCACCTTCTTTGTAGCCCACAGGTAAAGTTAAATATCCTTCAATAGTTAAGCCATCACGGGCTTTATAACTGATTCTCTTCTTACCGCTGTAAACAGTTTCATCAACATCTGGAAATGCCGAGGCAAATGCAGTTAACTCGTTAGAATCTCGGTCACCCAGCATATAGGTACCAGGGATTTGATCACCTGAAACGTAAACCACGTATTGACGCTGTTCTTTACTGGTATCAATAATATCAATATCAAACATATCTGCCGGCAATACAGCGCGTAAGCCAGTATAAAGCTTATCTAAGTCTTCATCCCAGTAACGGATCCCCTCAGCTAATTGAGAGTGGGTAAACCCTGCTACTTCACCGGTAAGCGATGAATAAAAAATGTGACCGTCGAAGTCATAGTTATCATCGCTAAACACTAGTTCTTTTTTTAATGTTGTTAGGTCCATTTTGTAAAGCGCGTCATAGCCGTTCTTTAGTGCCTTAAAGTAGATGATATTAGGGTCTTTATCAAAACCTAAAATAGACACAAAATCTGGACTAAATGCCTTATACTTGAATAACGTTTTACGTTTATCTCTATCTTCATCGTAAAGAATATATTCAAACTCATCTTTATCCATTTTAAGTGCAATACGCACATTGCCTTGACGATCAGCTATCCAATCAGTGACTTTACTACGTGATCGCTGCACTTTCTTTTTACGAAGCGTGTTTAAATTTAACTCATATACACCGGGTGAATTAGCAACATCAAAGTCACCCTGTATTAAGATTTTATCTTTTTGATCCGGTAAAAAACTGATCACTTGATCCGCAAACTGAGGTTGGCGTTCATTACGATTAAAGTTAGGCTTTATAGCTAGTTTTGTCTTACCATCACCATTAATATGGTACGCATATAAACGCGTAGATGTATATTTAGGACCGCCAAATTGGCGTTGAATGTAGCGTGCACCTAAAAGCAGTACCTCATCATTTGCCCATTCATACCAATCGAAGAAGATAGTGTGATTATCTGAACGAATAATAGAATCAGCTTCTTTAGTTTTTCGGTTATAAACCATTAAAACCAACTCACCATTCACATTTCGAATAAACGATATATATTCACCACTAGGAGAAAATTTTACTTGGCTAAAAGCCCGTAAAGAGGCAAATGATTCTACAGGGAGTTGCGTGTTTTCAGCAGCACGGGGCATTAAGCTCAGCACTGCAAAAAATGTAAGCAGTAAGTACTTCATAGTAAAGTCCATTTTTTTATTGTTCCGACAATATTAACATTAAATTACAAAAAAAGACTAACTCAAAAAAACTTAGGCATATCTTTCATTCGCTTAAAACGAACATAACACTCGATTAATAGCATTATTAATTTATTTTTTGCTAATTATAATTTCTGCACAACTTCAGTTTTCTTAGGTGACATGATGAAAAAAGTACTTGTGTTAAATTCATCTTTAAATGGTGAACAAGGTAATTCAACCAAACTTAGCCAACAATTTGTTGAGCAGCTTGCTAACAACCAGCAAATTTCAGTAACAACTCGCGATTTAAGCGACAATGCGATTTCTCACTTAACGCAGACAGAAATGGCTGCTTGGATGACTGATGCAAACGAGCGTAGCGATGAGCAAAAAGCACTTGCTGCAATTTCTGACGATTTAATTGCTGAACTTAACGATAACGACCTGATTGTTATTGGTATGCCAATGTACAACTTTGGTATTCCATCAACATTTAAAGCTTGGATTGATCGCATCGCTCGTGCTGGTATTACGTTTAAATACACTGAGCAAGGCCCAGTAGGTTTAATTACAGACAAAAAAGTAGTGGTACTTGCTGCACGTGGTGGTTTGTATCAAGGCACTGACATGGATACACAAACTAAATACTTAAAAGATGTACTTGGTTTTGTGGGTATGACTGACGTTGATTTTATTTATGCCGAAGGTCTTGCGATGCCGGGGGCAGAGCA
Organism: Pseudoalteromonas sp. PA2MD11; assembly: GCF_017808125.1. NCBI lineage: Bacteria > Pseudomonadati > Pseudomonadota > Gammaproteobacteria > Alteromonadales > Pseudoalteromonadaceae > Pseudoalteromonas > Pseudoalteromonas sp. PA2MD11. Next base: position 483,905 of record NZ_JADKNF010000001.1, read on the forward strand.
AAGCTTAGAAGCAGCACAAAACGAAATAAAGGCTTTTACCGCGTCACTTTAATAAGTGACTAATAAAGCTAGATATAAAAAAGCGGTCATCATGACCGCTTTGTGATTTACGCTGTGACAGATAACAGCGATTCACCTTCAGATAAACCAAACTTTTCTTGCACAGAGGCTAGAATCGCTTCTTTATCTTCTTCTCCCAGTTGATCAGAATATTGCGCTAACAACTCATCTAAATAACTGACAACTTCTTCAGTATCAACCTGCTCAAGTGAGTTACCACTAGGCGGAGGTGGTGGCGGACCAGGAGGACGCTCACCTTCAGGACGACCTAATTCACCGACTTCAGCGGCATCAAAGCCTGCTTCAGCCATAATTGCTTCCATTTCTTGACCCGGTTGAATACCCGCATCTTTAAATGTTTGCATAATAGATTGTGCATCTTCTGCAGTTAAGTTTTCAGGATCAAACTGAGCTAAAGTTTCATTCATTAACTCTGTCTGTTCACTAGTTAACGGCTCTGCTTGCGGTCGTTGCATGGGCTGAAAATTCGCACCCGATGAAACACTGTTGATCATCGTTGATTTTCCTTACGTTTTGGTGGTTTATGGTTGTTGAACTCGTCTTCAGTTACTTCACCATTTTGATCAGCATCCATGTCATTAAAAATGGTTTGCAGCATATCTTCTGGCATAGGCTGCTCACTAAACTCAGTAAAATCAATCACCCCATTGCCATCAATATCAATCGTCGTAAAATCAGGTCGCTGGGGTGGACCGCCTTGATGGTCGCGAGCAAAGCAAGCGGGCGCTGTGGCTAACAACGAAATAGCTAAAACAGAAAGTGCAGATAAATGCTTCATAGCGAACCTCTTATGTCATTCAATTGACCATAAGCATAATCTGAATATCATTCAAAAGTGTGTGGGCAATATGCTACAAATGTGGAAACTTTGTGGATCGTTGTAGCTTTTAATCGAAGTTGTAACTTGCTACGTATAAGCACCAAAGCACTTTTTCAACTCCACGTTTATGGCAGGCTCAAAAAAACAAAAAGTAAATCTTGTTTGGTTCAAACGTGACCTAAGACTGTCTGATCATCAACCACTTGCCAGTGCGATTGCATCAGACCTGCCTTGCTTACTCATTTATAATTTTGAGCCCCTATTACTCGACGATCCCCATTACAGCTTAAGGCACTGGCGTTTTGTTGCTCAGTCACTTAAAGACATCAACCAACAACTTGAAAAATACAACGCTGAAATCGCCATTTATAATCAAGAAATGATTACCTTGTTAGAAACCCTTAGTGAAGATTTTGATATTGCAGGGGTTTATAGTCATCAAGAAATAGGCCTAAACAATACCTTTGAGCGAGACTGGTTGGTGAAGAGTTGGCTAAACAACAAAGCGATTCCATGGTATGAAACACCACTTGGGGGTGTAAAACGAGCGCGGCCAAAACAGTTTGATTGGCAAGCACATTGGCATGGCGTGATGAACCAACGTCTTGTAACGCCAAATTGGCAAGCATTTAATGCAGTACTGCCCAATAGTTACCAAGCAGCGACCTGTGTTGATGATTTTCTAAAGCACGACCCGCAGTTTCAATATGGTGGTCCTCATGCAGCTAGAGCTTGCCTACAGAGCTTTGTAGAAGAGCGTGCAAAAAACTACCAAAGTGGCATCTCGAGTCCTTCCAAAAGTAGAGATTCATGCTCTAGGCTTTCGCCTTACTTAGCCTTTGGCAACTTGAGCCTCAGACAAGTTTATCAAACTCTAAAATACTATTTAGCAAAGCAGCCTTTAAGCTGGCGTCGCTCATTACATGCTTTCGAGTCAAGGCTTCACTGGCACTGCCATTTTATGCAAAAATTCGAAACTCAATGCAGCATGGAGTTTGCACCGCAAAATGCGGGCTACAAGCACTACCCTTATCGTGATGATGAACATGTTGCTGAGCACCTAAAGCGCTTTGAGCAAGGTCAAACAGGTATTCCTATTATTGATGCGTGCATGCGCTGCCTAGCAGCAACGGGTTACATTAATTTTCGAATGCGCGCTATGCTAGTCAGCTTTATGACTCATCATATGAACATTCATTGGCAATCTGTTAGTTTAATTTTATCGCGTTATTTTTTAGATTTTGAGCCGGGTATTCACTACCCACAAATCCAAATGCAAGCATCGGTCACAGGAACTAACACCATTCGTTTGTATAACCCAATAAAGCAATCTGAAGACAAAGACCCAGAGGGTATATTTATAAAAACATGGTGCCCTGAGCTTAAAAACTTACCCATAGAAGATCTCCACCAGCCATGGCAACAACCGCCAATGGAGGCCTTATTTAATAACTTTAAACTCGGCGAAGACTACCCTGAGCCTATGGTCGATATAGAGCAGGCAGCCAAACAAGCACGTGAGCGATTATGGTCATTTCGAGAACGTGATGATGTAAAGCGTGGCACAAAAGCCGTACTGCATAAGCATGTGATAAGCCTTAAAAGACAACGACATGGCTCATAAAAAGCTGAATTTACCCAGCAAAACCTGCCCCGTTTGCGACAGGCCATTTATGTGGCGTAAAAAATGGCAACGTGATTGGCAGCATGTTAAATACTGCTCAGAACGTTGCAAGCGTGAGGCAAAAAGAAATATTGGCGTTTAAGTTGCACTTATATCGTGAACTCACCGTTTTCGGCACAAAACCCTGAAAGCCTTTCACGGTCGTCGAAAAAATTTACAAAGGAGATGACGATGACAATTAAAAAATCTGCACATACGAGTTGGTCTGGTGATATTAAATCTGGCAAAGGCTATATTTCTAGTCAAAGTGGCGCGCTTGAGAAACAGCCATTTGGCTTTAACACTCGCTTTGAAGATAAGCCAGGTACTAACCCTGAAGAACTGGTTGCAGCGGCACACAGTAGCTGTTTTAGCATGGCGCTATCGCTGGCACTAACTGAAGCAGGCTTTGTCGCTGACGACATAACGACCAAAGCAACAGTGAGCCTTGATGAGGTTGATGACGGCTTCGAAGTGAGCCACATTGCACTTGATGTCAGCGCAAAGATAAAAGAAATCTCACTCGAAAAGTTTGAGCAACTTTGTGAGCAAACCAAGCAAGGCTGCCCTATTTCTAAACTGATGAATGCCGAAATATCACTCACCACAACGCTTAATTAATCTCTGTAGGCCAAGCACTGCTTGGCCTTTTCACAAACTAACAGACCCACAACACTTTATTACATTCTTTTTACCGCCTCGTTGTATTATCTTTATAAAGCAAAACCAAATACAACAAGGATATGTATGATTAAAAAATTAGCCCCGATCGCTCTTGCAACACTTGCTTATTCAAACTGCTCAATCGCCACAGAACAACAAGTAAGTAAACAATGGTTCAACAGTATCGACTACACGCACATAGAGAACCACAGATATAGTTTTAATGCTTACCACTTAGTGAGTCATTACTACTTTGAGGAGCAGCAGAGCTCTGGGGTACTTGATGATTATGGCTACCTAGATACAGATTCAAACATCCGAGTGAATTACTTTAATAGCGATTACACTGATTATCTTGGCTTGTTTGGTGAAGGATTTTATAAAAACTGGTTTGTTACTGGTGAAATTTACGATGTTGATGATACTGATGACTATACCTTAGGACTTGGCTATTTATTTGCCAATGCCTTAAAAGTCTCTGTAAATAGGGATGTGCGTGAATATGGTGATGATTATTTCCGCTTGAAAGCGCAGTATAACCTCCAAATCAACGATAAGGATTACCTTGGTTTTAGTGCAGAAACAGATGATGAACTCGACGTTTGGAATGTCTCTGCCAGATACTTTAATCATTTAAGCGGTAGCCATTACATTACCGTCGATGTTGGCCATCAAGACAGCCTTTATGATTCAGCAAGCAATGCCATGATCAGCTACTACTTCGGCGATCACTATGCCATAGGTGCAGGGTTGGATGATTCTGAACTCGTTTTACAAGGTAAGTACTTTATTAATGATAAATACTATTTAACCGCGAATTACACTGAAAGCGGCTCTGCTGAACTTTATAACCTTAAGTTTGTTGCCCAATTCTAAAAAGGAATGAGTCACCAGTTTTAAACAAAAACGCCGCTATAAAGCGGCGTTTTCAGTTTATAGAATTACATATTACCTAGCTTCATCATCATTGCAGTGTACATTTTTAAGTTCAGTGCTAACTGCTCTTCAGTAATAAACTCATGCTCTGAGTGGCCTGTGTACTTTTTACCTGGCATTGATGGACCAAATGACACCGCATTATCAAACAGCTTAGCATTTGTGCCACCACCAATTGACACAAAGCCCGCGTCCTTATCGCCGGTAAAGTGCTTAAAGATATCGAGTAATGCTTCTGCATGAGGCGCACCATCTAACAGCATTGGCGTACCAATAATAACTTTAGTGTCTTTTAACGTAGCACCATTAGTGGTTTGCCAAGCACTAAGCGCTTCATTAATTTGCTGCTTAAGCACCGCTTCTTGTTTACCTACCGGACGACGCATATTAATCGACAGTTTAATGTCGTTACCGTCGCGGCTTAATAAGGTAGGCGAAACAGTCATCGGGCCCATAAAGTCATGCTTGTAACCAATTTCACCGAATTGCGCGCCGTATAAATCAAGGCCAATTAGCTGATTGATAAACTCAATGGCTTGACCATCACTATTGTTTTCAAGATCAATACCTTTAAAGATTTCTGCAAGATGCGCGATGGCATTTTCACCCGCTTCTGGCTCAGAAGAATGCGCTGAAATCCCCTTCACTTGTACTAACAAGCCATTTGTTTGCTCAGTCATCGCCACTTTGACGTTTTTAAGCTGAGCAACATTGTCGTGTAATTTAGCCACTGTCGCCGCATCAGCGTTATGCACTAACACGCTGGCATCTTCAGGGATTTGGCTAACAAAGGCGCCGCCTTTTAAATCACTGACATATAAGCCTGTTTGTGCTGAGGTCGCAGAGAAAGTCGGCGCAATTAGGCTCCAGCCTTTTTCTGCAACAACCACAGGGTATGAAGCATCAATAGTGACAGCATATTTTGGTTGCTGATAGGTTTTCATGAACTCTTCGAGTGGTGCCCAGTCAGACTCTTCTGCAAGGTAAACCATTAATTCAATACGGTTATTTAAGGTAATACCCTTGTCTTTAATCGCCTTCATTGCATGCAGTGCAGTCGAAATTGCGCCTTTATCATCTTCTGTACCACGTGCAATTAGCTTTCCTGGCTCAGAGGTTTTATCCATTTTAAAAGGACTTTGCTGCCATTTACTGGCGTCTGCTGGTTGCACATCACCATGGGTTACTATGGTTACTTTTTCAGCTTGGTTACCCATGCCAATTAACACTGTGTAGCCTAAATCTTGATAATCAAAACCAAACTGCGCCGCTTTCATTTTTAAGAACGACTTAAAGCCAATGAAATCTGGGTTATCTGGAGTCGCTAGACCTTCTTTATTTACCGTTGGATACGAAACTAAATTCTCTAAGGTATGAATTTGCGCTTGTTGATATTGCTCTACCGCGTAGTTAGCCAGCTTTTCACTTTGCTCAGACACAGCTGCCTGACTAGAGAAAGCACTTAATAAAAATGCAGCAAGTAATGAATGTTTCAAGATAAGCTCCAGAGTTTAAGAAGGTTTTTAGAAAGTCGCCTTGATTGTAACGCTTATAACGCCGACATAACATCTCTAATTCAAGCAAAATAGATCGCTTAAAAATACCAACAAGGTACAATAGCCACTCACCCTATTAATTCGTTTGTTAGACTCATGAACCGCAGAAAAAAGATCTTCACTAAACTTAAGCAAAAAGATAAGCGTGCCAATGCAAAATTGCATAAAAGCAATAAACCGGCCTACATCTCAAAGGCAGAACGCGAAAAATTAGCACAGCAAGAAGCTGAGCAGGAAAATTAAAATACCTAGCGGTAAGCGGTGAGCGCGATTTTATATCGCGCAACACGTAAAAGAAATTTCACGCCGTCATCAAAGACATGTATCTGCACAAAGAAGATAAGAGGCGCTACGCTTTAGAGAAAACAACAAGTAATCTATTGTTTTTCCTCATTACCTTCTCATTCTTTTCTCTTTGTGCAATTTGTTTTATCGCGAAATAAATTTCACGCCTACGTCAAAGACATTTATTTGCACAAAGAGAATATGAGGCGCTGCGCTTTAGAGGAAAACAACAAGTAATCCAGTGTTTTACCTCATTACCTTCTCATTCTTTTCTCTTTGTGCAATTTGTTTTAACGCGAAATAAATTTCACGCCTACGGCAGCTTATTTCACATTTGTATCGGACACGTGCTCTGACTCGCTAACTTTACTCTCGTAACTAGAAACTCTGGTTTTAATCTGAAAGCTGATAGCTTTCTCTAAAACCTATAACTCACACTGGCATTATAATAGCGGCCCTGTCCGGCAAGTTGCTCAAAGCCATTGCTCATATCTTGCTTGTAATTCGCAATACTTACACCACCAAGTGGCTGTTGGTAGTATTCATCTAGTAAGTTGGTAATTGCTAACTTAAAGGTTAAATTTTGCCACGTTTTCTGGCTTGAGATAGCCAGTAACTGATAACTGTCGGTTTGGTTTTCTAAGCGGCGCTCATCAACATGGGTTTTACTATCAACCCATTGCCAGCTCAGTGCGTTTTGCCAGCCTTTGTATTCGTGCTCTAGGCTCAGCTCAGTGTGTAGTGGCATAATTTGATATAAGTCTTCATTGCTATCATCACGCTCACCATGAGTACTGGTTAGTGAGCCTTTTAATTGCCATTTTCCTGCTTGCTTTGAGTTGTAAAGCTCTACCAAGCCCGCCAGTTTTGCACCGTAAAGAGTGGCATCTAGGTTCGTAAAGGTAAGAATATTACGCTTGGTATGCACCATGTCAGTGCGATTAAAGCTCTTAGTCACTTCAGCATCAATATAATCATTTACTTGCGTGTACCAAACATTTGCCGTTACTTGCCAGCTATCGTCTTTGGCAAGTTTGGTGTAGCTAGAACTCAATGTGTGGGCTGTTTCGGCTTCTAAATCTGGGTTACCAATATAACCATTACCATCACCAAACCAACCAATCATGGTGGTTGCCATCGTACCTACACCCCAGCTATAACGCTCATATAAATTAGGGGCGCGGTTTTTACGAGCTAAACCAAATTGTAGCTCATCGTTGTTCGATAATTGATAGCGAGCAAGTAAACTAATATCAACTAAGGTGTCGTCACGTTTACGGTCTAATTGGTTAAATTCCATCGCAGCTTGGGCGTCGGTTTTTGACATATCCATCATTGAACCCATATTAGCCATACCGCTCATGCCACCTTCGTTATAAGCCTGCACTTCGCCAGTATCTGTGCTGACTTGCTCAACTCGAACACCTGCCGACAGCCACCATGCTTGGTTTACTTGGTTTTGGTACTCCGCAAATGCCGCAAGACGGTCACGTTTGCCATCGTTAATGTTTACGTATTCATTTGGGCCCATCATCATTGACCCTGTAACCGCTGGCCACCAATCATCAATTCGATAACCGTAATATTCTTGCCCTAGCATTAGTGATGACTGTTTTGATAAGTCAGTGCGCCAATGAACTTGGTAACTGTAATCTTGTGCATCGGTATTCATCGGCATCATGCCGGTTTTCTCATTACTGAAAAAACCCATTTCGTGTTTTACATCATGCGCATTCACTTGCACCTGCAAATCACCATTTTCAAGCTCACGTTGATAATGAGCAACGAAACCATAACTGGTGTTATCGGTCATATCCATGTATTGATTTGCAAAGCCTTGGTAAGGAATTTTTTGATGGGTCAGCTTAACGACAAGCTGTTGTTTCTCATCACGAATAGAGCCTGTTAAAGCATGATTTTGCACTCGATATAAGGTATCAAGTACACGCTCACCATGCCCATCATCATAGCTGTTAGCATCTTCAAAGCTGCCTTGGTAAGACAAGCTAAACTGTTTGCTCGCAAGGCTGGCACCTAGCGCGTATGCTTGGCTATCGTTAACGCTTTTGTACTGGGCGGTAACATAGCCTGCGCGCCAGTTCACTGAGTCTGAATCACTAAATTCAGGGGCAATCGTATTTACCCTAATAACACCGGCAATATTATCCCCGCCACTGCTTACCGGTGATACACCAGCAACGACACTGTAAGAGGCAATTTGGTTTGCCGACACATAAGAGAGTGGCGGGTTCATTTGGTTAGCACACGCTGCTGTAACATCAGCCCCATCAACTAAAACTTTAACTCTATCGCCCATCATGCCGTTCATCACCGGCAAGTTAGACACCCCTCCGGCCGCTGAAAAATCAACACCTAAATCTTTCAGTAACGCGTCTGCAGAGCCAACTAATTGATGGTTATTTTGGGCATGACCTTGTACTTCTATCACTTCAATAGAATCATCAGCAAAGGCTGAAATACTAAATACACAGCTGAGTGCTGCAGCGATTTTAGAAAATAAAAAACCAGGGCGAGAAAATTGCGTGTTCATAACTCTTTTAAAATCAAAGCAAATAATTAATGACGCCGATTATAAAACTCATTAATTAGTCTGAACACGTGACATATTGTCGCACCCTGTCACAGGTAAATAACTTAGCGCAACACCACTAAAGGAATACGGCTATCTTCAAGCATTTTTAAGGTCGTGCTGCCTAAAAAGAACTGCCGCCATTTAGAGTGACCAAATGCGCCCATCACCATTAAGTCAACGGCGTGGTCACTTTTATATCGCCACAGCGCTTGGTAAACATCGCCATCGAGCATGCGCGCTCTCACATTAAAGCCGTTTTCAGCCAGCCTTGCTGAGGCAGTATCGAGTTTGTCTTGACAGTGACCGTCTTGTTTATCAACCATCACCAAGTGGCAATCTAAGCCGGATAAAATCCCGCCATTGATAATTTGTGTAATCGCTTTGTCGGTACTTTCGCTGCCATCATAAGCCAGCATAAAGTTTGTAGGCTCATGAAATTGCGGCGGCACAATCGCAACCGGGGTATGCACCTGACGGATCAGCGTTTCAATATGCGATCCCAGTACTTTAAAATCATCGTAATGGCCTTTACCAGAGCGGCCAATAATCATCACACGGGTATTGTCTTCATGTTCAAGTAAAGCATCAACAAGACTCATTGAAAGCTGCTGTTGCTCAATCTCGGTTAGGCCTGCATGCTCGGCTTTTTTCATTGCTTCATCTAACAATAATTGACCATGCTGCGACGCCACTTTATTGCGTTCTTGCTCAAGTTTTGCCAATTGCTCTAACAATGAGGTTTGCGAACCTAAACCAATAATTGCGGTTAAATCATCACTGCCTTGCGGCAAAGGTGGCTCTAATGCATGCAGAAAATTAATTGGATGGCTGGAGCGCTTAGAAATCCAAATAGCCGCTTCTGTCACCGCATCGGTCATGCATGAACCGTCGATACAAGCAAATATCTTCTTCATTACACTCTCCTTCAAACCAATTTAGTTAACCAAGTATAGTTGGCTTTTTCTCTGTATTTATTTTGAACAGCAAAGACTTAAGAAGTTCAGGTTATTTTCTTATAGCAAACAAACATAGAACGTTCCAAAAAGTACTGTATCAACCCCATTAATTTGTATTACAATAGCTCTGGGCACACATCTCTACTCCAGAACAAAGTATTTGTTACTGGCATTTTCAATTATCAAAAATCTATTTTGTTTTTAAATTTATTTTAAAGGAATTACATGACTAACGTAGCCAACTCCCAAGGCAACGCAAGCACGCTTACCATTCTGATAGTATTGGCTTTAGGCACATTCATTTTAGGCCTATCAGAATTTTCTATGATGCCAATGTTGCCCCTGATCAGCGAAACATTTTCGTCTACGCCAGCGCAAAGTGGTTATGCCATTAGTGCTTACGCGATAGGCGTCGTCGTCGGTGCACCGCTATTTATGATCACAACCGCCAACATGCGTAAGCGCAATGCACTGTTGATGTTTGTCAGCATGATGTTTTTATTCAATGGCTTAAGTGCTTTTGCAAACTCGCTTGAGCAACTTATTTTATTTCGCTTTTTAAGTGGTTTACCACATGGTGCCTACTTCGCCGCTGCTATTTTATTGGCTGCCGACATCGCCCCTGCCGATAAACGCGCAAGCTTTATGTCAAAAGTGTTTATGGGTTTAACCATTGCCACTATCGTTGGTGTGCCCATGGTCACCTTAGTGGGGCAAAACTTTAGCTGGCGTTATTGTTTGGCAGGCACCGCTGTACTTGCGTTAGTTGCCTTGGTATTGATTGTGAAATACGTACCTAACGTAAAAAATACCGCGCCAACATCGATTCTCGATGAGTTAAGTGTATTAAAGAACAAGCTCGTATGGACCATTCTAGGTATCATCATTATTGGTTTTGGTGGTGTATTTTGTGTTTACACGTTCATTGCCGACACTATTTTAGAAGTCACCCATACTCCTGCTTACACTATCTCTATTGCGATGATCATGTTTGGTATTGGTTGTACTTTAGGTAACTACCTATTAGGTAAAGCCGCCGACCACTCACCGCTGAAAACCACAGGCGCAGCACTGATTGGTGCAGTGGTATTTGCAGCTAGTTATGTAAGCGCTAGCCATAATATTTGGCTGTTATACACGGTGATTTTCTTTATTGGCTTTAGTGTTGGTTTAGGTACCGTGATCCAATCGTTATTAATGGATGTATCACCACAAGGGCATGCCATGATTGGTGCACTTGTACAGTGTGCGTTTAATACTGCCAATGCCATAGGCCCTTGGCTTGGCGGCATGGCTATTGCTGGGGGCGCACTCCCTAGTCAAACAGGCTATGTTTCGGCGGCATTATTCTTAGGTGGCTTTTTAATGTGGTCGTTAAGTGCGATGCAGATGAAAAAACAAAGCTGTAAGCTCTCAAAAATGTAGTAGCGATTTTATATCGCGTAGGATAAATGGCGTTTAACCTGAATGATTTAACATTCGGCGTTAAAACGCCTCCTACGCTATCAGACTTACTCATCCTGAAATATCTCTTCGATACTCAGGTTAAATAAACGCGCGGCTTTAAATGCTAATGGCAAACTTGGGTCAAATTTACCTTTTTCAATCGCATTAATGGTTTGCCTAGACACATCCAAAAGCTCTGCGAGTTTCGCTTGGGTATAGTTGTGCTCAGCACGGAGCACTTTCAAGCGGTTTTTCATTCTTCGTCCTCGTCGTTTAACTGCTTATTTATCATTAAAAGACTCACTAAATAGGTTAAACCCATAAAGAGCACGAGGTGTGAAATATCTTCTTTAAAACTAATTAAACCGCTTGATTGCACCACCGAGTAAGCTAAACCAAATACCAAGCTTGCACCCAAGGTAATGGCCATTGCATTAAGGTGCATACGCTGCTGCAGCTCATCCATTCCTTGAAGTTGTCGTTTGTTCGATAAAATCATCATGATGCCAACTACTACATTAATTAAGATTGCTACAACACTAAAAATAGCCTGCTCTTGCCATAAAAAATGCGGCCCAAATGAGGCAATTGCTAAAGTAATCACCCATGCTGATGTCCATTTAGCGAGGTTTAGCGTGTTCTGCTTATTACGTTGTTTAAAGGTTAATCCTGTTTGATTCATTATTCTCACCTTAAAAGTAAAGTAAACTTGACTAAAGATTAACCTAGCAACACAAAAAGTCAAACAAACTTTACAAAAAGTTTTATATACACGACATCAATATGATTTTTTAATGTCAGAAAAGGCAAGGCGCTTGCTGTTGATCTCATAATATTGTATTAATCAAAGAATTCCGTAATCTAATATAAAATCGGTCCACTCGGACTGCGTTTCTAACAATAACAATGAAGATAACACTATGAATACGGCACTGTTTTTCGTTGGCGAATGGCAAGTTACTCCGGCCACCAACTCAATCCGACGCGGTGAACAAACAAAGCATCTTGAACCCAAGGCGATGGATGTATTACTGCTGCTATGCGAAAAACAAGGTGAGCTACTAACAAGTGAAGAAATTATCAGCCATTGCTGGCCAAATGTGGCGCTCGGTGACAACCCCCTACATAAAGTGATCACCCAATTACGTAAAGCATTTGACGATAAAGCAAGCGATCCGCATTACATAGAAACCATTCGTAAACGTGGTTATCGTGTTATTGCCGAAATCAACTTTCCACTCAACGAAGAACAAAAAGCCAGCCAAACCAGTTGGCAAGGTGATTCGCCCTTTGTTGGCTTAAGTGCGTTTGCACCAGAGCAAGCCGATGTATTTTTTGGTCGTAACAAACAAATTGCCACCTTGTTACAGCGAGTGTCGGCTCAAATTGAGTTTGGTCGCGCATTTTGCTTAATTTTGGGAGCCAGTGGTTCAGGTAAATCGTCGTTAGTTAACGCAGGTGTATTGCCCGCTTTAATGTCGAGTAATGGCTACGATGGCATTAGAGTACACAGTTACTGCCAACTCGACTTTGCCGATGTCAGTAAAGAGCGCTTACTGCTTGATTTAGCCTCAACCTTGCTCGATTTAGAAATAAACGACGCACCTGTACTTAGCGATATAAGCGCCGATGAGTTGGCTGAATTATTATTAATAGACCCAGAACAGGTTATTTCCCGCTGTAAAGCAGCACTTGCAGCGCTAAATAAAGAGCGCACTACACCCTATTTATTTTTATTTATCGACCGGCTCGAAGTTCTATTGTCATCGCCGCTATTTAACGATGACGAGCGCAACCAGCTGTTAGCACTTATTGAGCGCTTAGCAACAAGTGGCTGCATGATCATTTTTAGTGCCTGTCGGAATGATTTTTACCCGCAAGTAGTGAGTCAACCAAGTTTAATGGCAGGTAAAGCCAATGGCGCACATTTTGACTTATTAGCGCCAACTCGCTCTGAGCTTAAGCAAATGATCCGTTTGCCAGCACTTGCAGCAGGCTTAAGTTGGCAACATCACCCTGAGCATCACACACCGCTTGATGAACAACTTTGTAACGACACTGCCAATAACCCAGATGCATTGCCAATGCTGCAATACACCTTGCAACAGCTTTATTTACAGCGCAGCCCAGACAACGAATTATTGTTTTCTGAATACCAAGCCCTTGGCACCATCGAAGGAGCCATCGGCCAAAAAGCCGAACAAGTATTTTGCCAATTACCCAAAGACCAACAAACTGAACTTGCCGCAGTACTTTCAAAACTGATCACCTTAAACCCAGATGGCGAAACACTCACCAGCCGCGCTGCACGTTGGAGCGAATTACCCAGCCCTGCTGCGACCAAGCTTGTTCAGGCCATGGTCGACAGCCGCTTATTTGTATCACACCTTAAAAATGAGCAAGCCTGCTTTAGCCTTGCCCACGAAGCGCTGCTGCGCCATTGGCAACGCGCCATAGATTGGGTGCAAGAGCACCAACAAAGCTTAGCGATAAAAAGCCGCATACAACTTGCCACCGAGCGATGGCTGCTTGAACACAAACACAGCGACTTTTTATTAGCGCAAGGTAAACCCTTACAAGAAGCACACAGCCTTGTGAGTAACCCTATGTTTAGCTTATCGAGCGACGAACAAGCGTTAATTAAAGCTTCTAACAACAAAGCCAAACGTAAAAAACGCGTGTTACAAATAACGGCGGCTGCACTTGTGTGCTTAACCTTTATTGCCACATTTATGAGCGTGCGCAGCTATCACGCCGAACAAATAGCAAAACAAAAACGCCAAGAAGCGGAGAGTTTATTGGGTTTTATGGTCGGTGAATTTGCCGATAAACTCAGAAGCGTTAAGCGCATGGATTTACTGGATGGTATTAGCAACAAAGCCCTTGAGTATTTTACCAATCAAGACGAAGAAGCAGCCTCGTTGTTTAACTTTAGCGATACACAAGCTGAATTTAATAACCGTTTTCAATACGCTCAAACCTTAGAGGCCATGGGCGAAGTCGCCTACTCTCGAGGTAAAACCGACGAGGCCTTCACCGCCTTTGAAAATGCGCGAACGCGCCTAGAATCATTACTAAAAATTCAACCCAACAACCTTGATGTTTTAATGCTTGCAGGGGCGAATGCCTTTTGGCTTGGCCAATTACATTATGACAACAGCGACTACAATGCGACAGAACCTTGGTTTAAAAGGTATCAAGAGTACAGCGAACGAATGTACGCGTTAGCATCTAATGACTTTAACTCAATTATGGAGTTATCTTATTCTTACAACTCGTTAGGCTCATTGTATTTAAAGCAATTTAACTACATGCAAGCAAAACAGAGTTTTACCCAATCTCTTGAATTTAAAAACAGAGCACTAGAAATAAAGCCTAATAATAAAAATTTATTAAGAGACAAGGCAGGTACAATTAGCTGGTTAGCTAGTACAGAAGAACATTTAGGAAACTTTAACGAGGCTCTTATGTTATTTGAACAAGCAGAGGGTGAGATTATTGAAATGCTAATTCAATATCCAGCAGATGCCAGTCTATTGACGTCATTAGCATATAAACAAATTCAACAAAGCTACTTACTGAGTTATCTTCCTGATAAATCAAAGGCTTATCAAAAAGCAAAGCAAGCAACAGAAACAATTAATAAAGCAAGATTACAAGATGATCAAAACCACACTTTCATGATGACATACTTTCAATTTCTGACATATCAGCTAACTCTTTTTCATGATACCGGCAAAGAAACAGAAATTAATAATATCTTAGAATTTATTAAAAATAGTAAGCCATCAGATAGGAGAGTAATAGATATCAAAATAAGCCTAATCAAATACCTAACAGGTAAAAACAAAGAAGAAATGGCAATTGAAATTTTAGATATTATAGATACAAGCAATGTGTTGCTTACTGATAATATTGATATTAACGGTACATTATTGCTGACCCGAATCAACCTAATAAAAGCCAAACTAGCAAATTCGCAAAGTGATAGATACAGCTTTTGTGAAAACACTGTACTAACTCTAAATAAAATACGTAAAAAAACTAAAAGTATAAAATTTACTTACCCATTAATTCAGGCATACACCTGTTTAAATAAATCACACGAAATAGAAGCGACCATTATTCCTGTAAAAGAATTGGGAATAATTAATTTTCAACTATAAAGTAAAGGAAAAAACATGAGTGAAGGTAAAGTATACAATTTCACAGTGAACATTGAATTAGATAGCAACAAAAAAGCTGTATTTACATACTTCCAAGATGGTCAACAAGTATCTGGTGGTGGGGTTGTTACAGAAAGAAATAGTCTTGGTATTTACACCCTAAATGAAGAAACTCAAAAAAGAGGGTTCTTATTTTCTGCCGCTACTTTTAGTAATCATGAGGGTGACTGCGCTAAAGATTTCAGTTACAAAGTTACAAACGCAGGCACGGTAATCAATATTTCAGATACCGACGAAAACAATGGTACAGCATGTATGATCTTCACTGTTAACTGTAACGGTGAGGAATATCAAAGCGAAGACCCGCAAGTAGAAAATAAAGAAGAAGTATAAAATCTAGAAATAACACCTACAAAAGGCTCCACCAAGGAGCTTTTTTCATTTCAAAAACAAGAGCTTAAAACCAGAAGATTACCAGAAGGTTAATTTGCACTTTTTTAAGTAACTTTGTAGACACCAAAATCGTTTGCATCAGCAAAAAGGAAACGAACGTGTCTACTAATAAAAATGAACAACCAAGCACTGCTAAATCAGAAGCTAAAAACGCACTA
Source organism: Pseudoalteromonas sp. PA2MD11 (assembly GCF_017808125.1). NCBI lineage: Bacteria > Pseudomonadati > Pseudomonadota > Gammaproteobacteria > Alteromonadales > Pseudoalteromonadaceae > Pseudoalteromonas > Pseudoalteromonas sp. PA2MD11. Next base: position 499,681 of record NZ_JADKNF010000001.1, read on the forward strand.
CCGCAGTCTATCAATTCAGAGCAACTTGCACTGATTGCACAAATGTTTCAGAACATTCCTGAAGGAGTGTTTATCATTAATGGCCAAGGCACGTTTGAATTTGCAAACCCGATGGCGGCTCAGCTTTTAGGTCACAACCAAGAAGCGTTAATCGGTCAAAACCTGTTACATTACCTACACGACACCGACCGTGATAAATACATGTATACCCTACTCAGTTGGTTAGACCATAAAGACTCGCCGATAAGTCTTGGGCCAAACGAAGTTAAAATAAACCGTGCCGATAGTAAAACCCTTGAAGCGGATTTATGTATTTCAAGCTTGCCAAAAAACATTGCCGTTGCAGATAATTTATTTATTTGTGTATTACACGATTTATCATCACACAAAGAACAATATAACCGCTTAATTAAACAGGCTACTACTGACCATTTAACCGGTCTTGCAAATAGATTAACCCTTGAAGAGTCATTAAAAGAGAACTGGCAAGAAAGCGTACAAACCAATCAAGCTATTAGCACTATATTAATCGATATTGATTACTTTAAACTATTCAACGACCGATTTGGTCATGTAAAAGGCGATAAATGCTTACAAAAAGTAGCAAGTATAATCGCAGAGTCACTCCCTTCTCGCGATTGTTTAGCAGCCCGTTATGGCGGTGAAGAATTTGCTATTATATTACCCCGCTGTCAAAAAGAAACAGCCGCCGCTATTGCTAAACATATTCAAATAAAAATAAATAACATGCCATTTACTGACATAGGATTACCGAGTGATTTTAGAATAAGTGTAAGCCAAGGAATTGCTTGCGAGTTCAATAATCAATATCGTACTTCAGAAGCATTAATTTGTGCAGCAGATACTGCTTTATACCGAGCAAAAACAGAGGGCAGAAATAAAATCAGTATTAGCGCATAATAAAGGTTAATATAATGTAAATACAGTGAGCTAAATAGCTTGTTTAGATAATCATATAGTATACTTTTATGTTATTTGTTTGTTCCTTTTTTATTGATAAACTGCGAAGCGAAATCAACGTTAGATGGGATCCAACAATGACAATTTTTAAAAAAGTACCTTTGCAACTCGCTATTGCAAGTACACTAGCTACATCAGTGACTGCAATCGCTGCTGAGCAAACAACTGACAACACCGCTCAAGATGTTGAAGTTATTTCTGTTACTGGTACTCGCCGAAGCCTTCGTAGTATTTCTGAAAGTACCGTGCCTGTCGATTTATTAACAAGCCGCGATTTATCAAGCACAGGTCAGCTTGATATGAGCCAAGTATTAGCATCACAGTTACCAAGCTTTAACTACCCAAGTGCCACCATTGCTGATGGTACTGACCACGCAAAACCAGCTGTTTTACGTGGCCTTGCTCCTGATCACACATTAGTGCTGATTAATGGTAAACGCCGCCATGCCGGTGCATTATTAAACTTAAATGGTACGGTTGGCCGTGGTTCAACGGCCGTAGATTTAAATAATATTCCGACTTCTGCGATTAAACGTGTTGAAATTCTGCGTGATGGCGCTGCAGCTCAATACGGTTCTGACGCGATTGCCGGTGTGATCAATATTGTATTAAAAGATGCCGATGAAGGCGGTAGCGTGAGCTACACATACGGTGAATACGACACACAAATGGCAGGCTCTCCTCAGCTACTAAACACTACAACAGATAGCGAAGGCAACTTAAGCTTTGAGACTGGCAGCGACCGTGAAGTAAACGACGGCATTACGCGCACAGCAAGTGCTAATGCAGGTTTCGCACTAGGCGATAATGGCTTTATTAACGTGTCGATTGAGTCACGTAATAACGAGCCAACAAATCGCTCTGGCTTTGATGCACGTGAGCAATATAGCCGTGATGAGAATGGCGATTTAGATTCGCGTGAATTTGACTTTGACCGCTATAACCACCGTTTTGGTAAAGCCGATATCGAAGACTTCGCGCTTTTTTATAACCTAGGTTATGAGTTTGATAACTCGCTGTCGCTTTACTCATTTGCAAGTTACTCAAACCGTAAAGGTAACTCAGGTGGTTTTTATCGTCGCGCTAAAGATTCACGTAACTTAACTGAAGTGTATCCTGACGGTTTCTTACCGCAAATTGATACTGATGTAGATGACTACTCATTTGCAATTGGCTTAAATGGCGAAACTAATGATTGGGCTTGGGATGTAAGCACCAATTATGGTCGCAACGATTTTGGTATTGGCGTAAGCAACAGCTTAAATACCTCGATGGGTGTTAGCAGCCCAACAGAGTTTGATGATGGCTCGCTTGTGTATGAACAATACTTAGTGAACATGGATGCTAGCAACACACTAGATTTAGGTTTACCTGATGATGTGTTTGTTACGATTGGTGCTGAGTATCGTCACGAAAACTACCAAATTAAAGCAGGTGAAACAGCCTCTTACCTCACTGTATTAGATGATGATGGCAATCCAGTTGCTGCCGGTGGCGCGCAAGTGTTACCTGGTTTTTCACCAGAAAGTGCAACCGATAAAAGCCGTCATAACATTGCGGTGTTTGCAGAGTTTGATACTTACCTAACTACAGATTGGAACCTTGTTTTAGCAGGTCGTTTTGAAGATTACAGTGATTTTGGTAGTACCTTTACCTCAAAACTTGCTTCGCGCTACAGCATTAACGAGTCGCTGTCGCTACGTGGTGCAATTAGCACAGGTTTTAGAGCACCTTCACTGGCCCAAACATCTTATAAATCAGTAAGCACTGTTTTTGAAAATGGTGTGCCAAATGAAGTGGGGTTATTCCCTGTTGATGAGCCAGCAGCGCAAGCACTGGGAGCTCGTGATTTAGACGCTGAAGAGTCAGTTAATATGACGGCGGGTTTCATCTTTACGCAAGGCGGCTTTAGCTTAACCCTTGATGCGTATCGCATTGAAATTGACGACCGTATCGTATTGTCTGAAAACTTAAGCGGCCCTGAAGTTGAAGCGATTTTAGCCGAAGCAGGCGAAGTAAATACGCAGCGCGTTCGTTACTTTACTAATGCCATTGATTCACGTACGCAAGGTGTTGATATTGTTGCGACCTACTCACTAGGCTTAGAAAACTATGGTGATTTACGCTTAAGTGCAGCGGTTAACTTTAACGACACTGAAGTAACACACGTTAAAGAAAATCCACCTGAATTAGAGGCGCTTGGCGATAGCTACGAGTATTTCTCTCGTCGCGAAATCACACGCTTTGAAAAAGGTACTCCAGCCGATAAATGGAACCTTTCTGCAACATGGGATTATGAAAACTTCCAAACAACATTACGAGCAACTCGTTATGGTGAAGTAGTTGATACTGCAAGCAGTGAAGATGGTGATGAAGTACTTGATGCTAAATGGATTGCTGACTTAGAAGTGGCTTACCGCCCTGATGAGCAGTGGAAGTTTGCATTAGGCGCCAACAACCTTTTTGATCAGTACCCTCAAGATACTGTAAGTAATATTGGTTACAGCGATTTCAACCAAATTTTCCCTTATAGTGGCTTTGCGCCATACAGCTTAGATGGCCGTTTTATTTACGGTAACATCACTTATAGCTTCTAAAAAAATAGGGCGTGAAAGCAGTAATTGCTAACACGCCCTAACCTACAATGATAAGTGAATAAATTAACTAATTTGAATAGTGTGATACGCCAATAAAGTGCCATCACTATTTTGTGCTGTATTTAAAATAAACTGCTCATAATCACTACCAAACACGTTATCGATGCTAGCAAGAGTTGTATCTTGTTCACCGCGTGATTTGTAATCGCTGTGAGTGGTACAAATTTCTTTTGCAAACGCATCAGTAAAACAGAACTGGCTAATTACATAATCGTTATTGTTGTTTGCTACTTTAAAGTGAATATGGATAGTACGGCCAGCATACCAACCAGGGAAATGCGTTTTAAAGTTCACACGGCCACTGCTATCTGTGAGCAATGAACCACGGTACCACGTACTTGCCTCAGCTTCGGCATCGCCGTCAGTACAGAAGTCACCGGCAAAACGTGAGCTATCAGAACTACTACTTGTATCACCCGAGTAAATACCACGGGTATCACAGTGCCAAACCGAGATTTCGTAATTTGCTAATGGGTTACAGTCGCTATCAATTAACTGTAAGCACAACATCATAGGTAAACCCGTTAGGCCATCAGAGATATCTTCGTATGAATCAGCTTGGAAGTAACATGGGCCTTCAGTTGTTGCTTGAGTAAGTGCTAACACACATGCGGTTGATGTTTAAAAAATACTGTCATCAGGAAAGTCATCAGTAATAAGCGCTGTTGTGCCCGATACATAATCACTGTCGTTCGTGGTTGTTGTATCGCCTGTATCAGTGCTGGTGTCTGTGCCTGTTGAAGTGTCTGTATCTGATGTTGTATCCGTTGATGAGACTGTATCTGAGTTACAGCCTAAAAATGCCAACATAGGCACAGCAGCAACTGAAACACCTAATGTTTTAAGCATTTTTCTACGAGTATAAAGTTCAGGTTTTAAAGTCATCTTGTGCCCCTTCGCTAACATGAGTAATTAGCGTCGAGTATAAAGAACAAATGTAGAGACTTTGTGTAGAAAAAGTGGTGCTTTTATAGAGTGACTAGGATGCACATGCCAAAAAATAGACATTTATAGTATATTCAATATTGGCTATTACATTTTACTATTATATCTATGAAGTTAATTCACAAACTCTTAATTACTAATCTTATTATTACGTTATTGCTGGTATTGACCATGTTTGGCCTGAATGCAATTACCAATAAGCGAATGCTCAATAATGTGTTTGAAGATATAGATAACGAAGCATTTAACCGTATAGCCACTGAAATTAGCCTGCAGTATCAGCAAACGGGTTCGATTGGCATGTTTATCGACTCTAAAGCCCTGTGGTATGAGTTAATTAACCGTAATTTTCATTCAAGCCGTTTATTGTTTTCGCCGAACAGACCAAAACCAAGAGAGCCCAGACCTTTTTCACTAGAAGGCCCCCCACAAAAGCACATGCAAAATGAGGGAATGCCACCACCTCGCAATAAACCGATGGCTGATGACTTTATGCCTTTTGAAAAACGCCTCAGCTTGCTTGATGAAAAAGGCAAAATATTGATTGCAGGCAATACCGAAACTGAGGTCGTGAACGAGCAAGAAATCACTCACAATGGTGCCGTTGTTGCAGTGCTGCAGTTGCATGCTAACGGTAACCATGTCAGCGCGCTTACTCAGCATTACCTTAATACACAAATTAATATCAGTTTGTGGACAGCGGGGATTGGTTTATTAATTGCTTTATTGTTTAGTTACTTACTCGCACGTCATTTTACTAATCCTATTTCTCAACTAAAAGAAGGCGCAAAAGCGCTTGCTGAGCGCGAGTTTGAGACCAAAATTACAGTAAATAGTAGTGATGAATTCGCCACCTTAGCGGAAGATTTCAACCGTATTGCCACAGAGCTTAGGCGTTTTGAATCGCAGCAAAGTCAATGGATTATGGATATTTCTCATGAACTGCGTACGCCTTTAACTATTTTAGAAGGCGAACTTGAAGCAATTAACGATGGCATTATCGAACCCAACCAAAAAGCGATAAGTTCACTACAAGAAGAAGTGGCGCTGTTAAGTCGACTTGTGAACGACTTACATAAAGTCAGCACACTTGACAGATACAGCTTCAACTACCAGATGGAAGAGATTGATTTTAATACCTTAGTAACTTTACAAGCGCATAAATATGCCTTTAAGTTTCAATCAAAAAACATCACCCTCAATGCCACCTTATCTGAGCAACCCGTAATAATTTTGGCTGATCAGAATCGTATTACACAAGTACTACAGAACATTTTAGAAAATAATTTACGCTATACCGATGAACAGCAAAAAGTCTGGTTAGATTTAACCGTGTCTAAGCATCATGTATTTTTGTCGATAGAAGATTCTGGCCCCGGTGTCCCCGATGAAGCCCTTGAAAAACTGTTTGATCGTTTATATCGCACCGATAGCTCTCGCAACAGAAAAACCGGCGGTTTTGGCCTAGGTTTGGCGATTTGCCAAACAATTATTGAAGCTCACCATGGAAGCATAGATGCAACTAAAAGCCGGTTAGGCGGTCTGTGTATAACGTTAAAACTCCCGCTTGCAGAGGCGTAATAATATGTCAGAAACCATAGCAAAACAGCATATTCTCGTTATTGAAGACGAAGTTAAAATTGCCGAACTAATAGAAAAGTATTTATATCTGGAAGGGTTTAAAACAAGCTTAATTCACGATGGCACCTGCGCACTTGATGCTGTTAATGAGCTAAACCCTGACCTCATTATCCTCGATATCATGTTGCCAGGCACTAACGGCATCGAGCTGTGTAGCAAGATAAGACAATACAGTGATGTGCCTATTATTATGCTTACGGCACGGGTTGAAGAAATTGACCACTTAATTGGTTTTGATGTCGGTGCCGATGACTATGTTACTAAACCATTTAAACCAAAAGAGTTAATGGCACGTGTAAAGGCTATTTTAAAGCGCCGCCGAATGCCAACTACCGCACCAAATACGCTCAAAGCGGGCAATATTATTGTTGATCCGAGCGAATACAAAGTACTGGTAAATAATGCAGAGCTAAAACTAACAATTAATGAATTTAGCTTATTAAAAATATTAATTGCCTCACCCAATAAGGTTTTTTCACGCCAAGATTTACTAACCATGACCCAAGGGAAGTACTTTGAAAGCTACGAGCGTAGTATTGATTCACACATTAAAAACTTGCGTAAAAAGCTGACACAAGCCGACCCTAATAGTCATTACATTGAGTCAATTTATGGTGTGGGATATAAATTTAAAACTTAAACAACCTTTTTCATACTTGCGACGACTAACTAAATAACATAACCCTGTAGGATATCATTATGAATTTAGTACGCATCAGCGCAAGCGCACTCTTAATTGCTGCCACTACCGCTTGTATCGGCCTCTCTAATGCCAGTACAGCGAACGACCAAGGTGATTATCGCGTTATCACTTTTAAAGACTGTAAAAAGGTGAGCGAAAGTCCCCTCAATAACGAGCAAATTGCAGCATACCTAGAGCTTAAACATGAGCAAGTAAAACTAGAAGCGCTAGAACAACCAATTAGCAACATAGAACAACAAGTGACTGAGTACTCTGAGCAAATAGAAGCGTTCGCCGAAAAAGCTGTTATTGAAGACGAGAATCACCTGCGAATTAATAAAAGCTTATTAAAAGAGCAAGATAAGTTGGCTACAGAGCTCAATAAACTGATGGCTGCTCATGATGCCGATTTTAAAGCGCTAGAGCAGCAAGCAAAGTTAATTGAACATGCCGCTAAGCAGTTTGATAAAACTATGAAACCTTTGATGGAGCAAGGCGATTCAACCCATCTACAAATTTTAGCGCCAGGTGAAGATGAAAAATCTGGGTGTTTTTACACTATCTAAAGCACATTACTAAGATGTGCATAAAGTTTCGCATGTGATTGACGAATGTCTTCTTTATGCACTTGTTTAAACCACTTTAAAGCCTGTGCTGGCTTGCCAGCTTGCCAATTGATTTCAGCAAGGCGTAATTTATAAATAGCAACTGCGTTGCGATCTGAGTCCGTGTCCATGAATTTGAGTGACTGCACATAAACATGATTAGCTTTCACATAATCAGCAAGAAGTTGATGAGTACGGGCTAAGTTACCTAATGCTACAGAAATCTTACGATTATGATTAGTTTTTAAAATCCAATCAGCTGCAATTTGTCGGTTTACAAGTGCACCATCTATATCCCCTAATGAATGAAAAACATTCGCTTTATTCGACGCTAATTCAAAATGAAAAATGGGGTCTTTGCTTTTGCCAAAACGGCGCTCTGCCCTATCAAGAATTTGCAACGCTGTTTCTTTATTACCAAACACAAATTGCAAATTGGCCAGCTCGACCATACGCATCGGATTACCAAACGAATCAAAAATAGCTTGTAGCTTTTCAAACGCTTTCGTCGCATATTTATGACCAGTTTCTGAGTCACCTAAATAGTGTGTTGATTTTGCGTAATAAAAGTAAACTTGTACTTGAAAGACGACTGGCAATTCTTCACTTGTAATAAAAGGCTCAGCGCTATCCTTTAAAGCTTGAAATTCCATTTTGTCGTAGAAGTAATCTAACTGATACGATTTAATCTCATACCAACGCGCAGAGCCAATCTCGCTGCTGGCAAGCTGCTGATTAATGTAATCTAGGCAACTAATTTGCGATTGCCGCTCACAAAACATCTCATGATCACTAAAGTTTTCAGAGGCTGAGGCATTAAAACTAGATAATCCCAGCAATAACATGGCTAACTTTTTCTTCATCCACAATTATCTCAGTGATAACACCTTCAGAAAGCTAACAAAGTTTAATGCTTTATAACAGTATTTTTTAACTAAATTAATAAATGTAACCGACAATAGTTCTAATCCAGTATCTTAATAGAGACGCTAAATAATGAATAAATTCGAATAGTCACTTGTATAAGTTAGAACAATTCAACTTGGACTTTTGATGGCAAAGCAAAACGTCGTGCTATTGGAATTATAGGTAATTGCAACCAATACCCGTAAAGGAACAGCATAATCGAAATGAAGCTGGCTAAATGTCTTAGCCAGCGCATTAACCACTTAAAGTAAAAGAAGACTACCCAGGCCAAGGAAAGTGACAAAACCAACGATATCGGTGACTGTGGTAAGGATCACAGAACCTGAAAGGGCTGGATCAATTTTAAGCTTATCTAAAATCGATGGGATCACCACCCCTGATAACGACGCGGCAACTAAGTTAAGTAAAATAGCGATAGTGATTGTTAAACTTAACATACCATCGTTGAACCAAAAATAAGTGAGTACACCAATCACAAAGGCCCAAACACAGCCGTTTAACGCCCCTACTCTTAGCTCTTTTTTCAACAGTGCTTTGCGGTTGGAGTCGGTAACCTGACCAAGTGCTAGACCGCGTACAATAACCGTTAACGTCTGACTACCTGCAATCCCACCCATAGAGGCAACAACTGGCATCAGTACCGCCAGCGCAACCACTTGCTCTATGGTTGCGCCAAACAAACCAATAAACCAAGATGCTAAAAATGCCGTTGCTAGGTTTATACCAAGCCAAATACCGCGGTTTTTTGCCGACTTAGTGACACTTGAGAACAGATCCTCGTCTTCACGTAGACCACCGGCTTTTGCAGCGGCTTCGTCGGTCACTTCTTGACGCAATTCATAAGCTGATGATACTGACAATCGGCCTACTAGTTTGTTGTCGGCATTAACAACTGGCATCGCCATTTGTTCACTATGAATAACCACTTCAGCAGCTTCGTATAGGTCGTCATCAGCATGTAAAGCCGATACATCAAGGTTCGCGTAATCCAGCAGGCTGTCGTTATCATTGGCTTTGAATAATGCATTAATTGCCACTTCACCAATAAGTGTACCCTTACGGCTAACCAAATAAATCACCTCGGTGTATTGCGGTAAGCCTTTTTGAAAAATTTTACGCGCCCCTGCTACAGTCAGTTTTTCCGACACTTTTAGCGCATCAAAATCGAGCCAGTGACCTAACTGCTCTGGGTTATATTGCTGTGCAAGGTCGTACTGCTTTGTTTGAACTTCATCAAGTTGTTTACGTGCATAATCAACAAAGCGCTCAGGAATAATTTCTTCAAGTTCAAGTAATTCTTCTACGCTCACTTCGTCAAGTAGCTTAAAACCTTCAGCTTCATCTAAGCTTTGCAATAACCAGCGACAGCTATCACCGCCTAAGTTAATGAAGATTTCATGTTGCGTGTCTTCATCGAGTAATTGCCAAATCTCTAGACGTTGTTCTTTAGGTAGCGCTTCAAACAATAACGATAAATGTTCTGTAGAAAGCTTTTCTTTAGCATCAGCGAGTAACTTATTTTTACGCGTTGTAGTGTCACACTGAAGCAAGTCATCAATTAACTGGGGAAGTTGGTCAACAGGATACTCAATCATTTGAGACCTCGGTTAATTACATCAATAACAGTAGTCTAACGCAGCTTAATTAAAATAACTGCCCGTAATTGATATATTTTTATCTTCATCCAATCAGTCATATAGGTGAGCTTAAGGACTTTTTTCAATTATCACTCAGTAAAACTAAGTGAGTATTAGCCCTTCAATTGACTTGGCGTAAGCCCGGTCCAGCGTTTAAATGCTCGTCTGAAATTAGCAATATCATAAAATGATAAGCGCATGGCGACTTGCTCATTGCATTGTTCGCGCATGGCAAGAAGGTAAATCGCTTTGCGCTTACTTTGCTCATCATACAAGGTAGAAAAACGCACGCAATGAGCTTTTAGTTTGCGCTTGAAAGTTGCAGGGCTCATAGCAAATTGACTGGCTACTTGGTCTAAATTTAATGCCGGATTTTGATAAATTAATCGGCTTACGGCTTCCACAAACGTGCTATTTGCTGAATCTAATGCCGCTAGTTGCGAGTTAATTTGTGAAAACCGAAAACTACTAAACGCGGGGTTAGTAAGCCTAAGCGCGTGTTTATTTAATACCCAGCGGGTTATAGGCTTTTCAAAAGCAACTTTAAGGCCCAAATGCTGCTCGTATTCTTGGCTATGTCTGGCACGTTTATAGGCAAACTCAAACTGACAAGGGACTCGCTCACCCGCCACTTTTTTAAGAATTTGGTAAAACGCGGCGCTATAAATTTCCATTACGTACTGGCTGATTTCATCATCCAAGCCCACAGCATTTTGCAGCACAATGTAATACTGCTCATTATGCACATAACTGTAACTAAATAACAAAGGAGCTAGTTGCATGCGCAAATTGTGTAACTGCTTTAAGGCTTGGCCGATATGCGCTGCATGTAACACGCCTTGGGCGGCAACAGAGGTATCGTTTGCTAGTTGACTGCCTAATAAAAAGCCACTGTCGGCGGACTTCATCAACTGCTTAAACTGCATCAATAAGCGTACTTGCTGCGAAATACTAAACTGATGCTGCACACTCATTAAGTCTTGCTCAAACACCCCTGTGCCTCTGAGTAACTTATGCAGTGCAATGCCGCGACTTAAGGCCAGCTCCACCAGCGTGGTGATCAGTCCCTGTGCGGTGAGGTATTTGTCACCTTGATTAAGATACGGCTTCACAATGGCTGACTCTTTGTTGTTTTTGTTGTTGTAACTTAGCGTGTAAACGCGAGCTTAAACTTTGTGGTGTATCGCCATGCATACTGCCCACTAAGGCCGCTGTTACATCTTGAAACTTAGCGTGTTTTTCGCCTTCGACCTTAAATGCACAATGGCTCAGCGCCGAGGTAATTTGCGCCACCAGCTCTTTCGCTTGTACTGCGCTGGTGTTTGGCATTAGCACCATAAAGCAGTCTCCTGCATAGCGGCACACCACATCGCTAAGGCGACAATTCATCAATAAAAGCTCGCTTACTTCACCTAGTAAGCGGTCGCCTTCGATAAAACCAAATTCAGCGTTAAAATCAGCAAAACCGCGAATATCAATGGCGGCTAGTTGCAGAAGCTGTGGCTCATTTAACTGCTCTTTTAGCACTGCTTGTAAGTAATCAGCCTTATACAGCCCTGTTATTGAGCACACTAACTCATGCTCACGATGCTGTGCTTCACGGCGCTTTAATTGCCTGTTAAGTACGTATTGCTCTTGATGCCATTGATACAGCCCAAGGCTTGTGAAAATCATGCCTATCGGCGCAGGCAATGATTCAATCCAAGTAAGCCACGTGTTGGTTGGTTGATGTAACCACTCATCAAATAAATCAAGGGAAGCTGAAAACATAAAAAGCCCAAGCCCTAGCACTAAAAAGCTGGTGACTTTGCCGGGCGGCCTCGAAATAAGCAGCGCAGCTATCCAAGTAAGGGTCATAAGCACAATGCCACCCTCGCCTAAAATATCTAACCATGCGATATCAGCAAAAGGCTTTAATTCTCCTGCTTGCGCGCTTAGCAAAAACGCAATTACAAACAGAGCAATAACGGCATTGGTTAAAAATCGATGATGAGTAAAAGGGTTATATCGCATTCTCAGTACCTAACAATAATTCACGCTGTCATGCTAACTCGTTAGCGTTTAAAGCAGCAGGGTCATATTAGCTCAATGATGTGACAGCAAAACGACAGTCAAACCTTGTTAAACCCTTTAAGTACTGTAATTGCCTTAAAAAGATGGGGTTATTGCAGCTCAAAAGTACTTTTAAAAGCCTCTAATCACTTGTTTTTACTGGCTGTTAGCGATTTTCTGTCACATTTGCGTCATTTAAGCTGCGTACTTTGCTCATCAAACCAAGGACAACCAGGAGCAAACCCATGAAACAATTTAAAACGAAGGCGTTAGTAAGCGCCCTCGCCTTATGCCAATTTGCCGCTTACGCACAAGACGAACAAAGCAGCGATGAGAAAAAAGTAAAAGTCTCTGAAGAGCTTGTTGTATATGGCGAGATTGGTTATCGCAACCGCTCACAAGAGCTGGCACCGACGCTTGAATACTCACAAGAATACTTTCAACGTTTTGAACCGCTGACTGCCGGTGATGCATTAAAACGTGTACCGAGTGTGACGTTTTTATCAGATGTTTTAGAGTCTGATGGCGCCCGTATGCGTGGCTTAAGCCCAGCTTACACAAAGGTGCTTATCAACGGTGAAGAAGTACCTGGTGCAGGTGCTGACCGCTCATTCTTTGTTGACCGTATTCCTGCCGAGCTAATTGAGCGTGTAGAAATTATTCGTGCTTCAAGTGCAAACCGCTCTGCCGATGCCATTGCCGGTACGCTAAACATTGTATTGCGTGACGGTTACAGCCTAGATGGTGGTTACCTACGTGCGGGTGGCCTGCGTTATGACGATGGCGAATTAAAAGAAAGCTTTGCCGGTGTTTACGGCACTGAGTTTGCTGGCGGCCGTTTACTACTAGGTGCGAACTTACAAGGTCGTTATAACCCAAAACAAAAATCAAGCCTACGCTATGGCGACAGCCCAGAGAATAACGCTAATTACAAAACCGAAGAATTCGATAACCGCGAAGATCAATCAGATATTCGCGACGGTGACGATACCTCGCTAAATGCCAGCTACGAAATTGCTTTTGATGATGGCAGTAAGTTTGATATCAGCGCGATTTGGGTTGATACCGACCGTACTGAAGATGAGCGTTCATTTGAATATGACGACCCAACAGCAATTAATAACTCAATCGTTGAAGGGGGTAATCTTGAAACCGACAACGCCAATGTGTCTTTCATCGACCAAACCAACTACAACATCAACTCGGGTTATGAGTTACCCCTTTTTGGTGGCACCAGTAAATTCAAACTTGGTTTTGCAAGCTTTGAAGAGTCTGTTTACGAGCAAGAAGTGGAAATCGATACCTCTGAACTACCTATGGTATTTGAGGAAGAAGAAGAAACCGTAGACCTTGATGACAAAGAATGGTCATTACAATGGCAACATAGCTTGTTTGCAGGCGAGAACAAAACGATTCAATTCGGTGCCTTTGTACAAGGTAAAGAGCGCGATACTGCGGTTTATCAAGCCGAAGGTGAAAGTGAACAAAGCTTTACTAGCTGGGATCAGTTCAGCAAAACACCTCTGTCACTGGCAGGCTTTAACAACGAGTTTGAAGCAGCCGCTGGTGGCGTCAATAAGCTCGAAGAAGACCGCCTAGATGTATTTGCATTAGTTAAGCACGAAGACCAAGACTTCTCGTGGGAGCTGGGTGTGCGCTACGAAACAACTGACTCAACCATTACTGACAAAGCAGAAGGTGTCAGCGCTAAAAACGATTATGACTTTTTCTTACCATCGGCACATTTACGCTACAACGTCTCTGAAAACGGCCGTGTAAGTGCGTCGGTTGCACGTAGCTTACGTCGTCCTGACTTTGATTACATCACCCCTGCTCTACTTGAAAAAGAGTTAGGCGATAACGACTTTTTAGGAAACCCAGACCTACAACCAGAATCATCGTGGGGTATGGACTTAGGCTATGAATATCGCTTAGGTAAAAGCGGCGTCGTGGGTATCAATGTGTTCTATCGCGATGTCACAGACCTTATCGAAATAGCCAATACAGGCCAACAAGGTTCAGAAGGTGATGGTACTTACATTTTGCAACCGCGTAACACCGGTGATGGCAACGTAAAAGGTATCGAGCTTGATTTATCAACGCCGCTAAGCGCTATTAGCATGCCAAACACAGGGGTATTCTTTAACTACTCATGGCTTGATTCAGAAGTAGATGACACTTTCGGTAGCCGTAAATTCAACGACCAATCTGACTACGTGTTTAACGTTGGCTTTATCCAAGATCTACCTGATTTAGGCGCCTCGTTCGGTGCAACTTACCGTAAACAAGGTGATGCTTATGGTCGTATCGTGGGTGAAGAAGTAACCACACACTACGGCGCAGACCTTGAACTATTCGTAGAAAAACGCTGGCAAGACGTCACGCTTCGTTTGGTGGGCTCAAACCTATTAGATGCAAGTAAAGACGAAACCTTTAACAAATTCGACACGGTTGATGACCAAATCAACCGCGACTTTGACGAGTATGAACTGGAGTCTGAAGAAGCAGGCCCTGTTATTCAGTTAATGCTGCGCTACGCGTTTTAATACACATAAGAGTTATTAAGGCAGCGCATTGCTGCCTTGTTGTATATTTGGGGATCCCATGAATTTTAAAAAACCACTTAATCTTGTTGCCAGTGCAGTAATGCTAAGCACCCTAGCTGCGTGTAGCCAAACAACGGCAACCGAGGCACCAAGCAAAAACCAATTAACAGCCTTTGGCACAACTGAAAATATGCAAGGCTCACAAGCGGCAGCCCTTGCTGATGACACTTGGCTATTAAGCTCACAAAGCCAAGGCCTACAACTTATTGATGCCAAAGGTAAACAGCACGGATTACAAAAAGGTAACTTCGAAGCGCTGTCTGTTAAGGCAATCAGCAAAAACAGTTACCTTGTTGCTAGCATCGACAACGAAGCTGACCAAGCGGTGATTTTTAGCTTACAAAAAGCAGCTAAATGGCAGCTAACTGAAATTAGCCGTATCAGCCCACCAAAAGCAAAACCTGAGGCGGTGTGTTTATTTGCTAACCCTACAACTCAAGCAGTATCGGCATTTGTGGCAGACGCTCGTGGTCTTATCCGCGAAACACTGGTGTTTGATATGGTAAACAAACGCGCGTTAAACCTTGAATTACGTGAGTTTGCTGGTGTAAGTGAAACATCAGGCTGTGCGGTTGATGATAACAGTAAAACTCTTTATTTAAGTGAAGGCGAGCTAGGCATTTGGCAAATTAACGCCGACGCTGAATCGCGCGCCGATAAAAAGCCCCTTGCTATGATGTCGCCATTTGGCAGCTTAGCGCCTGAAGTTGGCGGCTTAAGCACAACAGAAGATGGCAGCTTATGGTTTACCACTTCTGAGGATAACCAATTACATCGCTACGAAAATAGCACAAAGCGTTTTAGCAGCTGGCAATTTGCTGGTGAACTGGCGATTGAATCTGCCGCAGTGCGCTTTAACAATAATCAAGCTGACATCGTGTTATACGATGATGAATCAGGTCATTATGTAAAAGGTCAAATAAATGGGCAGGCTAAACAACACAATAGCGCTAAAACAGCGGCTGTTACTTACATCAATGCACAAGCGCAAACCGATGCAGTACGTGCTTTTGGTGATGCCGCCGATGACCCTGCAATTTGGGTAAACCCTAATAATGCAGCTAAAAGCTTGATCTTAGGTACCGATAAACGCCGTGGCTTAATGGTGTATGACCTTGCAGGCAAAGAGCTACAAGCAATAGAAACAGGCCGATTAAATAATGTTGATGTGCGCCAACATGCAAATATCAACAACGCAACGAACACCTGGATTGCAGGTAGTAACCGTACTCATAACAGCATCAGTGTTTACAGCGTCGATACTCACAATCAGGTGCAACATCTTGCTGAGCTGCCAACGACTCTAAAAGAAATTTACGGTATGTGTATGTACTCATCAAACACAGGCAACTATGTGTTTATGAATGACAAATCAGGCCTATTTCAGCAATACAAACTAACTGGTAATAATGAGAGCGTATCAGCACAACTAGTGCGCGAGTTTAGTGTTCCAAGCCAACCAGAAGGTTGCAGTGCTGATGATAAAACCGCACAGCTATTTTTAGGTGAAGAAGACGAAGGTATTTGGTTTATTGGCGCTGAGCCAACAGCTGGAAATAAACCTGTAATGCTGCAAACCGTGAACGCTCTGTTGGTTGATGATGTAGAAGGCATGGAAATCTACCACGCAAAAGATGCCCGTTATTTAGTGGTTTCTAGCCAAGGTGATTACAGCTATGTGCTTTATAAAATTATCGATGGCACTACCCCTAGCCTAGAGTTTGCGGGTAAATTTGCAATCAGCAATAACCTAGAGTTAGCAATAGATGGCGTATCAGAAACTGATGGCCTAACAGTAACACCGGCTGCACTACCGGGCTACCCTGAAGGGGTGCTAATTGTGCAAGATGGTTACAACCGCATGCCACAGGCACCGCAAAACTTTAAGATTATTGACTGGCGCGAAGTAAAAAAAGCCATTCAATAAATTACTCTGTAAGGGTGCTCGGTTTATCTGGGCACCTTTTTTAACTGTTAAATGAGTGTACTTAGCCACCAAAGTAACAGTACTAACACAGAAATAGCCACTAAGGCTTTGGTTTTGTGCTTTTGAATAACTCGCTCAGCCTGATTACCCGCGTAATAAACAACGGCAGCAAGAGCAAAGTAGCGGATTGAACGAGCAATAACCGTTGCCAGTAAAAATAGAAAAATCGAATACTTAGTAGCTCCAGCGGCAAGCATGGCAATTTGAAATGGGATGGGCACAATACCGAGCGTCAATACAAACCAAAAGCCTTGTGCCTGCATTTTTTGCTTAACTTGCTCGAATTGCTCAGGGTTTGAGAAGGTATTAATCACCCAATCGCCCACTACATCAAATAGATAATAGCCAAGGGCATAGCCAAAAATAGCACCGATTATACAACCTATGGTCGCCATTAAGGCAATTAACCAAAGCTTTTCACGGCGGGCTTGCATTAACGGAACAAGCACAGCTTCAAGAGGAATAGGCACTATGGTTGACTCTAAAAATGATGCCACCGTAATCGATTTAAGCATATGTTTTGAGTCAATAAACTGCCGTGTTTTTTGCTTAAGCTTTTTTGCAATCGCCATTATTCATCCTTAATCGTTTTGTTGCATTTTAGGTTACAACAAAAACCCTTAACCGTCCCTTACGGTTTATGAACATAGCGACTACGACCCTGATTTTTAGCCAAATAAAGCGCTTGATCAGCACGTTTCAAGGTACTACTAAAGGTCTCAGTAGCACGTTTGATCGCTGAACCAACACTCACGCTGAGCGTTTTACTCGGTGTCACCATCACATTACTGGCCAGGCTCAGCAGTTGCTCGCAGGTAGCATGTAATTCATCTGCATCATCTGTGGCAACATACATTGCAAACTCCTCACCACCAATTCGCGCAAATAGAACGTCTTCTCCTAATGCTTGGTGACACTGATAAACAAAGTCTATCAATACCTGATCGCCTACATCATGACCATATTCATCATTAATCGCCTTAAAATGATCAATATCGGCGATCACTAAACTATGTGGTTTACTTTGGTTTTGCTGCACATAATGGTAAAAATAACGACGATTGTACGCCTTTGTTAATACATCGGTTTTTAGCTCTTCTTCGAGCTGCTCTCGGGTTTTAGCTAAATCAGTAAGCGCTAAATAAAGACCAAACCCAGTGATAAGCATCCCTAAGGTGCGGGTAATATCTTCGATATAAATGCCGACCCAGATTGGTTGGAACACCAGCTCATCTAAAAAATCAAATGTAAGTCCGACGCTCCAAAGGAAGATACCCACACTTAAAAATAAGTAACTGCGCTTAGCAACCACCGAAGTTTGCACAAACGCAAAAATACAAATCAAAATGAGCAAATTAATAGCATCACTGAGCACACCATTTAAGTAAACATCACTTTCAAGCCGATTAAAGTTATACAAATAAGTCACGACTATCATCAATAAAACGACAACAAAAAAGCTAATAAAGAATTGCTTTACTACAAGAGGTACTGAATTTAACTCAGCCTTTACTTCTGGAGGGGGTGCTTGCTTATTCATAATTAATCACGACAACTTGCTGCAATGAATTAAACATTAGCAAAGCAAATTTAAAAGTGCATGATAAAGCCACTATAAAGGGGAAAAACCAGCGTTTTTACTGGAGTAAATATTCTAAACATAAGCCGTTTTAGTCAGTAAAAAAGTCTAAGTTCATGCCATTTGCCACTAACGGTCGCAATTTTGTCGTTATTTTTTTATTATCCCAGCCAGTTTTAATGACATTACACAAATCTATGAGCAACGCGCGATTCATCCCTTTTCGAAAACACGACGTCATAAATCTTTGCCAAGCTTACTTGGGTGAGCCGCAATCAGCTTCGTTTATGGAGTTTGCTACTCTTTTGCAAAGCGTGACTCATTATCAATATCACGAGCTGCTGGAGTCTTTAAAAAATAACTATGCGCCATTTGACCCAAATAGCGACACCCGAACGCTAACACCGATTACCAACGAGCAACGTGCCAGCTACCAATCTGCCTTTGCAAAAGAGTTTGCCAAAGTACTCAATGCTGCCAATTTTGAAACCATTACCAATCAAGACTTACAAGATGCACTGAATGAAGAGTCTTTATTTAAAGTGCGTTTAGCCGTTGAGTTTGATGACTTTGCAGAAGTGGTCTTTTACCGTCGCGGCGAATCGCAAAAAACCGAGACGCTACGCAGTTTTTGGGGGCTTAAGAAAAAGCAGATTCAGTTTACTAACTATGACCGCGTTGCCATTTTCATCCGCTTTAAAGACGAGCAGTACTTTTTAGAGAAAGGCAAAATGCCGGTAGGCTTTGAGCCAAACTCAACCATCGTCAAATTATTCCAGAATGTGCCAAAAGCCGATTTAGAAATGCTGTTTCCGAATAGCGAAGTAAAAATGCGTCCAATAGATAAACTGATTATTGGTTCATCAGCACTGATTGGTGGAGCTGTGGTACTGGTAACAAAATTAGGTGCGTCAATTTTACTCCTGATTGCTATGATTGCCTTTTGGGGTGGTTGGCGCAGTGAAGAAGTACATATGAGTCAGCAACACTTTATTACCTTTGCAATCGGCATGGGGGTATTTGGCAGCTTTATATTCAAAGAGTGGAGCAAGTTTAAAAACCGTAAAATTCGTTTTATGAAAGCACTGGCCGACAATTTGTATTTTAAAAACCTCGATAACAACGCCGGGGTTTTTCATACCCTAGTCGATGCAGCTGAAGAAGAAGATGTTAAAGAAGCGCTACTTGCCTACACCTTTTTACTAAAAAGCGAATCAGCGATGACTGCACAGCAATTAGATAGTCAAATTGAACAGTGGTTTAACGCGCAGCATCATTGCCAGCTCGACTTTGAAATTGATGATGCTTTAGACAAACTCGTCAAGCTTGAACTAGTTAATCAGCAAAATGATCTTTATTCGGCAGTTGATTTAGATAAGGCTAAACAGCGCTTAGATGCGCGTTGGGATGACTATTTTAAGTTTGCCTAAGCCTTTAAAATCAGCTACTAGCAAGTACAAATAAATTTAGAGTCAATTCAACTGGGGTAAATGCAACTTTATCTCAATGTGCTTGCGCAGCGAATGCTCTGCTTTTAGGATAAAATTTTACGGCTAAAAAAAGACCATTCCATGCAATTAAAAAAAACAATTCTTATTGGAGCAAGTTTGCTGTGCGCAGCAACGACGGCTCAAGTATATGCTAACGACAAGTTTGTCTCTGAAGATATTTTTCAACTTGAATACGCAGGCGACCCACAAATAAGCCCTGACGGTAAACAAATCGTTTATGTGCGCAGCGGCTACGACATCATGAAAGATGGTAACAAGCGTAGTTTTTGGCTGTACGATTTAAAGTCAGGTCAACACACACCACTGTTTTCTGATGAGCATAACTACAGCCAACCTACTTGGTCTCCTGATAGCAAGAAAATTGCCTTTACCAGCAATTCAAGCGGCTCAAATCAACTTCACGTTTACTGGTTAGCGCAAGATAAACAAGCATTATTAACGCAACTACCAAAATCAGTACGAAACTTAACGTGGTCGAATGACTCTGCACAAATTGCTTTCACTATGAGCATTCCTGAAGGTAAATCTGCGTTCGCTAAATCAGTCAAATTACCGAAAAAACCAAAAGGCGCACAGTGGTCAAAACCAGTGAGAGTGTTTGAAAAAGCACGCTATCAAGCTGATGGCGCAGGCTTTTTAGAGCCTTCATATCGTCACGTTTTTGTTATTCCGGTTTCGGGTGGCACACCACGCCAATTAACATCGGGTGATTATCAGCATTATGGCCCACTGGCATGGGATCCAAGCAACACAAAACTGGCTTTTTCTGCTGATCGCAATGATGAGTGGGAATATCGCACAACTGAGTCAGACCTCTATGAAATCAATGTAAAATCAGGTGAGCTTACGCAACTAACTGATTTACCTGGCCGTGAGAGTAACCCGCGTTACGCTGAAGACGGTGATGAACTTGCCTTTGTTGCGCGTGACAACGCCCCTGTGCCTTACATTAACTCGACACTATCTATGCTCGATTTAGACGATAAATCAATCAAGCATATTACTGAAAAATTAGACCGCTCAGTGGCTGATTATAAGTGGTCAGGCGATGGCGACTTTGTTATTCAGTACGATGACTTTGGTAAGCGTAAGCTTGCTAAAGTAAACAATCGCGGTAAGGTCACTGATTTAACTGATACCGTGTCAGGCACTTCTATTGGTCGCCCATATGTCAGTGGTAGTTTTAGCATGGCCAATAATGGCGCGATTGCGTACACCACAGGCAGTGAATACCGCCCAGCTGATTTAGGCTACATCTACAGAGGTAAAAGTAAAACGCTAACTTCATTAAACGAAGATGTAATAGGCCATAAGAAGCTTGGTAAAGTGCACGAGCTGAATGTTAAATCGCAGTTCGACGGTCAGGCTATTCAAGGTTGGTATATCACACCACCTGATTTTGATGAAAGCAAACAGTACCCATTAATGGTTGAAATTCATGGCGGCCCACATCTTGCCTATGGCCCAAGCTTTACTGCTGAATTACAACGTTATGCCGCAGAGGGTTATGTGGTTGTGTATGTGAATTACCGTGGTTCAACAAGTTACGGTAAAGACTTTGCACTACTGCTAGATGGTAAATACAGCTCTGAAGAAGACTTTGCCGATCACAACTCGGCAGTTGATGCCATGATTGCTAAAGGCTTTATCGACAAAGATAACCTATTTATTGCGGGTGGTTCAGCAGGTGGTATTGCAACGGCTTATGCGGTTGGTTTAACAAACCGCTTCAACGCTGCGGCAATTACCAAGCCTGTGATCAACTGGTTAAGTAAAACGCTTTCAGCCGACAGCTATATTGGTCAAATTCGTAACCAATTCCCTGGCATGCCATGGGACAATGTTGAGCACTACTGGAAACGTTCGCCGCTTTCATTAGTGGGTAACGTCACCACACCATCATTGATCATGACAGGTGAAGAAGACCGCCGCACGCCAATTTCAGAATCAGAGCAATTCTATCAAGCATTAAAACTCCAAAAGGTAGATACCGTGCTTATTCGTGTACCGGGCTCACCCCATGGTATTGCGGGTCGTCCATCGCGTATGATTTCGAAAATTGAATACACGCTTGCGTGGTTCAAACAATATCAAAAAGATTAAGTTAATCTGAGTAACTAGGCTTCGAGCTCATTCGAAGCCTTAAACAATTGTACTTTAAAGTTAGAAAATGTGAAAATTCCCCCTCTTTTCACCTACCTCTAAGTGAGTATGAAATCGCTTAAGCTTTTTATTTTAAATTACGCAGCAAAGCTTAAAAACAATAGCAGCATTGAGCACTTTCGGTTTTTTTTAATAAAGTATATTTGTTTCTTTTTTGGCTGCTTTATCTGTTTCGTCTTACACGAATATTTTCGTGTTCCTATTGTTGTAGCCGCTGCTGCGACAGGCTTAATCGGTACGTTTTTACCTTTTTCAAGAACGTTAAAATCACACCCTTATGCGGCCATTTACGCTGGTAGCTTTGCTGGCATGTGCTCTTCAAGTTTAATAAACAGTTATTGGGAGCTAAGTCTTATTTCATTGATCGGTGCCAGTCTTTATATTTTGACTATGAATCTATTTGCAGGTTTTGGCGGCCGACTTGGTAGTGTGGCTTTTGCCAGTGTGGCGCTTTATATGCTTGCAAAAGGGATTTTTTGATGAATATATTTATTGCGATAACAGCGTTATTAGGTGCTTACTCAACCTACTTTTTAGCACATCATAATCGCTTCGACGGCATTCGCGCCTCAGCCGCCACCAGCATTATTGCATTTGCAATTTTGAGTCTATTCCCCGTTGATGTTGAGCTATACAGCGTGGCATTTTTCGGCGGTACTTTCATCGGTATGAGCGCACCAAAACGCTTTGGTATTTTTACATTAGCCATTGCGTCATTACTATTTGCTTTATTGTTTGAGTACCTCGTGCCGCGCTTACATGGCTATGGCGGTGCATTAGGGTTGAGTGCGTTTTTATCTGTCTGTGTTTGCCACATCGGTATTTTACTCGGTGCGCCACGAAGCAAAAAGAACAACTAATTCCGACTCACCGATTAAAAACCTATACCTTTTTATTAATATTCATTACTATGTTAACAATATGTTTAAAGGTGTAGGTTCTTTAATGCTTCTTCGTTCATTGCTGATTGTTATTATCTTCTGCTTTATCAGTAGTGCTACGACGGCGAAAACACTGACCTTTATTGCCGAAGATTTACCCCCATACCATTTTAAAAATCAGCAAGGTAAAGCCGATGGTGCGCTTGTTGAAGTGATAAAGTCTGCCCTAGCGAAAACAAACATCACTGGCGAATTCGCAATTATGCCAATGGCCCGAGCTTTTCATGAGTTTCAAAATGACCCAAGCATATTGATGATTTCATTGCTAAAAAATGAGTCTCGGGAATATAAATTCCAATGGCTAGCACAAACCTATTTTACCGATGCTTATTTAGTTGGGCTTGCCAAACAAAACCACGATATAAAAAGCTTAAAACAAGCAAAGAAATATCGTGTGGCAACAATTCGTGGCTACTCAAGTGAACATTATTTGAAACAAGCCGGCTTTAATGAAAATAAAAATTTGGTGCTGGTCAGTCATTACCATCAACTTTGGCAAATGCTAGAGAAAGGACGAATTGATTTTGTACTAACCAACACGCTTACCTTACAAAACGAACTCGCGTTATCAGGAGTTCTCCCTAGTGACATTTATAAGAGCCTCCACTTAGACGACTACCCATCAGGCCTTTATTTAGCCGCGAATCTAAAATTGGACAAGCAACTTGCTATGCAATTGAGTGATGCCATAAAAGCATTGAAACAAAACGGTCAATACCAAGCAATTTTACAAAAATGGCATCTGCCTTTACCTAGATTATAATGAAAAACACGCAATCACCTTGCAAAGGCTTAGCTTTAGCTATTTTGCTTAGCTGCTTATCGCTAAATACCCTTGCTATTACCCCTGAACAAGCTTTAGAGAAGCTTAACGAAGCACAATTGTTACGTAACAGTAACCCAAACCAAGCCACTAAAATATTTGAGCAATTAACTAACGACTCGACCCTTTCCAATGAACCTAACATTATACAAGAGGCATTCGAATCGCTGGCATTTATGAATATGGGCAGTGGCGATTATGACCAAGCTCTTAGCTATGCAGAGCAGCTGCTTGATTACGGGGAAAAGCACAATAACCAGTCAGTAACAGTACGAGCAATGCTTATTCAAGGTTACGCACAAGGCAGAAAAAGTAACTTTTTTAAGGCAGAGCAACACTACCGCGATGCATTATCCATTGCCAAACAGATAAATAACTCAGTGCTGATTGCCCAGTCCTATGAGCGATTAGCAGCCATTTTACGCTGGCAAGATAAGTACATAGCTGCCCTCAATGAAGCACAAAAAGCAGTCAATATTTTACAAGAGTTTGATGACGATAAATCTTATGCCTCTGCATTGCAGAACTTAGGTATTATTGAAGCAATTATTGGTGACCACCACGACGCACTAGCCAATCTTACTTTGTCGTTTTCTTTACATCAAAAACTTGACGATAAAAAAGGCATTGCTGATGCACTTTATGAAATTGGCGAAGTTTATCGACGTATGGGTGACAGTGCCCAATCGTTAAAGCACTTTAAAATGTCGCACGTTCTGGATTTAGAAATTGGCTCTAAAGTCGATATCGGTAATAGTGCCATGAAGGTCGGCTATGCAGCGCTAAAACAAGGTGAGCTTACAACAGCCACAGACTATGCAGAAAAGTCGATTAGCTATTATCTACCCTCATCTTCAAACACAGGATTGTGCCGTTCATATAATTTAATGGCGTTAATTGCTCTAAAACAAAATAACATTAGTGAAGCGCAAGCATATATTGACCGCGCTTTGGCAATCGCCACTGACTTTAATTTTCGCTCCCATTTAGTGTCTTTAGCGATCACCCAAACACGTATCTATCAAGCTCTTAATGACCATGCAAAAGCAATTAAAACCGCAGAACAGGCCTTAAACCAGGCTAATGAGTTACAAGATGTCGAAGATCAAATTAGCTTAAATAAATTACTCACTGACTCTTACCTTGCATTACAACTTTATAAACAGGCATTTGAATCGCAAAGCCGCTATCAAACCCTTGAAAATAAAACGGGTAAAAATCAGCACGACTTAACTGTAGCCGCGATGCAAAGCCAAGTCGCCTTTATGCGAAATCAGCAAGAAATAAACCAATTAAGTGCAGATAAACAAATTCAAGCAGCACAACTAAGCGAAAGTGAATGGCAATTTAAAGCCTGGTTACTCGGCCTAAGCTGTGTGATTTTATTGATATCAGGCTTTGGTTACCGCTCATTTAAAAAGCGTAAACTTGCCAGCGAGCGAGCACAACTATTACAAGAAGTCGTTGATAAGAAGAACCGCTTACTAGCCGATGTATCCCATGAAATTCGCACACCACTCACAGCGCTACAATTGCAAGTTGAAGCATTGCAATACAATATCGCAAAAGACGTTGATGCCTCTTACGATGCAATTAATCGAAAGCTAACCGATATCAATGTACTGATCCGTGATATCCACCAACTAGCACAAGCAGACTCAGATAGCCTATACCTGAACCTAAAACCCTATTTACTTGCTGATGTATTATCCGTTTGGCAGCAAGACTTTGCTGCTTTTGTACAAAGCAAAGGCTTTGAATTTACCAGTGACATTCATGTTACTGCTGATTTAAAAGTGACATGGGATATCGATAAAATTAAGCAAGTACTGGCTAATCTTTTATCAAACAGCACCTTTTATACTGATAAACCCGGCAAAATTAAATTTGTAGCGACAGCCTCAGCGCAGAGTATTACTTTTAGTATTGAAGATACCCCACCCGGCGTGACTAACAATCAGTTAGTTGAAATATTCGAACGTTTATACCGCGTTGATAAATCGCGTAGCCGCCAAACGGGTGGCTCAGGCCTAGGACTTGCGATTTGTAAAAGCCTAATAGAAACGCACAAAGGTACTATCAAGGCTGAGCACAGTGAGTTAGGTGGCGTTAAGATCCTCATTTGCTTACCGCTTATTAGTGAACAACAGGTTTAATTAGCACCGTGATTCCCTGAAATCGCCTCAAATCCGGGCGATTTAACGACATTTAGCCCCATTAATGCCGACCAAGGTCGCATATTATTTAATCAAA
Organism: Pseudoalteromonas sp. PA2MD11; assembly: GCF_017808125.1. Taxonomy (NCBI): domain Bacteria; kingdom Pseudomonadati; phylum Pseudomonadota; class Gammaproteobacteria; order Alteromonadales; family Pseudoalteromonadaceae; genus Pseudoalteromonas; species Pseudoalteromonas sp. PA2MD11. Next base: position 525,671 of record NZ_JADKNF010000001.1, read on the forward strand.
AACCGCCCTATATTTTTTAGTACGTTGTACAAATCTCTCACTAAAAAGTATAGGAGCCTCACAATGGCGGGCGAATATCAACAACAATACCAACAGTTCCAGCGCGATCCGGGTCAGTTTTGGCTTGAGCAAAGTAAACGAATTCCTTGGTTTAAAGAGCCAAGTGCCCCTTATCAATATGACGATAATGATTTTTACCATTGGTTTGCCGATGGTCAACTAAACACTTGTTATCTAGCCCTCGACCAACATGTCGAAGCAGGCTATGGCGACCAAACTGCACTAATTTACGACTCCCCTGTTACCAATACTAAACAACAATACACTTATGGCGAGTTACAAACTCAAGTTGCTAAATTTGCAGGACTCATGCAATCCCTTGGCGTAAGCAAAGGTGACCGTGTAGTCATTTATATGCCAATGATCCCACAAGCGGTTATTGGTATGCTAGCGTGTGCTCGCCTTGGTGCCATTCACTCCGTTGTATTTGGTGGTTTTGCACCGCACGAACTCGCGGTGCGTATTGATGATGCAAAGCCTAAGCTTGTGCTTACTGCGTCTTGCGGGGTCGAAATCAATCATGTGATTGAATATAAACCACTGCTTGATGAAGCACTCGAAAACGCCCAGCATACTGTTGAACACTGTATTGTCTTTCAGCGTGAGCAAGCCATTGCCGAGATGCAAGATGGCCGAGACATCGATTGGCAATCAGCCTCTGATACAGCAAGTGCAGTCGATGCAGTGCCTGTTGCAGGTGATGATCCGCTTTATATTCTTTACACCTCAGGCACCACAGGAACACCTAAGGGAGTGGTTCGAGAAAACGGTGGTCACGCTGTTGCAATGCATTACAGCATGGAAACCGTGTATGGCATTAAGCCCGGCGAGGTATTTTGGGCTGCTTCTGATATTGGCTGGGTGGTAGGTCACTCATACATTGTATATGCACCGCTCATTTATCGCTGCGCTACCGTACTTTATGAAGGCAAACCAATAAGAACCCCTGATGCCAGTGCGTTTTGGCGTGTTGTAGAAGATTATAAAGTCACCGCCTTATTTAGTGCTCCTACTGCGTTTCGCGCTATTAAAAAAGAAGACCCTACCGCCGAGGGCTTTAAACAATACGATACTTCGAGTTTAAAACGTTTATTCTTGGCCGGTGAGCGCCTTGATCCTCCCACTTATGAATGGCTAAAAGACAACACCGGCTTGCCCGTACTTGACCATTGGTGGCAAACAGAAACAGGTTGGGCCATTGCGTGTAATCCAATTGGTATTGAACAGCTTGCCACTAAGGCGGGTAGCTCAACAGTGCCAACACCGGGCTTTGATGTACAAATTCTTGATATGAATGGGCAGCAGTGCTCAGCAAACGAAAATGGTGCGGTGGTAATTAAACTGCCCTTACCTCCTGGCTGCTTACCAACAATTTGGCAAAACAATGAACGCTTTCAAGCGGGTTATTTAAGCGAGTATCCGGGTTATTACCTCTCTGGTGATGGTGGCTATATTGATGACGATGGTTATCTATTTATTATGGGTCGTACCGACGATGTAATTAACGTTGCGGGTCACCGCTTATCAACCGGTGAAATGGAAGAAATTGTTGCAGCCCACCCTGCTGTTGCTGAATGTGCAGTATTTGGCGTTAACGATGCACTCAAAGGGCAATTACCTATGGCGATGATAGTGCTCAAAGACGATTACCTTGGCGATAACAAAGAAGTCGAGCAACAGCTAGTCCATTCTGTAAGGCATCAAATTGGTGCCATTGCCTGCTTAAAGAATGTTTTGCATGTTGAGCGCCTACCAAAAACCCGTTCAGGGAAAATACTCAGAAAGAACTTACGCCAATTGGTCGATGGTGAAGAACTACAAATTCCATCTACCATTGATGATGCGAGTATATTTGATGAAATCAACCAACAACTTAACAATCGCTGATCTGCGTTTGTAATTTTGTAATGTTACCAAAGGCCTTGTTTAAGGCCTTTATTCGTTTTGGCCTATGGCTTGCAACTTTACTAATAAGTTAGCAAACGAAAAGGTGGTTAACATGGCTATTATTGCAGGTTATTTCCAATTCAATGATTCAGATAAAACTGACTTTAAGTATATAAATCAACTAGCTAATGTATTTAGTAACTATGAAAAAAAACATGTTCGTTTTTTTAATTGCGAGTATGGAGCCATTTTTCAGTATGATTTTGATGCCTATCAGCAGGCGAGCTGGTTGCGAACTGAGTCGCAAATTGCAACACTCATTGGACACCCTCTCATATCAAGCTCTAGAACACAGGACCTAATTACACTTGCGGGCTGCGAGTCTCTCGACTTTTCTTTGCAGCAATGCGAAGGAGTATTTAGCTTTTGTCAATTTGATCTGCAGAGCCAGCGCCTAACATTAGCGACTGATCCACTTGGATTAAAACCTTTTTATACCTTACAAACACAGTATGGTTTACTATTTTCCACTAACCTTAATTTATTCAAGCAGTTGGATATCCAACTACAGAACAATCCGGATGCATTAACTGAGCTTGCCGTGCTTGGTTATCCTCTTTTAGATCATACGCCATTTAAAGACGTAAAATGCTCATACCCAAGTGAAATGCTATGCTTTAATGCAAAACAGGGTGTAACTAGAAAAAGATATTTTGATTGGGTATCACTTGCAAAACAAAAGCTCGTTGCACCAGATGCAATTGAAGGGATCTCAAAGGCTTTTAAAACTTTAGTTGCAAAGGCAAAACATAAAGATAAAACAATTCTTAGCACTTTGTCCGGCGGTTTAGATTCTAGGCTTATTAACAGTGAGTTATTGCGCCAAGGCGTGCAATTGAAGTCGTTTAACTTTTCGCAATCTGATAGCCAAGATCTATTTTGTGCTAAACAATATGCATCACAAAATGCAGTACCATTAGAAGTAATACAAGTTTCAGACACCCAGCGGCTATCTGTCGAACAGCGCCTTGGCAAATATTGGCGTAAAGCGAAACATCAAGATTTCACTAACGTATGCAGACCACAAATAAGCTGGTCAGGAAATGGCGGTAGTGTTGGTGTCGGGCTTATTTATTACGGTGATGAAATTTATGCTGCAGCAAAAGAAAACAACTTAGATAAACTAATCAGTGCTTACCTCAAACAACAATACGCTTTTTTACCTAAGTCAGTTGTTCATAATGCTGAACAATTACAACAAAAACTGATAGCTAACTTAAAAATTAGCTTCGAACCACTCGCTGAATTACCACTTGAAAAAGCATTTCAATTATTCTTGCTGCTTAACGATCAACACCACCATTTGAGTGTTCCTAACGAGCAGGTTTGCGAATTTAAAATGGAGTTTTTCCATCCATTTTATTCGTGGAAGGTCCTACAATATCCGTTGGGTTTACCGGTGGAGTACGTTCGCAAACACCGTTTTTATCAACGATGGTTAAAAACCGATTACCCACGAGCTTTACTTGCGCCTTGGCAAACTTACCCAGGACACTTGCCTTGCCCAATAACCGTCAAGCATCAAACCCAATGGCAATTGAATAGCGCAAAACTTATGTCGCCCACAGAACTATTAAAGCTATGGTTTAAAATTATGTTTTTTGACCGCCATTTATTGATAAAGCGCTGCCATTTCACTTTACTTTGCATTTTACAGTTAACTCATTTAAAGAATGTTCAGCCTAATTTACGTGTTGCTCAGAAATTCTGCCAATGGTGAATGAAGTTCAGGCCATCATTTTGAATTAATTGTTTTGAAGTAAAAACAGCTTTCTAACAACGAACTTTTCGGGCTAGAATCTATTAGGTTATTAATATCATAAGCTGAGATTTTAATGAGAAAATGGACTCTTCCTCTACTGCCCCTAATCGTATTAGCAGGCTGCACCTCGGTTAGCAAAAATGAATGTTTACAAGCTGACTGGCATGGTATTGGTTATAAACATGGTGCAGATGGCACTGAGTATCGCGATGGCATAGATGCACTATCACAATGCAGTGAGTATGGTGTAAATGCTGACATTGCTAAATATAAAGTGGGATACGATCAGGGCCTCGCTACATACTGTGAACCAGAAAATGGCTTTACGTTAGGCATGCAAGGCGCATCATACAATGGTGTCTGTAATAGCACAGCGTTTCGTAAAGCATGGCAAGAAGGTAACGATAGATATCAAGTGCAACAAAGACTGAGTTATATTGATAATCGTATTGACGATATCGACCGTCGATTAAAAGATATTCGTGGCGAGCTAAACAGTAACCAACTTAATAATACTCAGCAAAAAGAGCTTTATCGAGAACGCAAAGATTTAGAAAACGAGCGTAAAGATTTGCGCAAAGAACGCGCATTACTTCCGCTTTTGAATAAACTGCCTAGTGTTGAAATATCAACCGAGTGGTGAGACTTTTAGAGCCAATTTCATTTCATACATTTGTTTATCAGCGATGGCCAAAAGTTCCTTTGCACTGTGTCCGTGTAAAGGATACATGGCGATACCAAAGCTCGCACTTACCGGCTGAACCGTTTCATAATCTTGCGCTACTTTTTTAACCGCCTGCTGACATCGTAGCGCTATATCTTGGCACAAACTAGCCTTTGTTAATGAAGGTAAAACAATAACAAACTCATCACCCCCAATGCGCGATAGCACATCTTTATCTCTCATTTGTAAACGCAATTGCTGACTAATGTCCAGTAACAAATTGTCACCCTGTTCATGACCATATGTATCATTAACGAGTTTGAAATTATCAAGATCAAGATAGATCAATGCAAATTGGTTATGCTCTGCTGGCGTTCTTTGTGAGAAAGCACGCAATTGAATATCGAGTCCTCTGCGATTCAATAGCTTAGTAAGTGGATCTTGATTAACTAGCTCATTGAGAAGCTGGCGCTTTTCTACCGCCGAAGAGATATCATCAAATGCACCGATATAATGAGAAACCAAGCCATTTTCATCATACAATGCATCTATGGATAATTGCTCAGGAAACACCTCTCCTGACTTTCGCTTATTCCATACCTCTCCTTGCCAACAGCCTTTATCGAGCAACTCAGTCCACATTTGTTGATAAAACTCATCTGGTTGCTTCTTTGCAGAAAGTATTGAAGGTTTTTTACCTATTACCTCATGCTTCTTAAACCCTGTTATTTGCTCAAAAGCAGGATTTACATCAACAATTACAGACTCAGCGGTGGTGATCAGAATCCCTCGGCTAGTTGTAGAAAAAACAGCCGTTAATAGTTTAATTCGCTCATTACTTTTAACTTCCTCTGTAACATCCTCAGAATAACCATTCCATTCTACACTGCCATCAGCTCGGGCTATAGGAGATGATTTTGCCGAAATCCAGATCTGTCCTTTTTTGGGGTGGTTAACGCGAAACACTTCACACCAATCAGTTAGCTCTGCGCGTGAATGCTCAATACTTCGTACAATACGTTCCAGATCATCTTGATGTATCGCTTGCATAACTCTATCTGCTGATGACTCAATATCTTTGGGAGAGCAGCCATAGATATCAAATACTTTTGATGTAGCAAATGGGAAAAACGCTTCATCTTTATTGTCTATTACATATTGATAAACAAAGCCTGGGAGGTTATCAGTGAACTTTTTTAGTTCTTGATGTAGGAATTCAATTTCGCGTTCTTTTTGCCATTGTTCCGTAATATCAATATGTATTCCAACCATCCATTCTGGATTACCGTTTTTATCCCACGTTTGTACTTGGCCTTTATCAAGCACTTTAACCCAGTGGCCTCGTTTATGTTTCATACGCGCTTCACAGACATATCGCGCTGATTCACCGTCGAAGTGCTCATTTAATAATTGCTCAGATTTCACTAAGTCTTCAGGGTGAGCAAAGGTAAGCCAAGTATCAATTGAAACGGGTTCTAGTTCGCACAGAGAATAGCCAATGATATCTGCCCATTTATCATTAAAAATTGTTTCGCCTGTTTGCACATTCCAGAGCCAAACTCCTACATCCCCACTTTCAAGAAGCAACTGTGCAATATCTAGTCCTAGCTGCGACTTTAGTTCATTGTAAGCTTCACTAAATGCCATAATCTGCCTTAATAACTAGCCTAATGATAAACAATTAAGTCTTATTCATTATTTTAGTTAAAAAGGCAAAAAATACTAAAATATAATCAAATAAATATACTCTTACAGATTTATTGCGGATTGGTATTTTTCACCTTGACGGCCAGTCAACCTCATCAACCGAGTCAAAAAGCGTTGTGGTCGTTTGCTCGCCATTCCATTTGCGAATGTAACGTGACAAAGGATCATAAAGCGCTGTTTGCTTATTGATATGAAAGTGACGCCCACCTCTAGGGTCGACACCGACACCCGCAATATATTGCCAATTGCCCCAATTTGCAGCCACATCATAATCAATAAGTTGCTGTTCGAAGTAAGCTGCACCATAGCGCCAATCAAGAGCTAACTCATTAACCAAACAGCTTGCTGCAATCTGCCGCGAGCGGTTAGATATAAAGCCTGTTGTGTTGAGTTCATGCATTATCGCATTTACCAATGGAAATGGAGTGCAGCCATTACACCAAGCAGTGAAACGCTGGCTGTTAAACGTTGTTAGCGGCGCATTTTGCTTTTGACCTTTGAATAAAAAAAGCTTTGCTCCCGCTTGCAGTGCATGCCATTTGAAATATTCGCGCCATAGCAATTCAAACTTTATCCAATAGCTCGACTCATTTGCACCGTTTTGATGCTCATATTTTTCAACTTCGTTATACAGTTGCTTAGCACTAATTGTGCCTCCAGCGAGCCAAACACTAAACTTAGTGCTGTTGCTAAAGCCATCTAACTCATTGCGAGTCTCTTTATAGCTGCTTGGTGCTTTTGAGGAAAAGTACGCACTGCAATGTTGCTGAGCTGCAAATAAACCTCCTTTAAAGCTAGCTGACTGGGTAACTACGTCAGCAATATTGTGTTCAGCGCATAACTGTACTGGGTGAGGTAATCGGCTGACCGCAGGTCGCGGTGCAGCTATAAAGGTTGGCTCAGCTTCTACCTTTTTCCGAAAGGCGGTAAAATTTTTTGGTAATTCATCAAGCTGAAAAGGTAAGTCCGCTGCTTTAAACAAGGTATCTTGCTGATAAGTTTTCACGGCTGCTTGAGGGCATAAAGCTTTTATTTTTTCGAGCTGTTTTTGCTCATAAACGCCAACTTGCTCGGTACAAACCAATGTTTCAATATTATATTTTTGCAAACGCTGGCTGATTACATACTCAGGCTCACCTATGATCACATGAAGTGTTTGGCCAAGATTCTCAACTGCGTTTGCAAATGCAGATAGGCTCTCAAGTAAAAAGTTGTACTTATGTTCCCCATATGGCTTCTGTTGGTAATTAGTTTGCCTAAACCAACGCGGTTCAATCACAAACACTAAATCAAGCTCGCCAGCAAAATCTGCTAATTCAGATAAAATTTCATTATCAGCTAGGCGTAAATCATTTTGTAGCCAATATAAAACTCGTTTTTTCATGGGATAACTCATATGTTTTAACATACATACGAATACCCTTCTTATCCGGATTTAAATATCAGAACAAAATGATTAACTATAATTTGCAGATAGGTATTAAGCATCTTGCTCTTTACTCATAAGCTCGCTCATGCGCTGCATAAGCTCTTGCTCACTGAGGTCTTCTTTGTGTGTACCTATAGTCCAAATATGGCCAAAAGGATCTTCTAGAGTCCCTGACCTATCGCCATAAAATTGGTCATGTACTGGACGCAGCTCTTTCGCCCCAAGCGATAAGGCTTTAGCAAAAACAGCATCGACATCTTCAACATACAGCATAATGCTCACCGGCGTACCGCCAAGTTGTTGCGGCGACTTAAATTGCACATCAGGGCAATTATCAGAAAGCATAATATGAGAGTCGGCTATTTTTATTTCAGCATGTGCCACCCCACCATCAGGCAAGGGCATTTGCATTACAAGTTCAGCAGCAAAAGCTTGTTTGTAGAACTCTATCGCCTTAGTGGCACCTTCAATAACCAAATACGGGGTTACCGCATGGTAACCTTTTGGGATTGCAGAAACAGCCATGTTACACCTCAACGTTAAATGTGTGAGTTATAAAGGTAGCAGTTGTAGCTAATTTCACTAATCTAATGATAAAAACGCCAGCGAAATATTTCGCTGGCGTTTTAAATATGAATACCAATCAACTTAACAAAGCGGTGTATTATTCAGGCCAGCTTTGCGTCCCATCAATTGCAACTTCTGTTTGATTTAACGTCGTACAATAGCCGGTGGCAGATGAGGCATAGAAAACATCACCTAATACCGTGTAGTTTTTCGCTTTAACCTGCTGTTTTGCTTTGTCTGACGTTGCCATGCCCCACATGCTGAAGTAGTTGCTCAAATCGAGCTCGGTTGCTTCTGAAAGTGCGATTAGGAGCCAATCATTGTTGCCTATGCTTTGTGCCTCCGACAAGCTGTAGCTTGAAAAGCCAAGTGTATCTTTTTGTGCCTGCCAAGCAGCCTCACTGTTATCAGCTAGATTAAACGCACGCTCCAAAATGTGTAAGCGAGGGTATAAATGCCAGCCGTTTTCAAGCTTATTGTGTGCCTGTGCGGCCATCATAATTTGTAAATAAATAGCGTGGCTTTGCGACCACTCTGACATCGCTAAATCTTGCATATAAGCAAATGCATCTGCGCTTTGTTTACTGGCTTGTAAATGATCAAACAAGTTCTCGAATGGCAAGTTTTGGCACGATGCCGAAAAGCCGGTTTCATCTTCAAACTTCGACTTACTGTAGTAGGAGTAAAAATTGGTATTTGAATGGCCACCAAACCCTTCGATACGAAAGCGCCCTTTCTCAAGACCATGCCCTAACTCATGGATATCGCCATGCCCTGTTGGATTAAAATTCCAACCTGCGTCATACGGATTGCCCGAACAGCCCCAACCACAGGTCGGTTGGTCAGCATTCATATGTTTTACAATATCAATTGTTTGTACTTCGATATTGCGTGCACTCGCAAAGTCATGAATTTCGCTAACCACATCGATGCCCGGCCCTTTGAAACCAGCAAGTACATGCGGATAGTTATGGGTATAACGCTCTACAGCATGGGCGAAGTCAGAGGCTACAGGCCAATAACCATCGTTAATTGAAATACGCATTTTCTCGAGCTTTGAATGCACCTCAAAACCACCGGTTGCCACCTCAGCCCAATCATAATCCCCTTTTTCAAGCAACTCAGCAAAGCGCTCATCATCACTGCTGCTTCGCCAATACGGGTGCTCACCTACATTGCTAAATTCAAAGCTGACATCTAAATCATTTTGATCAAACTCAATTTGAATTGGCCCACCATAAGGTGACGTAAAATAGACCGTTTCATTTGTCTCTATAGGCACATGAACCGACTGCAATTTAGCGGGTCGATTATAGCCATTGCTGCTCATGTAATGTGTTGCGCCATCGCGCAGAGTATTAACAAACACCTTGGTATTCACTGCTTGATTATCGGTGCGTTTAATAGCAAACGTTTGCCCCGGCAAGGCATACACACCCGTTGAGCGAAAATACGCCTTACTCTGCATATTCACGGTGACGGTTTTAGGTGTTACATGACTAAAATCACTACGGCTGAAATTCCCCATATCAACTTGAAGTGGGTTAACTTTACGTATATTTAATACCGCATGATCAGTAAACAGGGCACGAAAGAAGCTTGTATTATCGGTGCTTAGTTTATCCATCGGGAAGCTCACTACTTGGCGATAATGATCTGCAAGCAGTGCCAGTAACTGATAAAAGCGATAGCCTTGCTCAGTAAAGATATCTGTTTTCGCTTGGTCAAAACCTCTAAACACCGAATTAATGATCGTTGCCGCATCACTAAACTGTTGCTGATATTGGCTTTCAGCTGGACAGCTTCGATTATCGCAAGCACTTAAATCAACACTAAATTCGCTGCTTTTAAAGCGGCTAAGTAAGTCTTTAATAGTTTGCGCATCAGTTGGCAAGCTGTCGTTGATAGCAATTGGGTTCCACTGTGCCAGTTCTAACCGGTGCCAGTAGTTATCACCTGCAACGCTCACATGGAGTAATTCAAATAACGCTCTACCTAGTGCCGTTTGACTACCATCACGCTGAATATAGATCACTGCTATATCGTTTTCTTGCGCTTGCTTTACTGCAGCCACAACATTATCAATATTTAATCCTTCACGCTCATGCTGAGAGATAATCAGGATATCCGTGTCAGATGTTAAACACGCTGCTAAAGCGTCGTTGTCACAACTTGCATTGTCGTTATAGCTCACCATGCCTTCATATTGACTATCAAACCACTCTCGCGTTTTGATCCTATCTTGAAAGTAATAGCTTTGATCTAGTTGTGCTAATACAAGTTTGAGTGGCTGCTCTGCGGTTATTTCTCTGCCAGCTAACCATGTGGTGCTGTTTTTCAAAAACTGAGTCATTTGCTCGTTAATGGTATTTCGATAAGGATTACTACCAAATACCAAGTAACGGCCTTGCTCACCATCACTAGTCCCGACTACAGCAAGGTTTCTGACTTTTGTCTCGTAGCCATCTTGCCAACTATTGTTGGTAAGTAGTACCGGCTCATTGAATGGATACGTGGCATTTAATAGCGTTGCATCCCAGGTTGGATACCAGCTTAATTCATCAAGGGTGGAGCTTGAGCCAAACCCAAATAAGCTATTTTTAATGCTTTGAAAGCGCGCTTTGTGGGTATCAATTTCATTAAGTGTCGCATCAAGAAGTAATTCGCTGTTTGGCACAACCAGCGCATTACCCGTTTCGAGTGCCTCGGCCACATAACTTTGAGTAATGTTTAACACAAACTCGAAGCTAGTCTCTGTACGTGAATCAGAGGCTGTGATTGTGAATTTATGTTCACCAAGTTCTTCATTACTCGCGGTGCCAGATAAGATGCTAGTTTGCTCATCAAAATTTAGCCACGTTGGTAAACCTGTTACGGTTAAGCTCACATCATCGTTGTCTGCATCGTTGCTGATTAACTGCACACTCAATGCCTGCTCAGCACGCACTTCACTACTCAGTGGAGAAACCACCGGCGCTGAGTTTGCTCTGGCAGCGATGTTAAATGTTTGCTCTGCCTGCTGCGTCACTTCGCCATCTGAATAACGAAAACGAATTTGCTGTTCGCCCGTATTCGCAAACAAGGGCGTGCCGCTAAAACTGAGGTTAGTCGCATCAAAGCTAAGCCAATCAGGTTTACTAACTTCACTTATTACCACAGTGTCATTTTGTGCATCAGTAAATGTTAGCTGGTAAGTATAAGCTTGGCCTTCATTGCTATCCGATGGTGTTGACGTGAGCGTTGGCGGCGTATTTTCGACAAGCTTGGCTTCTACATTAATATCAATCAAAAGCTGGGCAGACAGCTGCCCATCAGTGACCGTAAACTCAATGTTTGCATACTTACCTGCTTGCTCTGGCGTGCCACTGATACTTGCTGAGGCTTCATTAAAACTTAGCCAACTTGGTAAGTTTGTTACAGACAAAGTAAGAGGGTCATTATCTGGATCAGAGACTTCAGGACTAAAGCTTAGGGTTTCACCAACACGTAAAGTCTGTGATTGACCACTGATTTGCGGCGCTTGATTTTGTGGTGTTTCGGTTACAGGAGGGGTTGTTGTTTGTTTTTCATCTGAGCCTGAGCCGCCACAAGCAGCAAGTGTTAGCAATACAGCCGAGCATAATAGCGAGCGTTTGCACAAAGAGTAAGGTGCGTTCATTGAGTTCTTATCGGTATGGTAAACAATTTTTTAACATTATAAGCTGATACTACAAACTAATATCTCGGAAAAAATACGTAAATTGATATCGCTGTCATTAATTGTTAAAGCGTAAAAAGCCCCATAAAGGGGCTATTTAAGGGTTACGAGCTTGGGTTTGCAAAATCGGGTCTGGGTAACTTTTCGAGTATGGCGTATAAATAAATCACCACAACGCAAAGCCCTCCCGCTACAAAGAATAAGGTTGGGCCATCGTAATAATCTAAAATTAAACCACCACCGAGTGGTGCTAAAGCAAACCCTAAATCATAAAACGAAGCTGCGCCAAAGTAGGCACCACGAAGATGAGAAGGCGCCAGCCTATCAAGGTGAACGTTCATCGTCGGAAACAAAATGGTTTCGGCCAAACTCATCACCACTATCGCACCAATCCAGCCCCAGAATAAATCGATTGGATTAAGTGCTAGCCAAAACTGCGACACCATCAATAGCACCAAGCCAATTTGAATTCGCACCGTTAGGCTAAATCGTGCCATCATTTTTAACAGCAGAAATTGACTCGAAATGATCACTAACGCATTGGTAAATATTAGTGCAGAAATCAATGCAAGTAGGTCGGGTGCCTCTGCACGAGTTAGGTATTGTATGAGTGAACTATCCATTTGCGCATAAATAAACATGCACAAAATATTCGCTAAAATTAAACACTGCAGCAGCTTATCTGCAAATAGAATACGTAAGATTTGCTTGCCCTGTACAGCTGGTTTTTTCTCTTCTGGCTCATCAATTGCTGCGGTATTTTTTGCTGCTTTATCACTAAAATTAAAGCCCCAAACAAGCAGCACCAATAAAATAGCAAATGCCCCTGCGGTAATATAAAAGCTCGACTGCTCACCGGTTAAACCTAGCCATACCCCTGCTAATGGACCCACCGCACAGCCCACATTAACAATAAAGTACAGCGACTGCATAGCCAGTTCACGAGTTTGTGCATCATCAATAATATCGCCAATTGCCGCACTGGTTAATGGTCGCCAAAGTGCAGTCGCAATCGAGCATAACGTCATTACAATCACATAACCGGCCACGGTTTCTACCTCAGCCAACAGCGAGAAAGAAATGATATACAGCACACCAGTAATGTACATCAGCGTATGCCGGCCCACTTTATCGGATAGGCTGCTGCCAATAAAACTGGTGAACACTGAAATCACGGCGGCACTGGTAAGTACCAAACCGACTTCAGTTGCCGATAAAGCAAACTTTTCGTACAAGATTACCGCAAGAAATGGCCACACCATGTAATAGCTGCCACGGGTAATAAATGAGCCAAATAGGAAGATCCACATAAGCACAGGAAATTGCTTAAAGCGCGCTAAAGAGATATCTGAATTCATTACTAAAATTTTAATTGTGATGGTTAAAACAATATACCTCAATAACCTCTGCTAAGAGTATTTAATCTACAGCTCATTTGTAACACCGCATTAATTAGCTAAGAACCAAAACAACTCAACTAAAAAATATTATTTAATGAGTTAAGATCTAAAAACCTAAATACGAATAATTATTGATTGTATTTTTAATTTCTGTACTATACGCACCGTTCCTCAAAGGTAAAATCAACATAAAGAACTGGAAACCTACAATGAAATCAATAAAACCAAGTTTACTGGCACTTGCCATAGCAACACATTTTTCAGCCTTTGCTGATGACGCTAAGCCGAAACAAGATATGGAACGTTTAGTGATTACTGCAACAGGCTTTGAGCAAAAAGTTACCGAAGCACCTGCAAGTATTTCAATTATCACCAATGAAGATATTAAGTCTCATGCCTTCACCTCAGTACTTGATGCTGTGCAGTATTTAGAAGGTATCGACATTGGCACAACTCGTGATAAAACGGGCCAGGGCAGTGTGAGTATGCGTGGTTTAACAGGTGAATACACCCTGTTACTTATTGATGGTAAACGCCAAAATAACCATGGCGACATTTACCCAAACAATTTTGGTGGCAACGCGTTTAACCACGTACCACCAGTTGATGCCATTGAGCGTGTTGAAGTAATTCGCGGTCCTGCATCAACACTTTATGGTGCAGATGCGCTGGGTGGTGTAATCAATATCATCACTAAAAAGCACACTGACAGCTGGAGTGGTGCAGTATCTTTTAGCCGTTCATTACAGCAAAACGATGATTTTGGTGATGACATTACCACTGACTTTAGTGTGGTGGGCCCGCTAATTAAAGACATATTAAGTTTAGGTGTGCGCGGCAGTGTTTACGAGCAACAAGCATCATCGCCAACATTTGAACCAGCAACTGATCCAAATGGTGTTGTTCATACTCGTTCATTAGGTTTTGGCAGTGGCGGTCGTACCGTTGATAACACAAATGAGCAGTATGGTTTTACGTTAACTTATACCCCGTTTGAATCTCATCATTTACGTTTTGATTATGACAATTCAAGCCAAGTGTACGACAACACACCTAGCTACGACATTGAATCAGGCACCATTACTTACCCACTTGGTACTAAAGATAACATTGAATCAATTTGGCAAGACCGCCGCGGCCAAGTAAACCCGCGCGCAGGTTATGCGGCAGACCAAGAGTTTGACCGTGAATGGTGGTCACTCAGCTACGATGGTGAACTTAATTGGGCAACGGTTAAGGCCTCTGTATCTTATGTTGATACACAAAACAATGGCCGTACTTTACCGCTGAGTGTAAGCGAGCGATTAGAGCTACAAGCTATGTACGATGGTACAGGCGAATACGAAGGCATGGACGAACAAGCACGTAAAGATTTAGCTGAAGAAACATTCTTACCGCGCCCTGCTCGCCCACTTGAAAGCAGCCAATATACCTATGACTTACGTTTTGATATTCCAATCGAGGGGCGCTTTGGTAGCCATAACCTAGCAGTTGGTGGCCAGCTCATCGACGGTGAATTAAAAGACGGTGTATTTGGTCTTGAAAGTGATCAAGCTGGCAAAGTACAAGAGCAAAACATGTACTCAATCTTTGCCGAAGATAACTGGATGGCAACTGATAACTTCACCTTTACACTTGGTGCTCGTTACGATGACCACGATGTATTTGGCAGCCAAGTATCACCTCGTGTTTACGGCGTATATAACTTATCTGACACTTGGACGCTAAAAGGGGGTGTAAGTACGGGTTATAAAACACCACAAACCACTGATCTTTATGACGGGATCACCGGATTTGGTGGCCAAGGTACAAGCCCATTTGCGGGTAACCCTGAATTAGAGCCAGAAACCAGTGTGAACTCTGAAGTTGCACTTTACTGGACATCACTTGATGGCGATCACAACATTAACGTGACTTACTACAACACCAAGTTTGAAGACAAAATTGCCCGCGGCGACACTATTTTAAGCTGTGAGCAAACTAACGATGTACGCCCTTGTGTGAACTTAGGTCAGTACGATCAACTTGGCTATGATAGCTATAGCCAAAAAATCAATATCGACGAAGTAGACCTACAAGGTGTTGAAATTGCAGGCCAATATACTATCAGCAAAACAGTGTCTGTTAACGGTAACTACACCTGGACTGATAGCGAACAAAAGAGCGGTCCTGAACAAGGCCAGCCATTAACTAACTCAGCTGAGCACATGGCAAACCTAACCCTAAACTGGGAAGCGACTGACTTTATGAACTTATACCTGCAAGGTGTATATCGTTCAGACCGTTACCGCGGTTGGGATAACGTGCACGATAAAGCGCTATATTACAAAAACTACAACCTACTTAATTTAGGTGCGCAGTTTTATGTAAATGAGTACGTGCAAATCAATGCCCGTGTAAACAACCTATTAGACGAAGATTTCACCTCATATAGTACTAGCTATACCGACCTAAATGGCGATGGTGAGTACGAATACCTAACAGGTCGCGGTGTAGTTAGCGAAGTTACATTCACAGACGACTACAACGTTAAAGATAAAGGCCGTAACTTCTGGATTGGCGTTACCGCTTACTTCTAAGTAAACTCCCTGAAAATAGACAGCATGTAGTCATATGCTGTCTATTTTTCTTACCGTCCCTATTATTGCTCCTATTATCAGTATTCTTTTTACTGTCACTAAATTGCCAACTTCACACATTAAGCTGATGGTACCTGCGTAAGCTTATTTGTCAGTCTATGGAACATATCCTTACAGCCAGCGGTATCTGTATTAGTTATCAAGATGAAGGCGATAAAAATGCGCCGGTGATCATCTTAATTATTGGCTTAGGTGCTCAATTTACCGTTTGGCCAGAGTCGCTATATTTTGGCTTGGTCGAAAAAGGCTTTCGGGTTATTCGTTTTGATAATCGTGATGCAGGGCTATCCTCATCGTTAGATGAGTTAGGCAAGCCGAGTCTCGTAAAGCATTGGCTTAGCCGCCGATTACCCATTCGAGCAAAGCTGCCCTATTCGCTCGATGACATGGCTCGCGATGTAAAAGAATTAATGGATGCACTGGCTATCAAAAAAGCGCACTTAGTGGGGGCGTCGATGGGTGGCATGATTGCGCAAATTGCCGCGGCAAAGTATAAAAAGCGCGTACTGAGCTTAACTTCCATTATGTCGAGTAGCTCGCCGTTATCGTTTTCGGGTTCAAACATAAACCTATTAGTAAAGCTCGCTAAAATACGCCCCCGAAGCAGTAATAAAGAAGCCGCGATTGATTACAATGTTAGGCTCAACCAACTCATTGGCAGCCCAGCCTACCCACAAGATGAACACGCTTTATACGCCAACGCTGAACGCTATATTGAGCGGGCCCACACAAATCAAACAGGCTTTAAACGTCAGCTTGCGGCCATTGCCGCAACACCCTATCGTGAGCAATTACTAAAAAAGATTAAATCGCCCACGTTAGTAATTCACGGCAGTGCTGATCCTGTTATGCCACTGTCTGCGGGTATCAACACCGCACTGTTAATAAAGCGTAGTAAGCTAAAAGTTGTGCCCGGAATGGGCCATGATTTTCCACCCGCTTTAATGAAAAAAATGACTAAGTGGATTGCCAAACACGCCGCTAAAGTCAGCGCCAAAAAAGCAGCTAAAAGACCCTAAAAGCATGATAGAATTATCATACAATTTATAAGGTTAGCGTTTTATGTTGCGTGTATTTTTTAGTCTGTTTTTAATTATCCCTTGGTTAAGCTTTGCCGGTGTGTCACTAAGCGAGCAGCGCATTATTTATCAGGGCGAAATTAGTGCCAAAAACAATCAACATGTTGCACAGCTTTTGGCTGAGCAGCCAAACATAAACAGCATACAAATCACCAGTGGTGGCGGAAACGTTGATTTAGGTATGGATCTCGCCGAATTGATTTTGGCGCATAATTTAAAAGTTCATGTAAAACAATTTTGCTTTTCGTCGTGTGCTAATTACGTATTGCTTGCAGGAAACCCTGCTATCATAGCTAAGAACGCCATTGTCGGTTGGCATGGCGATGCCGCTTCAGCTCGCTGGCGAGATAGCGATATTGATGCCATGGTAAGCCATTTAAAAGAGCCAGAAAAAACAACCAAGTGGCAGGCTTTACGCACTCAATACAACGAAATAATCGCAAAAGCCGTGGCACGTGAAAAAGCCTTTTATGCAAAACGCGGTGTTAAGCATGACTTGCTAACCATTGGTTTATCTGAAGAGCTAAAGCGTGCAGCTGTGGCTCAAAAAGCCAGAGGCTGGAGCTACTCAAAAAAAGCACTCAACACACTGAATGTGAGTAATATTGAGTTTGCAGATTGGCAGCCCCGCTCAGCAAAGAACTTTCCGTTACTAATAATTGATGAATTAGAGTAAAGCTCTTTTATTTGTTAAACACTAAACTGATGCCATGGGCCTGTTATAGCTAGTGTTTTTGACGGTGAGTAAACGTTCACAAACAAAGTGCTACCATCTGGTGAAAAACAGGCACCTGCCAGCTCGGTTTGCGCCACTAAGCGGGCAAAATTATAAACTTGGCCTTGGGGTGTCACACCGCGAAGATGATTATCAACCACATCGGTGTATTGGTCTTCACAGACAATTAAGTGACCATTAGGTGACACGGTTAGGTTATCGCCAAAGTTGTAGAGAGTTTTGCTAGTACTTTCTACAAACAACGAGATCTTACCAGGTTGCTGTGCTTCTTTATCTGTGCCCTCAAATTCTGATGGCTGATATTTCATAACCTGACCAAGTTGTTTTTTACCACCATTGGTACAGCAAAAATAAAGCTCTTTATCACCCCAGTGAATACCTTCACCGCGAGCAAACAATGCTGCACCTTGTTTGTAGCCGCGTAGGCGTAGGTCGTCTTTCGGGCTTTCAGGGTTATCTAGATTGACCCACTCAACCTCAAGCTCTTGATGTAGCCCCATGGCTTTATTATTCCAGTTACGGCTATCGAATTGTGGCTTACCTTTTACCACCATCGCTTGTAATTGCCCGCCTTTATGCAGCTTGCCATATTCATTTGGAATAAAACGATAAAAGACGCTATCACCTTTATCTTCAGTTAAATAAACAATGCCCGTACGCGGATCAACGGCAGCCGCTTCGTGGTTAAATCGACCCATGGCTTTTAATGGCTCAGGTTTAATTAAGCCTTTGCTATTTGCGGGTACTTCAAAAATATAACCATGATCTTGGTTAAATCCATCGGCTTTAGTATCTGTGGTTTCTTCGCACGTAAGCCAGGTGCCCCAAGGCGTGATACCGCCAGAACAGTTACGAATAGTGCCGACCAATGACAAGTATTCTTGCTCTTTTTGATGGGTTTTTAAGTTATAAACGATATGACTTGTGCCACCCGGTAACGCCACACCGTCACTGTTAGTATCAAAAGCCAGAGGTGTTTTATGATTGGCAATACTTGCTTCAGCTTTCGCTAAGTCTTTTGGCTTTAGCTCATGGTTTCGCACTAATGCAACACGGTCATTACCAAGCGCTAGACAGCCCATGCCATCAGCTTTGTCCGGTACTGTAAACCCATCAGACATTTTCTCACCTAGGCTTGAAACTACTTGATAACTAAAGCCCTCAGGTAAGTCGAGCAATTTATCTGGATCAGGAATTAACGGACCAAAGCCCACAGCCGTTGTTTTTAAATCACCTAACGACACTTTACCTATGGCACTTTTTGATAATCCTAAAAAGGCTAATGTGCCCGCCCCTACTAAAAATTCTCGACGTGAAACCATGCTAACTCCAAGCTCAAAACCAGCTTTATCATACAAATAAAAAAGGCATTATATAGCAATGAAACTATAAAAAGTTACATTATCACAATATTCACGAAATTGTCATAAAGCACTACTCTTTGATGATTGCTAGTTGCTCATTAGGTAGCAGCACAATTAAGTAACCACGCTGCTCTAAGTTACAAAAATCAAATTCAAAACCGGCAATTTGTAAGTCACTAGCGCAATGAGTTAACGGTATATAAGCTGTTGCTGTTGCTTCAGTTAATTCACTATTAGCAAGTTTATAGCTGTAGTTCGTATTGCCGATAAAACTAACCAGCCTAACCACAGGGTAATCACCACTATCTACAGCCTCAGTGCGTGCTAAAAAAGCCAGTTTCAGCGTTTCGCCATCCATATAAATGATCACATAATTAGCTATATCACTAACAACCCACTTTTGTAGATGAGCTTTTATTTCAGCATCATAAAAAGCTGCAAAGCCAACCTTTCCGACCACAGAACGCTTAAAGTTAAGCTTTTCAAAACCACCGTAGCCATCGATTGATTGTTGGAAGTTCTGCTCCTTATAAATTGCGCTTGTTGGTGTGTTGTTTCGTAGGTTCATCATATAAAAATCAACCGGGTACTCGCTAAAGTTATAAACATAATAGTCACTTTCATAGACACCTTGGTATAAATCGTCTTCGTCAAACACTTCCTCTTCAGCGCTATTGCAACCAGTTAGTAAGAGTAAAATGCATAATCTCAGTAGATAATTCATTGCTCATCCCTTTCTCTAAAAACGATAATTTATAGTTGCAGTGAATTGCTGCTTGGCAGTTTCTCCCACGAGCGGGCTTTTTTTGATAGTTGAGTCAAGTTGCTCATACCGAAAGCTCGTAAAAACAGACCACTGCTCATTAAAAACATAAGTCAGGTTTAGCGAGGTAAATGGGTTAAGGGCTGCACTTGGCTGATATTCATATCTGCCAAACTCAGGGGCGATATTGCCATTAGCTATGCCATACAGGTATTGAGTGTATTTTTTATCTTGCCAATAAAAACCGAGATCAGCACTTAGCTGTAACCCTAATCCTTGGCCATAAATCGGTAGGTTATAGCGGGCAAGAAACGTAAGTCCATCGGAGTGATTCGAAATATCTTGCGCTAAACGAACAAAAAGCTGTTTATATTGCAGCTGAGTTCTGAAGGTTAGCTCACCTTTGCCGTCTTTATAGTCAGTGAAAACCTCATCATCCGACAACTCATCACTAAAGATTAAACTGCTATCGTAGGTTTCATCTCGGAGACTAAGCCCCATTGACGCTTCAAATTCTGCGCCTTGTAAAAAGGCATATTGCACTAAGCCATATTTAGGCCCTATGCGCCAGTTGCCTTTTCGGGCGTTGAAGTATGGCAAGACCATGGTTTGAATATCGTGATCTCGCCATGCTGTATCAATAGCCAATTGTGCAGCACCGACCTCCATTTGCCATTGCTGTGATTGCTCATCGGCCTTGGCATCATCAACAAATAATGCTGCTAAACAATAAGCTACAATCAACAGATAAGAAAAAAGACTATTTCGCAGAAATTCATGTTTGGTCATGATAATGTCCCTATATTGGTGTTTTAATGCAGTTTAACGCCTCACCATTAGGACTGACTTGCTGCAAATGTCACATATTTAATCGTGACATTTGTCATATACATAAACGAATAATTGCGGATTAAACTAAGCGTATGAACAAACTCTTGCAAACGTTGATACATCGAAGCGATTTTATACTCTCAGCAATCACCTGGGGGTTTGTGTTTATTTATACTCTGCACGCTTGGTCGCAAAGAGCAGAGTCAGCGCAGCTAAGTTTTAGTACAATAAATACGTTTTTGATCAGTGTGTTATTTATAAGCTTTTTTGCTTTTTTAATTTATTTTGAGTTTTTCAGATCACGATTTAAGCACTATCAAACCCGTATTTTGAACTTCACTATCGCTAATGTTGTGCTATTGATGTGGCTATTTAATATTGGCTTTGTTGCAATTCTATTGATCATCTTCTTAGTTAAATTCAGCGATTACGAGCCAAACAAAGCCAGCCTCTATTTACTCATTTGCCTGCCCTTTTTGATGGCGCTGACGCTTCACTATGGCTTTGATAAGCAATTTGTATTGCTCAACGGGTTGGCTTTCACTTTATACAATAGCTTTGCCTATCGCTTTGCTACTCGGCTTATTTCTGAGCGTAAAGCCAAAGAACAAGCAGCCCATTTATTACGTGAATTAAAAGCAACTCAAGCGCTTTTAAACGACACCGCAACTCGCGATGAACGTATTCGTATTGCCAGAGATTTACATGATACCCTTGGCCACCACCTTACAGGACTCAGTATTCACTTAGAAGTCGCCAATCATTGTGCTAATAATGAAGCACCAAAACACATAACTAAAGCACAGCAAATTACCCGCTTGTTATTAAATGATGTGCGTGACTCTGTCTCGTCAATGCGAGAAAACCAAACCATTGATTTACATGCATCGCTTAATTCACTGTGCAGCCATGTTACAGGCTTAAATGTCACACTCAATTACGATGAAAATATAAAAATAAGTGATACGTTATTGGCACAAACGTTATTTCATACTGTGCAAGAAGCGATTACGAATTGTATTAAACACAGTGATGCGACTGAGCTGTCGGTAAGCTTAGACCTCCAAGCTGATTCAGTGCATCTCACTATTTATGATAACGGCGGCGAAATGCCCAAGCTGAACTTAGGCAATGGCTTAACAGGCATGCAAGAGCGCTTAGCTTTAGTGCGAGGGGCAATTGAGTTTGAACAAAATAATAATGGGTTTGCGATTGCTGCAACGTTACCTCATAAACTTAATCCACATACTTTGGCGTAAAAAATGATTAGGATATTACTCGTTGATGACCAAACATTATTAAGAGAAGGCTTAAAAAGCTTACTCGCCCTTAAAGCAAATATTCAAGTCGTGGCTGAGGCTGACAATGGCCAAACGGCTCTTGAGATGCTCAAGCAACATTCTATTGATGTTGTACTCCTTGATATTCGCATGCCTATTCTAGACGGTATTGGCGTACTGAAAAGTATGCAAGCACAACAGCTGAGGCAACCAGTACTGGTACTCACGACCTTTGATGATAGTGAACAAGTGCTAGAATGTATTCGCTATGGCGCTAAGGGTTATGCGTTAAAAGATATTAATTTAGAGCGCTTGGTCAGCGCCATCGAAACACTTGCTAAAGGTGGCTCAGCGCTAGCTCCTGCGATCACCGAGCGAATTTTGAATAAGCCCACGAAAACAACCGATACTTCTTTAGCAACTCCTGATAAATTAAGTAAAAGCGAGCTTAGAGTGCTCAATTTAATCGCTGCAGGCTATTCAAATAGTGAAATCGCCGAGGCACTTTATAAGTCTGAAGGGACTATCCGTAATCAAGTGTCTTTTATTCTCAGAAAGCTAGATGTACGTGATAGAACCCGTGCAGCATTAAAAGCAATTGATCTAGGTTTGATATAATTGCAAATCATTTTTAATCTCATTAAGCTTTTATCATACAAGTAAATCGCTTAAACTAAGGCTTAAATTATTTTTAAGAAGCAACCGCTATGTTCCTAAAATCAAAAACATTTATTGCATTTTCATTGGCGCTTTTAAGCTTTAGCCAACACGCCTTTAGCTTACAGTTTGGCAATCCAGTCGACAGTGACAAACTCATTAAAATTTCGACGGTTATGGCCTCACCAGACGATTACCTTGCAAGTCCAATTACCGTGGAAGGGACTATCACTGGGGTTTGCGAAAAACGTGGTTGCTGGATGACGCTTGCATCTGACAAACGCTTTGAAAACTTACGTATCAAAGTTGAAGATGGCGACATGGTATTCCCGATGACGGCTAAAGGCAGTAAAGCTATCGTAACTGGTAAGCTCGATAAAATTCAGCTTAGCCTTGGCCGCACTAAAGCGCTACTTGCTCACAAAGCGCAGCAAGCCGGCGAAAGCTTTGATGCAAACTCAGTGACTGAAGCAATGGCTATTTATCAGCTCGTACCGAGCGGAGTTGAAATCATTGAGTAATAAATCAAGTATCAACTGGTTTAAGTTAAACAGAAACTTACACCGCGATATTGGTTACTTTTGTGTTGGTTTAGTAATTATCTTTGCGGTTTCTGGCATTGCAGTGAACCACAAAGATGATTGGAACCCAAACTACAAAGTAAGCCACCAGCAAATCAGTGTGAGCGATGAAACTTGGCAATTAGATAATGACGAGTTGCTGATTGAGCAAATTATCTCTCATGCTGATGTAAGCGAGCCGGTAAAGGCTTCTTATTGGGTGTCGCCGCAAGAGTTTAAGGTGTTTTTAAAAAACGGTAACAATCTCAGCCTTAAACTTAATAAAGATATCATAAGCTATGAAGCCATTGAGCCTCGTCATGTATTTCAAGCATTTAACCGCTTACACTTAAACGAGACAACCGCTTCATGGGTGATTTTTTCTGATATTTTTGCAGGGCTGCTGCTGTTTTTAGCGATCAGCGGCTTGTTTATGATCAAGGGTAAAAATAGCCCATGGGGCAGCCGCTCAGTTTTAGTCATTAGCGGTATGCTACTCCCCGCTGCTTATGTGTTTTTATAAGCTAAAGTTCCCTGTTGCCATTCTCGCAAAGAGCGATGGCAACTTTTTTAATTAATTTAATCCTCACCTACTTTGTAACACAGTCTTTTTTAAAATAACTATTCGCAGAACCCTCTCTGTGCTTGCGTATTTTATAGCAACTTAGAGTGTGTTTACTTAGCTCTTAAAACCTCTCACCTACCTATTATTGTTTTTTTAAATGATGGCTTTATTGCTTTTATTTGTGAGCATTTTCATCGAAAAAGCAAAAAAAGCTGTCAAATAGAACCTAAAAAGGGACTAATTTAGTCATAATTTATGACTAAATTGCAATTATTTATTACTAGATAAATTTAAAAAACAAAACACTTTCAACTTATAAAAGGTAATTAAATTGTAAAGTAAATTAATGATTTATCATTATTGATATTGATAATCACTATCATTACGATCCCGATTCAAATTAACCAAGAAGGAATTGAGTCGTGAATCAATTAGCCCCCGTGCTTAATGCTCATTCATCAATAAACGTTGATGAACAGCCCCATGCGTTTATTTTTAACGAAAATAATTTACTCAAATATGAGATGGCTTCAATGCAAACAATGTCGCTCATCCATCAAGCGCTGCGTTCTGCAAAACAAGTTCATTCTGGCGTCTGCCACAAGGAGCTCAGTAAACAAATAGCCAGAGTAGAACTAAATCAACCTCTCAATAACGTTGAGCAAGCGCTAAATGAAGTAAAATCGTTGTATTTAGATCATGCTGTCTATTTTCATCATCCAAAGTATGTTGCCCATCTAAACTGCCCCGTTGCTTACCCTGCGGTGATAGCCGAACAGTTATTAACTGCTATAAATTCTTCGTTAGACACCTGGGACCAAAGTGCTGGCGGGACGCTCATTGAGCAAAAGTTAATTGACTGGAGTATCGAACGCATTGGCTTAAGTGCTACTGCCGATGGCATATTCACAAGTGGCGGCAGTCAATCTAATTTAATGGCATTGTTACTTGCTAGAGACCATGCAGCAGAGCGCTTATCAGGGCACCTTATTCGCGATTTTGGTTTAAGTCCAGATGCTCATCGCTACCGTATTTTTTGCTCTGAAGTCAGCCATTTTAGTATTCAAAAGTCAGCCGCTTTACTGGGCCTTGGCTATAACGCGGTTGTTCCTGTTGCTGTTGATAAAGAGTTTAAAATGGACCTAGCCGCACTTGATGCAGCGATTGATGAATGTAAAGCACAAGGCAATATTCCGATAGCGCTTGTTGCCACCGCAGGCACAACTGACTTTGGTTCAATAGACCCTATCGATAAGCTAAAAACGCGTTGCAAAGCTGATAATTTATGGCTTCATGTCGATGCCGCTTATGGCTGTGGACTACTTGCCGCTGACGATCACCATCACTTACTCAATGGCATTGAAGATGCTGACTCGGTGACGTTAGATTACCACAAATCATTCTTACAACCTGTCAGTAGCAGTGCTTTTATTGTTGCTGATAAAAAGCAATTTAAACATTTAACTCATCATGCTGATTATTTAAATCCGTTTAACGACAACCCACAAGCAGCGCCAAACCTTGTTGATAAAAGCATTCAAACTACTCGCCGTTTTGATGCCTTAAAACTTTGGCTAACTTTACGCATTATGGGCCACGAACAGATTGGCAAAGTGTTTTCTTCTGTTATGGCATTAGCCCGTAGTAGTTATGTGGCACTCAAACAAGACCCTGAATTTGAGCTAATTCACCAACCTGAACTGAGCACTTTAGTGTTTCGCTTTAACGATAAAAACCTCAGTGATGAGCAATTAAACCTGCTTAATTATCAAATTAAAGATGAGCTATTCAAACAAGGTGAGTGTGCCATTGCTCGAACCAAATTTAGAGGTATCAACTACTTAAAGTTCACGTTACTTAATCCAAACACACAGATTGAAGACATTAAAAGTATTGCAGCTGATATTAAAGCCTGCGCCTACAGCATCAAGGCACGTCTAAAAGTAGAGGAAACTAGCTATGAATAAAGTGTACGATTTAATTGCTGTGGGCCTTGGTCCGTTTAACCTCAGTTTGGCATGTTTAGCTGAGCCAATTGAAAAACTTGATTCGTTATTTTTAGAACAACGTGATGAATTTAATTGGCATCCAGGGCTGATGCTCGATGGCGTTACATTACAAACACCGTTTATGTCAGATTTAGTTACATTGGCAGATCCAACCAATCCATACAGCTTTTTAAACTATGCGAAACAACAAGGTAAGCTGTATCAGTTTTATATTCGAGAAAGTTTCTTTTTACTGCGCGAGCAATACAACCAGTATTGCCAGTGGGCAGCAAGCCAATTAAGTAACATACAATTTGGTCATAAAGTCATTCATAGCCAGTTTGATCACACTAAGCAGCTCTATGTACTCACTGTCGAATCAGCAAAGCAAACTAAAACGCTTTATTGTCGTCACTTGGTACTGGGCACAGGTCCCTCACCTTATTATCCGCCCGCTGTTCAGGCAGAAGATACACAGCTCTGCCATGCCACTGAATATCTGTATAAACGGGATGAGTTAGTAAATAGTAAGAGCATTACTGTGATTGGCTCAGGGCAAAGTGCTGCTGAAGTATTTTATGATTTGTTGTGTGACATTAAACAGCATAACTACCAACTCAATTGGGTAACGCGAGCGCCGCGTTTCTTTCCTCTTGAGTACACGAAACTCACGCTAGAAATGACTTCTCCTGAGTATGTTGATTACTTTTATAACCTAGATCAGACCACCAAACAGGAGTTACTAGCCAAGCAACGTAATTTATACAAAGGCATCAACTCAGAGTTAATTAATCAGATTTATGATCAGCTCTATCAACTTGATATTCAAGGGGTAAACCGCGCAAGGTTATTGACCAACAGCGAGCTCATTAAAAAACAAGGCAGTAAACTAGTTTTTAGACACAGTGAACAGCAGGCTGAATTTAGCTTACATAGTAATCACGTCATCATGGCTACGGGCTTTAGTTATCAGCTACCCGATTTTCTAAGTGGCTTAATGAGCGAGATAAATTGGCTAGATAACGGGTGCTTTGCTGTTGAGCGGAATTACAGTATCGACAAGCTACAAAGGTTGTTTGTACAAAATGCTGAGCTGCACAGTCATGGTTTTGTAACGCCAGATCTGGGCATGGCCTGCTATCGAAACAGCCATATTCTGCGCTCAATTTTAGGTTATGCCCCCTACCCTGTTGAAACACAAATTGCCTTTCAAGAGTTTGGTTTACCCGATGTTGTCAACGAAAAACAGAAGCAAATAGCATGAAACAACCCGCATTAAAATCAAGCTTGGTGCTGCTGACGATTATTTCTGTTGTTTGTGACACCATGATTTTGCCCTTTTACCCGCAGTTTTTTAGTGCCCAATTTGGTTTGCAATCAAGTAATCACATTGGTGCCTATATCGCTGTTTGCTGCATCACCGTGATGTGTGCTTTCCCTGTATGGGCGAAAATAGCGCAGCACGTGCACGAGCTGTATTTATGGGTGATCACCCAAATAATGGCTGGGCTATTGGGTGTTGCGTGCTTTTACAGCGAAAACGTGTGGAGCTTTTGGGTGTTATCACAGCTGATGCTGGTATTTAAAGCAAGTTACCTGCTTATTTACCCCTTTGTTCTTAGTATCGAAGAAAAACAACAGCACCTCGGTGTCGTTGCTTTATTTAGTGTGCTTTTACACTTTGGCGGTATTGGCGGTGCTTTATTAGGTGGCTTGATCATCCAAAGTATTGAGCCGCGCTTTTTATATTTAGTAATGGCTGCGGGCGACTGCTTACAGGTTATGCTCTGCTTATATTTAATTTACTTATTAAAAGTAAGCTACAAGCCACGGGAATTAACCGCATCATCAGTAAAACGGCAGCGTTTCCCTGGCTACATTATTCGCTTAGGGGTTATATCTATGGGCGTGTACTTCAGCATGTTCTTAGCAACGCCATACTTTACGCTACTTTGGCAACAAGTAAGTGATTTCAGCAATGCACTGTTAGCTGGCGCTGTGTTTGCTATCCCTGCTTGGGTTGCACTTGTCATTCTGGTTACAACCAGAAACAAACCTGCAACCAATAAGCACAGTAAAACAATCGCCTATGCACTTATGTTAAGCAGTATCGGCCTATTTATACAACTTAGCTCACACTGGCAATGGCTTGTGCTCGGCCGTGTTGTATTTGCTATTGGGCTATTTTTACTGACCGTGCGTCTGCAAGTCATGTTGTTTGCAATGAGCGAACCGCGCTTTTACTCAAGCGACTTTGCCAAGCTTCATTTTATGCAAAATATCGGCGTCATCTGCGCCTCATTTTTAGCGGGAGATTTAGTATCTCGCTTTGAACTAAACACCCCATTACTGACTGGTTCTGTCGGCTTTGCCATCACTTTATGTTTGTTTTATCTGCTTTTTTTACGCAACAAACATACCTCAACAAACCCTATTCACAGTTATTAATTTTTAAGAGAACACGATTATGAAAAACATCACTGAAACTCCTATCAAGCACGCTTTGCTTGGTGATGTAAAAATCAGAACATTAAACCCTGAACACGATCTAACGACTATTACCCCTTGGCTTAAACACCCCCAAGCTCAGTTTTGGGGAGCAATGGAACATTCACCCGAAGAAATTTTAGAATTTTATACAACACTCAATAAAGATGAGGCTCAACAAGCCTATTTGCTTGAAATAAACCAAACACCCATTGCTTTAATTGAGATTTACCAACCACACATACTAAAACTTGAGAACCACCTAGCGCTTAAAAACGGCGATTTAGGCATGCATATTTTACTCGCTCCAAAGCAGTTCTCTGTGGCAGGGTTTAGTCTTGCTGTTATGCAGTCGGTGTTAGA
Source organism: Pseudoalteromonas sp. PA2MD11 (assembly GCF_017808125.1). Lineage (NCBI taxonomy): Bacteria > Pseudomonadati > Pseudomonadota > Gammaproteobacteria > Alteromonadales > Pseudoalteromonadaceae > Pseudoalteromonas > Pseudoalteromonas sp. PA2MD11. The sequence continues at coordinate 554,216 of NZ_JADKNF010000001.1, forward strand.
GTTTATGTTTAATACCCTCGCCTGTGAGCGAGTGATTGTGGAGCCAGATGTAGCCAATCATAAAATTCATCGTCTTAACTTAAAGGCAGGTTTCAGCCATCATAAAGTTATCAAATTGGGTGAGAAAACCGCATTACTTGGTAGTTTAGAAAAAGATCATTTTAATTACTTACAGCATCTTTCGTCTCGCTTCGACACTTCACAGCAAGGGCCTGCAGTGCAACAATCCACGCCCTCTAGCAGTACTTCGCACCTAGACCAACAGGCTTGGCAATACGCAAACCGTTTACTGATTGCCAAAATGCTCAGTGAGTTTTATCACGAACGACTGTTTAGCTACGACAGTGAAAAATCTAACCATTACGTGTTGCATACCATGGGTGGGCAAAGCTATCAGTTTAAAGGTGAATCAATGCTGCTTAATCACCTACAAGTTGAGCCAAGTAGCATTACTAAAATGGCGCTTGATCACAGTCAACCATTAGATGCTATTGCGTTTGTGCTTGAGTGTAATGACAAGTTAAACATAGATAAATCAATGCTTGGCACCTATCTCGAAGAACTCGCGAGCACACTCAGTGGCTTTGCATTTAAATTTAAAAATAATCGCTATAGCGCTCAGCAATTAGCAGACGCAGATTTTCAAGTGATCGAAACCCAAATGACCATGGGTCACCCAAGCTTTATTGCCAACAATGGCCGGATTGGTTTTAACTCACAAGATTTTCACCAATATACGCCGGAAGCCGCAAACCCATTTCAAATTATATGGCTTGCGTGTCACAAACAGCACACCACCTTTAAAAGTACCCATGATTATAAATACGAGAGCTTGATTGCCGATGAGCTTGATTTAGCTGAGCGTTTACGCTTTGAAAAAGCACTAACTGAGCAAGGTTTAAAGCCAAGTGACTATCTGTTATTTCCAATGCACCCATGGCAATGGTTTAACAAATTAGCCCATGTTTATAGCTATCACATCTCGCAAAAACATATTGTGTGTTTAGGCTACTCACAAGATAGCTATTTACCGCAGCAATCAATTCGTACCCTGTATAACATCAGCAAACCACACAAATGCTATGTTAAAACCGCCTTATCGATTTTAAATATGGGCTTTATGCGGGGCTTATCGAGCGCCTATATGAAAGTAACTCCGGCAATAAATCAATGGTTGTTCGACTTAGTAAACCAAGATAGCTATTTAAAATCACTGAAGTTTCAACCTTTAAGAGAAGTCGCAACCCTTGGCTTTGATGAGCAGTATTACACTCATCCAGCGCTTGGCGATAACCCTTATAAGAAAATGATGGCGGCTCTTTGGCGTGAAAATCCTGCTCAATACATGGACGAGAATGAAAGCCTTGCCACTATGGCAAGTCTGCTTCATATCGATAGCGAAGGCCGTTCATTTGTGAGCGCTAAAATTGCCAAATCGGGGCTAAGTGCTGATAAGTGGTTAGCCCACTACTTACAGGCTTATATGACACCATTGCTACATTGTTTTTACCAGTATGATTTAGTCTTTATGCCACATGGTGAAAATCTCATCGTTCGATTTAATAATCATGTTCCGGTAGGCGTATTCATTAAAGACATTGGTGAAGAAATTGCCTTATTAAATAGTAATATCGAGCTGAATGATGAAATAAAGCGGATTAAGGTAACCATTCCAGAAGGCGTTGCCGTGTTGTCTATTTTTACTGATATTTTCGATTGCTTCTTCCGCTACCTTTCGGCAATTTTAGTAACTGATGGCCTTTTGACTGAACAACAGTTTTGGCAAGCCGTCGCCGATACAATTGTTCAGTATCAGGCGAGCCACCCAGCTCTAAAAGACAAGTTTGCTGAGCATGATTTATTTGCTGAGTCATTCCCATTGTCTTGCTTAAACCGCTTACAGCTGCGTAATAATCAACAAATGGTTGATATTACCGACCCAGCTTCAAGCTTGCAGTATGCAGGTGATTTACAAAACCCATTGGCGCAATATGCACTTGCAAACACAACAGCATAATAAGCTTGAGTTAGCCTTACGTCAGCAGTGCTCACTGCTGACGTTCTTAACTCCAACAATCGATGAACAATGGTTTAGCAGTCAATGTTTAACTAGCAAGCAATTAACCGATTTAGCTAACGCTATAAAATTAAGAGGAGTAAATGTTACTGAGGGATATGTCGCAATCAATCTCTACTTACAACTGAACTGGCAAGTTATTTACTTATTAGTAGCCTGTGTAGAGCAGCTTGGTTGCATTCCTGATCTGGTCAATATTAAGCAGCGGGTAATGGGCTCACATATTTATGGTTTGGCTAATTTAAATATCATGGCTCAACAAGACTCTTTTAATAATGCAGATTTGATTGAACTGGCAGCCAATCATTTATTTGACCACCAGCAAGCTTGGTATAATAACGTGCCATTGCAATACAGGCTAAATAAAGGATTATTAAAACGTTTACAAAGTGATACTTTTCACGCAGCGTTAATCGCTTGCTGGCCAGACAAATCGATAAAATTTATAGCAAAGCGTTTTCAACCATGGCAAAAGCTATGTGGTAAACATCGCTTTCATGATCAAAACAATAAGCTGACATTTATGCGTAAAACCTGCTGCTTACACTACCAACTTGTAACCGCTGATTATTGCGCTAACTGTCCGTTAAACAAAAAAGGCACTAGCGCTTGCTAATGCCTTTTCCAAACGTTTACTATATGAAGGCTTTAAACCTATTTATTAAGCGCGTTCATCCTTAGGTGATTCCATTACCACATGAGTTGTAATGGTGCGTACCTGTGGTATTGAGCCTAGCACATCAGCATGAAATGCTTTATAGGACTTGAGATCCGCCGTCTCGACTCTCAGCAAATATTCAAACGAGCCAGTTACATTGTGGCACTCTTTTACTTCATCAATAAACTCAAGAGCGTGTTCGAATGCTCGCTGAGAGACGGTTGAGTGCTCATTTAAACCAACCCCAACATAAGCGATAAATCCTAGGCCAACAGCCTGATTATTTATAACCGCCCGATACCCCGCAATAACCCCAAGCTTTTCTAGCTCTTGCACTCTACGAAGGCATGCCGAAGGTGATAAACCCACTTTATCTGCCAGCTCGGCATTGGCAATTCGGCCATTGCGTTTAAGCTCATGCAATATTCTGTCGTTAATTTTATCTTTTTTCATTTTTCATTGTGAACTTTAAATATACACAACAATATTAAGCGCAAAAATTGCGCGCATTACAACTTATAATTGCATCTTAATTCAAATGGAGAGATAGCGATGAGTTTTGAAATTTTAACAGCCTTGGCATTATTTGCTTTGGTGTCATCAATTACCCCAGGGCCAAATAACTTAATGTTGATGAGCTCAGGTGCTAACTTTGGCTTTAAAAGAACCACACCACACTTACTTGGCGTGACGCTTGGCTTTATGTTGATGCTGGTTTTAGTAGGCCTTGGCATCATGCAGTTATTTGACTTGTTCCCACCAAGCTATTTGATATTAAAAGTATTTTGTATTGCTTACTTGCTATATCTGGCGTTTAAAATTGCCACAAGTAACGCACAACAAAAAGCCAGTAGTGAAAATAAGCCGTTTACTTTTATTCAGGCTGCACTATTTCAATGGGTGAACCCAAAAGCGTGGGCAATGGCATTAAGCGCGGTTAGTTTATATGCCCCAGATAAAAACCTCACCTCAGTGTTAATCGTAAGCCTCGTATTTGGTTTAATTAACCTGCCTTGTGTCAGCTCGTGGACACTACTTGGCGAAAAGCTACAACACTGGCTTGCCAGCCCAAAGCGCTTAAAAGCATTTAACTACCTAATGGCAATTCTATTAATCGCTTCAGTGATGTTTAGTTTGTTTTAAATGATTATTAAGATTGAAATACCAATTCACTTGATTAAGTGAATTGGCTTGGATCTAAACTACATAAATTCAAACTGCTCAACAGTTGCGAGCTTTAATTTGTCTATATCTTTTTTGGCCGCTTTACAATGACGACGTAACTTTGAAGGAACATCTTTATCTGCAACAAGGCTTTTTAGCATAGCTTGATAACGCATCGTTTGTGCATTGGCAATAATTTTACAATAGTACGCGACACCATCTAGCATACGCCCATCGACAGTATATTTATTTTGCCAGAGCTTATTCGCTAATGCGTCTAGGTATTGCTCTTTATAAACACCGATATTATAAAATTTCTTACCAAGGATTTGAGTTTCGGTACCATCAGCTTGGTTCACTACATCAACAAACTGATAATGCTCTTGGCTATTAACATTATAAGTTAACTTTGAGTAAAACTGCCCATCTGCAGGTGACTTAACCATTTGAACACTGCCAAGATCTGTGAAATGAAATATTTGTATTTCAGGCTTGTTATTAAAAAAGCCTTTTTCAATATAACGAATATGATCAGGCTCACCTAACTTCTTAATAATAGCTTCTGCGCTTAGCCCCTGCTCAAGAAAAAACAATGGGTTATCAAATGACTCTGTTGTGATAGCAACCTGCTTTTTAATAGTCGCTTGCGTTTTTGGCGGCTCGGGAAGTACAACTTTACCCTTAACTAATTTGGCGATTACAGCTGTACTCTTATCAGGATCACCTTTTAAAACAACAGCATCAGATACTTGCTCACCAGCGCTATTTACAAGCCAAACAGACGAAAAGTCACTACTCAAATATCCCTTTACTAGATAGCTTTGTCCTGCTTCTGGAATAAAAGATACATCACCTGTAACAATGTAATTCGTTCCTGAATTAAACATATAGTTAATAGGTGCGGCATGATGGACCTGCGCTACTAGTGTTAGTGTCATTTCCTCTGCTGGTACTTTTCGACTAAACCCCACTGGTGACAGAACCATACCTTGTCCATAAGTAGCTTGGTTTGTTGCCCTAATAGCGTTATTGACATCTTTACCATTCACTTTACTCAAGTAAAAGAAGCGACCTGTACTAGTTGCCATGGTTCTGAAGGTGTCATCTATAGTTGCTGTTTCGCCCTGATATCCTTGAGGAACAGGGTTATAAGTTGTCATACAAGCAGATAAAGTTGATACAAAGAATAAAATAGCAAAGATTTGTATTAATTTTTTCATATTTTTAAATTCTATATTTAATAGTAAATTCTAAATTAAAATGCTTAAGCTATATGCATAGTGAGGCTTTAAGCATATTAAATACAAACAGAGGCATGATTCTATTTTTCTTAAAGAAAACGTGAGGGACTTACTTAAAAGTGGCACAAGTTGAAACATCCATGTTTTGCGCAACGTACTTTATCAGCTTTCAGCTGCTTGTTCACTAAAACCGTATAATCTAATTAACAATTCTAACCGTAATGAATTGAAGACTATTTTTCACACGGCACTAAAAAATCAACATGGTAATGCTCATCATGTCGCACCCAGGATGGTTTAGTCGAAAACTGAATATGCTCTTTTAAATAGTCGGCATACTTGGTTTTATAAAGCCCAGCTTGCAGGCTTGGGTCAAAGATCACGCGCCAAAGATCGTAACCTTTTGCTGTTGCCGATTTATGTAGCTCAACAATATGAGCTGCTAAAGCGGTGTAATCAATCTTAAACTGTTCAAACCGGCCTTGTTTATCAAATTCTATGTCGTAGCCAAAGCGATTAAATACATGTGTTGGCAAATGAACTGATTGCCCCTTTTCGTTAACAACCGGCGTCATAAAATCAACCGACAAGCCATTTTGATGGGTTTTATGCGGGCTAAATTTCCCGCCATTGTCTAAGCCCGTTTCAGCGTATTTGTATCGTTTATCAGGATGGGATTTCTGGAGCGCTTGGTAGGTATCAACAATGATGTTTTTTACCTGCGAATGAACATACGTACGCCCTGCCAACTCTGCCATTTTGCTGTAACTGGTAAAGTTATCACCTTTGCTTGGTAGTTTTACTGCATTACGCACATAGCCATTGGCAGTCGTTCCACCACAGACGCTATTAGCCAGAACTGACCCAGAGCAAAATAATAAGGCTAAAACTAAACATGTTTTCATTGCAGTAGCTTCTTTAAAAATTTAAAGCTTAGCGACCTGAGAATGAACAAAAAGTGAAAATAGAACCTACTTTTAATCCTTATAAATCAATCAAATGTTCTAGCCTTTCTAAAATTATCTAGACACTAAAACAGCTTACTCATTATCACTCGGAGAGAAACACTAATTGCTGAAGCTCGGTGTAACCAAGCTCTAACGGAATATGGAGTGTTTGCATATTCTTACGACTCAATGCGGCGTGCAGAGGGAGAACAGCTAACCCTTTTATAGTGATATTAGCTACATCCGGGGTTTTTATAAGTCTAACAACCTCTCTGTCTCCATATTGCGAGATCGAAGGTATAAAAGGACGTAACTGCTTAATTAATTTCTCTAATAAAATTTCATTCACATCACCACCCATAATGATAGTTTGCGTATTTAAAAGAGATTCAAGGGTATGAATTGCAATACGAAGAGGCTCTGATGCTTGCTCTACCCACAGATCTAACTGCTTACTTACAGCACAATGAGCTATAAGCTCTTCTTGAGTTACCCCATTTAGATTTAACATCGTTCTTAAAGACGCCATTGACGCAAAGTCATTTAAACGTCCAAGCTCAGCTGTCTTTTCATCAGTTTCTGGCGTAACAAAAATATCGCCAAGTGCTCCAGTTAAGCCATTTTGACCCAGCAGAATTTGTCTGTCATAAACGACTGCCGATTCGACTCTTAAGCCTAAGTGGATAAAAATAAAGTTATGTAATTGCTGAGCTTCACCAAATAACATATGGTATGCCGCACAAGCAGACGCTGACGTCTCTAAGGCGATGGGTAATTGTAATTTATTAGCGAGCTTGTGCTGCAACTGTTTATTAAATGTATAACCATTTATTGCGCTATCATCACTCGTTTCTACAGACAAACCAGCACCTAGAATCAATGATTTATCGATATCATCGACTTGAACTAACGTATCAACTAAGTACGCAGTTTTGTCTAGTAGGTTTTCTGATTCAACGAGTGTATGTAACCGATTTATTTGCTCACCATTGAGGTAAAAAAGACCTACCTCTAGCTCGTTATTAGCGACTCTTATCGCTATTGTGTAAGCTGCTTTTTTATTAAGGACAAGCATTTTAGAGGGTTTTCCTGCCCCTTCAGCTTTTTTAATCCCTACTTCTTCTACTAGTTTTGCAGCTAAGAGCTCTTCAACCATGTTGGTGATTGTTTGCTTTGTCAGCTGCGTATTTCGCGCTATTTCCACACGAGAAACGGGGCCTTGAGTAACAATTTGCGAGAGCACAAGACGCAAATTTATCGCTTTATTTTGCTTTGCGTTAGATCCTTTCACTTTAAGCCCACCTTTTTACATCTTTTATAACGTCTTACGCAGTTTAAGCCATCCTAGCAGGAAACCGAATAAAAATTAATTAGTAAAAACATTTGACATATTTATATTCATAGACAAATATGATTATAAATAAAACAATTAAGAAATGTTATTTTTACTTTACCCTTACATTACAAAACCAGCTTACCTAACAATTACATATAGTTATAGTAAGTTATTACTATTAAGTAAAAATGCATGAATTAAACAGGACTGTTTAATATGTCTACAACTAGAAAAAACAAAAATCATAGCGCATTAAAATCACCAAACATCGTCTTTTTGAGCCTTTTATATATACTTTGCTCTTACAGCTTCTCTTTATCTGCGAAAAATATACAAGAGATAGACTGGTCAAAAGCCGCTAACTCTAGCGATATCAACCTTTCAGCTGAGCAAATAAACACAATAAAAGATAAAAAGCTCACTGCTGCTCTCGTTTGGCACGGCGCGAGCCCTTGGATCAATGCTGTTAGCCGAGGTGCAGAAGATGAATTTAAAAAACTAGGCGTGAGGGTAATTGCTCAGACAGATGCGCAATATGACCCTGCAAAACAAGTAGCTGATTTAGAGAACATTTCAGCATTAGAGCCTGACCTAGTTTTATCTCTGAGTATTGATGGCATAAGCACAAAGTTAAGTTATCAAAAAATACTCGCTGGTGGCGCTAAACTCGTCTTATTAAGTAACCCTATCCCTGGCTTCCAACATAACAAAGACTTCGCCGGAATTGTCACTGATGATATGTTTGGTATGGGCGAAGCTGCCGCAACGCTTGTTGCACAGGCATCAAATGACACAGGGAAAATAGGGATCATTTTCCATGATGCTAACTATTTTATAACCAACAATCGCGATCAAGCCTTTCGAAAAGCTTTAACACGTTACAGCAATATTAAAGTGATTAGTGAGAAAGGCTTTGTAAAGGAACATGAAACCAGCAATATTGCCGCAGCAATGCTGTTACAACACCCTGAAATAGATACTATTTATGTATCATGGGATACTGCAGCAGAAGGTGTAATTGAAACACTGCGCTCAATTGGCCGTAAAGATATAAAAGTAGTCACTCACGATTTGGGAGTAAATAACCTGCTTGATATGGCCATGAATGGCAACTTATACGGCACGATTTCAGACCGCCCATACGACATTGGTAAGACCATGGCTCGCATTGCTGCAGGTGCCGAAATTGGTATTCAAGCACCTGAATTTACTCTGGTCCCTTTCGATTCGGTAACCCACGAAAATATAGCCTCAATTTGGCACAAAGCATTCAAAGCACCGCTACCTAAACTACTTGATTTAGCATTAAAACAATAAGGAATGACATGAGCATAAATCAACTAACACTTGATCAAATAAAGGGGCTTGCGTTAAAGCGAGAGTTCTTTATTTACTACATATTTCTAACCGTGATGCTGTTATTTACTGTGACGCTTCATGACAGTGGCTTCTTTAGCCTAACTAACTTCATGAATATCGTAAGACAAACAGCCCCCGTCACTATTATGGCAATTGGACTAACATTTGCGTTAGCTGTCGGACACATTGATTTATCAATAGGCGCTGTCGTCGCACTGTCGGCCTTAGTTGGCGCAATTTTACTACAGCATGTTGGCATTCCTCTTGCGGTAGTTGGTGCCTTAAGCGTAGGGCTGATTGTAGGTCTGATTAACGGCTTACTAATCGAGCGTTTACAGGTCTCGTCTTTGCTTATTACCTTAGGAACTATGGGTGTAATCACCGGCGTTGCAAGACAAATTACTAATTTAGAGTCTGTACCAATTATTGACCAAACTTTTACCGCTTTTTTTGGTGCCGGCGAGCTATTTGGTGTGCCATCTTTGCTTATTTGGACCCTTGTTATCGCAGTTATTGCCTATGTAGTTTTAACTAAGCTTTCTTTTGGTCGCCACTTGCTTGCTGTAGGCGGTAGTCCAAAAGCAGCACTTGCTATGGGCATTAAAGTAACCCGAATTCGACTTTATGCATTGGTTATATCTTCTTTAGCCGCTGCCCTTGCAGGTCTGTTATATGCAGGTCGCTTACATGGCGCACGTTACACACTCGGTGAAGCAGACTTATTAACGGTTATTGCCGCCGTAGCTATTGGCGGAACCAGTCTTTTTGGTGGGCGCGCTTGCATAATTGGCGCAATTTTAGGCTCTTGGTTAATGGGCATGATCAATAATGGACTTATTCTTTCTGGTTTTTCAACCAATGAACAAATGATTGCACGCGGTGTAATTTTAGTTATTGCCGTAGCTATTGGCGTCAAGGAGTTAAAAAATGGTTAGAACAGCACTCGATCAAGTCGCCTTAGAAGTTCGAAACATTAGAAAAAGTTTTGGCGGTGTTCACGCACTTCAAGGAGTTAATTTTACCATTAATAAAGGCGAAGTTGTTGGTTTACTTGGAGACAACGGCGCAGGTAAATCAACTTTAGTTCGCTGCGTTTCAGGCATTCATAGCCCTGACGAAGGAGAGATTATTGTCAATGGCCATGAGGTCAATATTAACTCTCCTCTTGATGCACGCAACGTTGGAATCGAAACTGTTTTCCAAGACTTAGCTATGGTGCCTGAGTTTAATATTACGGAAAACTTATTCCTTAATCGTGAAATAAAACACAAAAACCCAATTCTTCGTAAACTTGGCTGGCTAGATAAAAAAGCGATGGAGAAAAAAGCCAAGAAAGCACTAAACCGGCTTAATAGCCGTATTCCGAGCTTCGAAGAACAAATTTACCGTTTATCGGGAGGCCAGCGTCAAGCAGTTGCTATTGCACGAGCAGTAAACTGGGGAGCTGATATCGTTATCATGGACGAACCAACAGCCGCTTTAGGTGTGGAACAAAGTGCTCAAGTCAACGAGCTTATTAACCTCATCAGTTCGCAAGGTGTTGCCGTATTACTGATCAGTCATAATATGCAGCATGTCGTCGAAACATGCGACAGAGCTGTTGTACTTTACCAAGGTCGATCAGTCGCCGATGTTGCAGTTTCAGAGGTAACTAAAGAAGACTTAGTAAGCTTAATCACAGGCGCTAAAACAGCGGCATAAAGGAGTATGAGAATGAGTATAGAAAAAAAAGTAGCCCAGTTAATCGACACACTTCCCTTAGCCGAAAAAGTTGGCCAACTGTTTTTACTCGCATTTGCAGGAAAAGACTACGATTACGCAAAAACATTAGTCAAACAGTTTCATGTTGGTGGTTTTTATATCACAGATGACAACGCTGCCAATCAAAAAGAAGCAACCATTATGGCTGCTATGTTGCAGCAGGAAGCTGCTTTAAGAGCATGTGATGTCCCATTGTTACTTGCAGTCGATCAAGAAGGTGCCTGGGGCATACTTACACACCATACAGATTTAGGCCCCGGAAACCTTGCGCTTGGGCAGGTAAATGACCGCTCATTAACAGCTGACATGTATCAAGTGTATGGGGAACAAATGCAGCACATTGGCTACAACACTCTGCTCTCGCCTTGTGCAGATGTTAATGCAAACCCTAATAACCCGATTATTGGTTTGCGCTCTTTTGGGGAGGAGCCCGTGGCGGTTGCTCAACATGTCGGTGCAGCAGTTGAAGGGGCAAATAAGTCAGGTAATCTCTGTTGTGCAAAGCATTTTCCAGGTCATGGAGATACACACAGTGACTCGCATCAAACTTTACCTTCTGTGGATAAATCTTTTACCGCACTCATGCAGCAAGATCTAGTACCATTTAAAGCCGCTATTGAACAAGGTGTTGGGCTTATAATGACAAGCCATATTTGCTACCCGCAAATAGACCCCGACAACCCAGCCACATTATCAAAGATAATTTTGCAGGATATTCTACAGAAACAATTAGGCTTTAAAGGGCTTATTATTACAGACAGCATGAATATGTGGTCTATGAGGCGTAATTATGAGCCAAGCGAGGCCGCAATAAAGGCACTTAAGGCAGGGGCTCATATTGTCATGTTAAGTGAAGAACATTACGAAAACAGTACAACTCCCTACAAAGAAATTCAAGCTGCCACGATTCAAGGTGTTATCGACGCCGTTAACAATAACGAGTTATGTGAAACCGTGATTAATGACAGGCTTCAACACGTATTAGTGTTTAAATATACGCACTTTGCAGATGCAATTAGAACGCCATATAGCCTAGTTAATAAAGCCTCAGATATTGCAAAACTTGCAGCAGAGAAAGCGATAAAAGTGCTGAGAAATGAAAATGGACTTTGGCCACTCGACAAACACCAATTTACCTTAGCTTTTGCAGCGAACCCGCAAGGTTACGATAAAATAACTAATGACAGAGGGATTGGTCCTAACGATCCCTTATCTGCTCAACATGTCATAGTAAATACACTAAAACAGCGAAATACACCACATACTCTTCTCAGTTATCAACAACTACTGGCTGCGCTTAATAGTGAAGAGTTTCGGCTTAAAGAACCATTAGTACTAGTAACCGAAGATTATCCTTTGCCAGGCGAGTCATTCGATGTTTTAGACCAACAAAACATACTCAAAATGGCCGTTGAAAAGTGGCCAGATCAACTTGTAGTCATTGGGATGCGCTCTGATTACGAGCTTGCTAATCACCCACGTTTAAAAACCTATATTTGCGCATACTCTAGCCGAGCTATTAGTGCTGAAATAATTGCAAAGCTGCTTTAACACGCTCATAAAACAACCAAATTAAACTTGACAATTAGTCAAAATGATTTAATAAATAATTAGTAAATCATTTTTATTAAACATAATGATAACAACAAAGGGGTAAACAAATGAAAACCACCGCGGCTTTAAAAACTCATTATTTAACGCTATGTATTATGACAGCGCTATCAAGCGCTTCATTATCAACCTACGCTCAACAGAATGAAACTCAAGCGCAAGAAAACAAGGAAATGGAAACCATTGAAGTCCGTGGTATTCGTCGTAGCCTTACTGAAGCATTAAACACCAAGCGCTTCGCAGACTCTGTTGTTGATTCAATTTCAGCAGAAGACATTGGTAAGTTTCCAGATAAAAATATTGGTGATGCTATGCAGCGCATCCCTGGCGTTACGGTAGTGCGTACTTTTGGCGAGGTTGCGGGCGTAACAGTACGTGGTACTGCACCAGAACAAAGCATGGTGTTACTTAATGGACAAAATGTTGCCAGTGTTGGTTGGTTTGACTTAGGCGGTATGAATCGTAGCTTCAACTTTGAGATGCTCGCAGCAGAGCAAATCTCTGGAATGGATTTATACAAATCAGCAGAAGCTGACATCAATGAAGGCGCAATGGGTGGTACTGTTAACCTAAAAACAAGAAAACCGCTTAACCTAGATAGTGGCACCGTATACGCCTCTGTTGAAAACAGCTATCACGCCAACGCTGAAACTTGGTCTCCTGCATACTCTGCTCTTGTTAGTTGGAAAAACGACAACGAAAACTTCGGTATTTTAGTCGCTTACTCAAACGAAGAGTCAAAAGTATATCGTGAGACGTTATCAAACTTTGGCCCAGCGGGTAATGCCACATTTGTTGATACAAATGGTGTCGAACGTCAATCATATGGGGCAATGTCATCAATTCTATTTGATGAAGATAGAGAGCGTAGCAGCTCACAAATCACTCTACAATATGCTCCTAGTGATGCGTTGAGTATGGATTTAAATTACAACTTGTTTGAACTTGAAAACAGCCATGTAAACTCTGCTCAATTTGCCATTGTGGGATTTGGTCAAATGCAAGGTGACTCTGTTGTGGTTAATGACCAAGGTATTGTCACTGCAGCAACGTCACTTGCATCAGGCCCAGGCCCAGCTCCTTTGTTTAATAACACCGTATTACGAACTCCGAAAATGCAAACCGACGCCCTTAACTTTTCACTTAACTACAATGCGGACATTTGGTCTGCTGACTTTGTAGTTGGTCGTTCTGATGCTAAAGGCCGTACTTTACAATCAAGTACTTGGTGGGGCGATATTACTGATACAGCAAACTCGAGCTTCAGCTTTGATGTTGCAGGCCCATTAGAGTTGGTCCCTACGAACCCAGACTACATGAAAGATCATAACAATTTTGCGCTATTCCAAGAGTTCACATACATCAATTACAAGCGAGACAATACTATTGACTATGCACAGGCTGACTTTACCTTTCAACTTGAATCGGGCTTATTCACATCTGTTCAAGCAGGTATAAAGGTCCAAGAGCAGGTGTTTTCATCGCAAGGTGATTTCCAAGATTTAGATGTAGTAGCGGCACAAGCTGACAACTTAACTTTAGCTGATTTTAATGGCGGTTTTGTATCTGGCTTACACAGCGCTGAAGGTCGAGCTGGTAGTTTGTCAGCATTCCCTGTTGCTAGCACCGCTATCTGGGATTACGCACACAAAAACAAGCCTTCTGAAATTACAGTAAAAGATGCATTCTCAATTGAAGAAGACATTACTGCCGCCTACGTGAAAACTAATTTTTCTGGTGAAGGCTTTAGAGGTAACATCGGCTTACGTTATGTCGATACAGATATCCTCTCAACCGGCAGTATAAATGGCGAGCCTGACAAAATCAGTAAAAACTACAGCAACTACTTACCTAGTTTAAATTTGGCGGTTGATTTATCAGAAGATATGATTTTCCGTTTTGCAGCAGGCTCTGCAATATCACGTCCTGATTATGACGATATGAAGGTTGCCGATATCATTTCACAAAGCTTTCAAACTGCCAATGTAGGTAGCCCAGAGCTAGACCCTTATAAATCAGATCAGTATGACATGGGTGTTGAGTGGTATTTCAGTCCCTCTTCAATTATCGGTGCAACATTCTTCATCAAGAATATAAGTGATTATATTGAGCAAACCACAGTAAAAGAAAACTATCCAGGCTGTGGCCCTGAATGTCTTGTAACGCGTTCAAGAAATGTCGGTACAGCAGATGTTCGAGGCATAGAACTGCAATATCAACAAGACTTTGATAATGGCTTTGGTATACAAGCAAACTACACCTACACAGACAGTAGCCGTACAAATTCAGCGGGAGAAGAAGTTCCAATTGAGGAAGTTTCACAAAACTCATTTAACCTATCTGGTTACTACGAAAATGATATGTTCAGTGCGCGTCTAGCCTACAACTACCGCGATGACTGGGTTCGACAATATAACGGTAGTAGCCTAGACAGTATGAACGACCCATACGATCAATTAGATGCATCCATTGTTTGGCATGCCACAGATTATCTAGATATCACCCTTGAAGCAGCAAACCTATTGAATGAGGCCCTCGTCTTACGTCAACCAAAAGCAGGCAATATTGTTCATAGCGTAGATGAGTTTGGTACCCGTTACTTTGTTGGCGCAAGCATACGATTCTAAAAACCTATTTATGCAGTTATTTGCTTATACCAGGTTAGGTTTCAGCTTCCCTCCTCTGGTCTTTTAGCTAACGCAGAGCCCCATGCTCAACCATAAGGCAAGTTGCCCAGCTTGCCTTACTTTCCAACCAAAAGCTAAACCCACCACATTAGTAAAAACATTTGACTTATTATCAAGGTCAACTACCTTTAACCTTGAGGTGAATAAATCGTTAACAAAAAAGCACCTTAAATCCAATTTCATGGATAGCTAATCTCATACTTTTTAACTTCTGCAGTAAAGACTAGGTATGTGTTGAAGGCCATGAGTAACAACATTATCAACAGGAATAATCGAATGAAAATTACAAAAACAGCGGCAATAGTTGGCCTACTTCTTACTAGTAACGCATCAGCAGGTACCGGTGTGCAAAGCTTTTTAGATAGTCTAAGGGACTTCGAATCTGGTATTAACCCAAACCTTGCAAACTTTTACAGTGATAATCTAAATAACCCTGTTTACACGTATGCAAAAGTATCGGCACCTGGTCGTATGATCAGAGACTGCGCAACAGGCAGTATGATCCCTGAACCAACCACTATCAGTGAATTTTTTACTAAGCTTGGAATTGACGACATTTACAATCCTCAAACGCCAAACGACCCTCAAATGTTCAAAAACATGCAATACAACTCAATGAATGCATGGGGTTTTGTTGGTTATCAACTAGGTGAAGCAGTCTTAATTGACGCAGGATACTACAGCCCAAAAGTTGTTGAAGTTGATGGTGTCGAATACGACAGTTTCTATGTATTTGTAGATGACTCGACTTGGATTGGCTGTGAAACAGAAGCACTTGTCGAAATTGTTGGATCAGGCGGTAACATGATTCTAGCAACAGACGTAAACAAGTGGGAAGGTAACTTTGTAGGTAAAAATGGTGTTAATTCTTTTCAAGATCTGCTCATTCCAGACAATCAAGAATTAGTCATGCGCGATGCAATGCGCTTTAACTATGGTGTTATGACACAGTTATTGCAAGACGCTAACATGACATGGTCACAAGCATTAGCTAAAAGTTGGCCCGGCACTGACGATGATGGTAATGCTATTCAAGTTCAAGCAACTATGTCTGGATTATTAGCTGCAGCTCACCTACGCGGGGCATGGGGAACAGCTAGACTACTTACCAATGATGAAATCACTTGTGATGAATTAGGCACTTGTATTACTAAGTATGTACATAAATTTGGTGGCTACAATACAATTTTTGATACCCCTGAAAATGATACGATTGAAGGTTCACAGTACGATGAAAGACTATCGGCAGGCTGGGGCAATGACGCCGTTATCACAGGCGGCGGAAGCGACATAATTGAACTTCATGAACAGGCAGGATCTATCACTACGCTGACCGACTTTACTATAGGCGATGATTTAATCGTACTGAGAGATTGGCAAACGACGAATCCGTTAGCTAACTTAACAGTTGCAGATGTAGCGCAAGGGGTTGAGTTAACATTTTCAGGTCAAACAATCTTAATCAAAAATGCGACTGCTAGCCAAGTAAACCAAAATACAGCCAATGTCATTGCTGAATCCAAAATATACGAAATAGCTTGGTCAGGTTCGCAAACAGTAAATGGCTTTAACCCTTTACTAGACAAAGTTCGCGGTACAGCAGGCATTGGCTTCAAACATTTAAAAGCCTACGAAACTGACACATCGCTTGTAGTCGGTGTTCAGGCTCAAGACGGAGGTATTTACAGTTCGATTGAGTTAGTAGGCTTAACTTTGTCTGATCTTACACCTGAAATGTTCGATAATGTGACGGGTGGCTTTGACCGTTTAGGTTATATTGTCCCATTAAGTAACCAAAACTGGGGTTGGAATGTTGAGTTAACAATTAATAATTTTGATATTGATAAAACAGTAATCAGTATGCCGTTATTTAACTACAGTTACTCTATGTTGGTGCTAACGCAAGAAAATAATGACACTGTTATTACGCTGAATGAATCTTCATCACAGGGAGATCAAAAGCGTCTAATATTAAAAAACATCGATGTGACGAGCCTTACAGCTGCTAACTTCGAGTTTGTGTCTGGTAGCTTTAGTGACGCATCAATTGAAATTCCTGTTTACTTTGATATCTCAGCTCAAGTGATTGGTAGTGGTGGCGCAATCTCACCAACTCCTGATGCTAGTAATGTAATTGCTGCTCGAGGTAACCAAGATTTCACTATCAACTTTATCCCTGATGCAGGTTATCGTGTTGCGTCTGTAAAAGTGGATGGCACTTTTATCGCTAATCCTCAAAGCTCATATACATTCAGTAATTTATCAGCTCCTCACTCAGTTGAGGTCACATTTGAATTAGGAAGTAGCTGCCCTACTGCTTGGGACTCAACAGCAATCTATGTAGGCGGAGATCAAGTTACCTACAATGGTCAAACCTATGAGGCCAAATGGTGGTCTCAAAACCATCAGCCAGATTTAGGCGACCCATGGAAACTAGTTACTCCATGTAATTAAGTCATACTCATGCCGAGGCACTTCACCTCGGCATACTTTTTATAAAGGAGCTATAAATTTAAATTTTTTGGAATAAACCTTTCACCCACTCGTTACCTCTATGTCAATTCGCAAAAAAGAGGACGAGACAATGACAAATTTAAAACAATCACTTATCGCAATCTGTGTCGTAACTGCAACAGGCTTTTCAGCGGCTTCATCAGCAGCTAACGTGCAACTATCAGTCGCATCTGAACAGCAAACAGCCAGTGATAATCAAGTTTCGACAAGTTCAAACCAAGCATCGTCGAATACGACAATGATGCAATCAACTCAACTGTCAGGCTCGGCAACAACACAAAATTCATCAGTTGGTGTGAATACTGAAAGTTCAAATAGCGGGCAAGCAAATAATCAAACAACGATTGAAAACGATGAACAGCAGCCTGCTGAAACAATGCCCGAGCTTGGTTTAACAAACTCAGTATCAAGCGCTTCTCAAGCAGCTAATACCGTAGCGCTAGCAGGTGAGTCAATGCTGTCAACTGCTGTTAGTAATGTGACCGTCGCTAACACAAATTCGAACATAACCAACGCAATGCAAAATCAATTGAGTCAGCAAACAGATGTATTAGCGTCTTTAGAGCCAAGTGAGCTAAGCACAGCAGGCTTAAATCAGGCCTCGCAAATCACTAATGACCTGCAATCATCACTGATTAGTAATGTACAACAAGCTGCAATGAACTCTGTACAAAGTAGTGTTGAGCAAACCATTTCATCAACTGTTAGCAACAGCGTCAATCAACAAGTTGCTGAGCAAGTATCCGCAGCGACGACTACTGAAGTCGTTAATAACATTCAAAACAGCTTGAACTTAGGCCTTTAACCAATAGCGTGCCGGGTTATCCCCCGGCGCTCCTTTAGGAGATTATTATGCGTTCAATTAATAAGCTCATCACCTTAAGTGCGTTAACCACAAGCATTCAAGTATTTGCTTCGGATGCAACTTTTCATGCTGATGCACAAATTGGCTTAACGACTAACTCCGATTTAGCCATTAAAGAGTTAGATGATATTTCTTCACAAAGTGATACGGGTTCAATACTTAAAGCTGGCGTTAGCGCTGAGTTACATGCAACTGACAACCTTAAGTTCACACCAAGTTATCGATACGAGCAAACAAATTATCACCAGCTTGATCAGTATGACTTGGCATTGCATCAATACAGCCTTGATTCTAGCTATAGCCTTTCTGGTACTAATGTCGGTATTCGTTATGACGGCGCTTTAGCAAAAGTAGCAAAAGAAACATTTTTAACCTTGGATCAAGCAAGTTTGTATGTGGGCCATTACTTTAATCCAACAACCTATCTGCGTACTGCAATTAGGGCATCAGATAAACAATTCGCCACACAGTCAATGCGCGATGCAAAAGGGTTAGGGCTTGATTCAAACCTGTATTACTTTATTAATCAGGGTAAAACGATGCTGCTTTTAGGCGCTAGTTTAGATAAAGAAAATGCTGATTCAGAGCAATTTAACTTTAAAAGTTGGGGTTTAAATACAGGCATCACTCATCGTTTTAAAGCGTTTGATATAAGCAATAAAGCAGGATTAAGCTGGCGCTATCAAGATAAAAACTACCAAGAAGTTATCAACCAACCACTTACACAAAGCGAGCCATCTCGGGATGAAAGTCGCAGTGTAGTCAGCGCATTTTGGCAGCTTTCTGTTTTTGACTCTTTGCAAATTGTTACTGAAGCAGAGTACGGCGATTATCAATCTAAGCTGGCAGCAAACACCTATACCCAAAGTATTGCTTCGCTGTCATTAAAAGCCAGCTTTTAATCGATTACGCCATGTCCAAACACCGCATCTTTGCCTACTTCACCTAAATCATTCGCTTGTTGCTGTAACGCCTGGTAAATGTTTTTAGGAGAAGCATTTGGCTTTGCCGCTAAGCATGCAGCCGCCGCTGAAATACGCGGCGCGGCAATAGAGGTTCCAGATTCCCGACCAAGATCCCCCCCAGCTTTTAACGTCATGACATTGACGCCTAATGCCGCAAAATCAATATAATTACCTTTGTTTGACCAGCGATAAATTCGGTTTTGGCTATCTAGTGCCGTGACAGCAATGACATGTTGGTATGCCGCAGGATAAAGTGGCAGCGCAGCAGGTCCTTCATTGCCTGCAGCCGCCACTAAAGTTACTTGTTTAGCCGCTGTAGCATTGATTGCGGCCGCTAAAATAGCGTTGTCGGGCCCAGTAAAACTCATATTGATAACAGGCACCTCGTTAGCAACCA
This sequence comes from Pseudoalteromonas sp. PA2MD11, assembly GCF_017808125.1. NCBI lineage: Bacteria > Pseudomonadati > Pseudomonadota > Gammaproteobacteria > Alteromonadales > Pseudoalteromonadaceae > Pseudoalteromonas > Pseudoalteromonas sp. PA2MD11. Next base: position 573,798 of record NZ_JADKNF010000001.1, read on the forward strand.
ACCAATTAAGTGCTTCAACTATTGCAGCTAATGTCGCCCCTTGTGATAAATCAGACTGCTGATAAAACACCGCCGCGCTGTATAATGTTGCCTCAGATAATAACGGCATGAGCTGCCCATACTTACCTACCAAAACGCCAGCAACCGCAGTGCCGTGCAAATCGGGGGATACTAAGTCATTTGCAAGAAATGACTGCATTTTTATCTGTGTGTTACTAAATCCCGGATGAGTCGTATCAATCGCACTATCAATCATGCCAATTTTCACAGGCCAGTCACACGTTGCTGTAAGCTTTGATGAAGACGCATCTTGCTGAGAACCATTTTGCGCTTGATAAATATGATTTCTATCCAATAACGCTGCATCATCGAGTGAAAGTAAACGTTGCAAATGCGCTTTTGAATCGTAATTGGTCGGGACAACAAACCGCATTAATGACAAACCCAATGACGTGTATTGTTTAGTGACGATAATTTGCGCGCCAATTTGCAACAGTTTTGCCTGATGCTGTTCATTCGCCAGTATTATCCATTGCCTTTCAACTGCACGAAAACCATGCTCAACGTCGACTTCAACAAATGCAGGAGCCTGTAACTGATTGAGTATCTCTAGCCTTTTGGGTAGCGAGGTCACAATGGCTGTTGCGTCGTCGATTAACTCATGTTTGCGTATGCTTTCTACTTGGCTGGTTATGCGCGGTTCAAGTTGATTAATAACAGGATCTACCTGTTCTATCACACCATTTATTGGCTTGATAATCGCAGCTGATAGCGTACTTGAAGTAAACAGCAAACTACTTAAAATGACTGATTTCAATTTCATGTTACAGTGACTTCTCATTTAGTTAGGTACTACTATAACGTTTCAGTGAAAGAAAAATTGCATTTATTGGGAATAAAACTTTTTCTTGCCCGTTATAGTAGTGTGAGTTGGCTGAATCATTGATGAGTTATTTCATTAATCGGCCCTTGCCCTAACCAATAAGGGAAACTATGACAAATACAGTAACCAGTTTATTACCAGCGCTGCGACGTTTTGCATTTTCGCTTACCGGCAATCAAGCAGATGCCGATGATATTGTACAAATGACCATCGAGAAACTTTTACAAAAAGGCATGCCCGATGATATTGAACCACTAAAATGGGCTTTCAAGATCTGTCGCAATGTTTGGATCGACGAATACCGCTCGCAAAAAGTGCGCTTAAAGGCAGTTCAAAATACTGAACTTCAAGAACCCGTCTGTGACGATGAACAAGAGAGTTTCGCTACCCAAGAGACTTTGCAACGAGTAAATAACGCTTTAACAAGTTTGCCAGATGAACAGCGCGCTATAGTATCTCTCGTGGCAGTGCAAGGTATGGCTTACAAAGATGTTGCGCACACCCTCGAGATACCTGTTGGCACCGTGATGAGTAAATTGTCACGAGCCAGAGCTGCACTTTATCAATTAATTAAGCCTGATTTCACTAAGGAAAACGCATGAAGATTGATGACCAAACACTCAGTGCTTTTTTAGACAATGAATTACCAGCAAACGAAATGGACGCAATACGTAATGCAATTGCTGAAGATGAGCAACTCGCTTTACGCCTAGCTGAACTATCTGAAGTTGACATGCTCGTTAAACAACACGCAGCACAGATTGATGCAATCCCCTTGTCTGATGAACTTGCACAAACAATCGAGCAACATAATAAAGAGAATGTCGTTTCGCTATCTAGATGGCAGCAAATTAAACTAGCTGGTCGCAAACAAATGGCCGTTGCAGCAAGTATTGCGGTGCTTTTTACAGTCGCTATTGCTAGCTTTGTTCAACAACAAGGTTTGGAACAACCCATTGCCAACGCATTAGATCAACAACTGAGTGGCGACAACACGGTAATAGATACAAACAGAAGCCTAACTGCACAGCTTAGCTTTGTTAATACTAATGGCGATTTTTGCCGCCAATACACGCTGTATTCTAAAACTACCCAGCAAACACATATTGCTTGTAAACAACAAGGAATTTGGCAGCTTCATGCATCAAGCGAGCAACGCGCAATGTCAAGCCAAAGCTATCGCTTAGCAAGTAAAACACCTGCGCTTGATAGTTACATCGACGAGCACATTCAAGGCCAGCCGTTAGACCGTAACGCCGAACAACAAGCACTGACTAGCCATTGGCAATAAGCGAGACAATCATGAAACACGTATTATTAGCTTATTTTGCCATTGTATTAATTGGCTGCACCAGCAGCCAACATTCGAATGATAAAAACATTCCTGGCCTAACAACTAAGCAGCTTGCGGATAATCAATATATCCTTCAATACGAGACTCGTCACGGTTCAAAGCGCTCAGCGCTTGAGCAAAGTATGCTGCAAGCCGCCAACATTACGATAGACACCGGTTATGACTGGTTTCTCGTTGCCGAGCAGGCAGTTGATGTTGAACGCGCCAAGCCCACTAACAAACCACGTTTTGAGCAAAGAGCACACTGCGGTTTATTAACCTGCACAAGTCAAACTTCGCCAGCACTGCATGAGTCAACGTTATTAGAGCGCACAATAGTCGTACAATTAACAATCATTTTAGGAAAAGGCATAAAACCAAGTGAGAAAGCGCATGATGCTTATACGCTAATTGAACAAGCTAATAATTCATAAAATTAATATTTAAAGGTAAAAATTATCCTCATTACATCTTTTTACCTACGGCTGAACTGCATAAGTAATTACACCGTTAATCACTAATACTTTGATCTCACTTAAGTGAAATTAACTAGATAAGCGCTAAACTTACCACAACTTGATTAATTGTAAGGATGTAGCCATGACACACCTAGTTAGTGATTTAATGACGCCAGACCCATTTGCTATTAGCGCGCAAAATACCCTGCATGATGCTCATAATCTAATGAAAGAGAAAAATGTTCGTCATATCCCCGTGATCAATGAGCACGGTGGTTTGGTTGGCATGTTAACGCAAAAAATCATGATTGCTCAGGTAATGAATATCATGGCGAATTACAGCGCCAGCGCCCTCGAACGCAAGGAAAAGCAAACTAAAGTGGTTGATATTATGGCTACCGATTTTACCAGCATCTCGCCAGAGCAACCGCTTCACGAAGTTGCTAAGTTTTTTGTTGAAAACCGTCATGGCTGCATGCCTGTGGTTGATAAAGATAACAACCTAGTGGGCATTCTAACTTCATCTGATTTTGTTCGTTTAGCAGCTGCATTGCTTTCTTAAGTCGTAACTTTGTATCTGCACACTGAATTTTTTACAGAAGGTGTGCAGAGTTTTCATACTTCTTCTTAGCTAGTATCCCCCCTCTCAAGACTTAAATAAAATTAACCCTTTAAATTCAGAATCTTATAATTTAAAAATTATTAGGCACAACGCTTGCTTCTGTGTAATTACACATGCTTTTTAGATTAAAAGCGAAAGGAAATTTACAAATAATCTCGGAGGAGTAATGAGTAATTCATCATCAAAAATCGCAGAATTTACAGCACCGGGTGTTAAAGACCAAGCTGCAGCGGACACGATTGCTATTCTAGACCAACGCATGGTCGCTTTAATCGATTTACACCTCACTTTAAAACACATTCATTGGAATGTTGTTGGTCCTAATTTTATTGGTGTACACGAAATGTTAGACCCACAAGTAAGCGCAGTGCAAGAGATGACTGACACGATTGCAGAGCGTATTGCAACCATGGGCGGCGTACCTGTTGGCACACCTCAATCAATTGTAGAACGCCGTACTTGGCAAGATTATTCAATTGGTAAAGGCTTAGTTACTGACCACCTAACAGCGCTTGATAAAGTGTATAACGGTGTTAATAAAGACCACCGTGCAGCTATCGATAAGCTTGGTGAGCTAGACCCAGTTTCTGAAGATATGATCACCGGCCAACTGGCTGATTTAGAACAATTCCAATGGTTTGTTCGTGCGCATATTGAATCGTCTACCGGCGAATTGAAAGGTTAAACCCCCTAGGTCTATCCGAAGACCCCTTGCCCAGCATTTGCTGGGCTTTTTAATGCTTTGTTACAGCCAACCTTTATGTTTAAAGAACAAGTAAGGTGCAAAGCCAGACAGCAACATAATGCCAATTGCAAACGGGTAACCCCATGCCCATTGCAGTTCAGGCATACTGTTAAAATTCATCCCATAGATACTGGCGACAACGGTCGGAGGTAAAAACACCACTGAGGCGATAGAGAAGGTTTTGATAATTTGGTTTTGTTCGATGTTAATAAAACCCTGAGTCGAGTCCATTAAGAAATTCACCTTATCAAACAAAAATGTACAGTGAGACATAAGGGTATCAATATCGAGTACAATTTCACGTAGTGATTCGCGGTCTTCTGTCGGCGCTCCTAGGTGGCGCAGTAAAAACGAAATATTCCGGCGCGTATCCATCAAACATAAACGCACCTTACCGTTATTATCTTCAAGGCGAGAAATTCGGCTAACGGCTTCTTCTAAGTCAGAGTCATCCTCTTCAAGTACATAGGCACTAAGTTTTTCTAACTGATGATGCATGTCTTCAAGCATATCAGCGTGGTTTTCGACTTTTTGGTCAAATAAAGTCACCAAAAGTTGCTTTGGATTATCACACGCCACTTGCCCTTTCCGAGCACGTAGTCGTAATAGACGAAAATCAGCTAGTTCATCATCGCGGATTGTCAGCAAACAGTTGTCTTGTAACAAACAAGCTACGGTTACCGTGTTAAAGCGCCCTTCGTTTGGTGACATGAAAAGCGCATGCACATGCAAGCCTTCATGGTCGATAAAACAACGGGAAGAGGCCTCGATTTCTTCAACATCATCAGCGCCGGGTAAGGTGATATTAAGGGTGCTTGCCAGCGCTTGTCGTTCTTCTTCAGTCGGATTTATAGTATCAATCCAATGGGCATTCTTAATAGCGGTTGCAAGAGGCATATCAGCAGCTGGCTCTGTTTCTGTTATCACACCTTGGTCTATAGAAAAAAATCGTAACATGCGCCCTACTTAAAAAATAAAATTATTTAAAGAATTTAGGTGTTTCAAAGACAAACAATATATCAGTGTTTTTATGGAGCAAGCCATTAAAATAGCTTGGCAAATGCAAGCTGGTTTCGCCCAGATAATTTAGCGCTATACAGTGCATTATCAGCTCTTTTCATTAAAGATATTAAGTTTTCTTCATGAGAACGGTCCCAATCAGCTACCCCTAAACTAACTGTAATCTTTAGCGGTTGCTCAGCGTAATTAATTGTCATCTTTGCGACAGATTTACGGAGCAATTCTAGCTTCTGTTTTGCCTCTACCACTCGCGTGTTTACCAAAATTAGAGCAAACTCTTCACCCCCTAAACGACCTAGTAAATCCTCTTGCCTTAAAGTTTTCTTGACTAGGTTTGCAAAACTTACCAATACCTCATCTCCAGCAGCATGACCGTATGTATCATTAATTTTTTTGAAGTGATCTAAGTCTAAATAAGCAAATACAACTGGTTGATTATTACTTTGACACATTTGCAATAGTTCATTCCCTTGAGCTAGAAACTCTCGACGAGATAGCAATCCTGTTAAATGATCATACATTGCTAGTTTTCGATGTGTTTCCTCTAATTTTTGAACTTTAATCATCAAACCACAAATAGACCATGAAACGATTGGCGCAGTAACTGCAGGAGCAATTGTCGCTATAATAAAAATGATAGGCATCATTTCTGTCCCTGTAGCAAGAAGAATCAAGAAAGTAATCTGTAAAGAAATTGCAATACTAATTACAGTAATAAAAAGCATCCTAAGCCAACGGCTTTTTTCTCTTTCTCGATAATCCATTAAAGTTCGTTCTGTTTCATAAAAACGCCTCATGCAAGCCTCCCGCCCTCAAAGTAATTGATGATCGAGTATAATCTAAATTTCATCCAACAAGACTAGCACAAAGAGTTGAACTACGAAGTTACACCCCTAAATACATATTGATTGTGATAACTATTTTCATTTGCATTTAATTAATTATAATAGGGCTACTATCATTCAAGTGAGTGCAAATATGAAATACTTAAGCGTTATGTTATTACTGCTTTCAAGCTCAGTCTTCGCTGAGCAACGAATAGTGAGTGCCGGAGGAACATTAACAGAAATTATATTCGCGTTAGGTCAGCAGCAAGAGCTAGTAGGTGTTGATCAATCGAGTATGTATCCAAAAGCGGCCACAGAGTTACCTCAGGTTGGGTATTACCGCGATCTTGCTGCGGAAGGTGTACTTTCTTTACGCCCAACGGCACTTTTTGCACTTGAAGGAACTGGCAGACCTGAAGTATTGAAACAAATCAGTTCGACTGGTGTAACGTTAAAAACCTACCCTAAGCCAGACTCTATCAGTGAGCTAAATAGCTTAATTACTAATTTAGGTAATGAATTAGGTGCGCAAGAGCAAGCACGTGCTTTAAATCAAAAAATCCAAAATAGCTTACCTGAAAAATCTTCGCTTACTGGTAAAAAAGCACTTTTTCTATTATCGGCCAATGATAGAGGCTTAGTTGCTGCCGGTACTGATACCGTGCCGCAAATGTTGTTTGAATATACTGGAATTAAAAACTTAGCGCAGGCTCACTCAGGCTTTAAACCATTAAATAGAGAGATCCTTGCCGTAGAGCAACCCGATTTTATTATTGCACCTGCTCATGTCGTTTACTCATTAGGTGGTAAAGATGCATTTTGTAAGCTGCCCGCTTTATCTTTATTAAAAGCAGCACAAAACTGTAAGTTACTGGTTATGGATAGTTTATTATCATTGGGGTTAACACCAAGAATAGCGATTGCCATTGAGCAAATTAGTGAATATCACAATAAGCTATGAACGGTTCAATTACTTTACCAATAGTGCTAAGAACAAGGCTTTTTCCTAATAAATGGATAGTCCTTTGCGTTCTGAGTATTGCCGCCTTATCTTTACTAAGCATTGGTTTTGGCCCCGCAGGCTGGGACTGGCGTTTAGCTATTGCTTGGCTTGCACCAGAGCACTTTACACAGTTTGACCCGTTACAAATTAATGTTGTTACGCAAATTCGTTTACCACGTTTTATGTTAGCAGTAATGATTGGTTTAGTGCTGGCTCAAACTGGTACGGCGACTCAAGCCCTGTGCCGTAATCCACTTGCCGACCCATCTATTATTGGTATTAGTTCAGGCGCTGCAGTTATTGCCGTGGCATTTATCGCACTGGGTGCGAAATTTGATTTTCAAGCCGATAAATATTTACCTTATGCCGCATTTTTAGGTGCATTGTCTGTCACGCTTTTTGTTTACCTTATCGCTAAACAGGCCGGTCAAGTTAATGTGACGACCTTGATTTTGGTCGGTGTAGCAGTAAACGCTCTTGCCTTTGCATTAATAGGGTTATTAAGTTTTTATGCTGATGACAGTGCGCTGAGGTTAATAAACTATTGGACTATGGGCTCACTTGGCGGTGCTACGTGGGCTAATTTAAATCAAGCATTACCACTGTTACTTATCAGTGCAATTGGCCTGTGGTATTTAAAAGAACCTATGAATTGTTTACTGCTAGGTGAATCACAAGCTCAGTATTTAGGAATAAACACGCAGACTCTTAAATTTCAAATCATTATTTTAGTTGCATTAGGTGTGGGAGCAAGTGTCGCAATGACAGGCTTAATCGGGTTTGTTGGTTTGGTTGTTCCGCATATTGCAAGGCTTATGGTGGGTCCCCATTTACGGGTTATGATGCCTTTGTGTATGTTGCTTGGCATTATCGTTTTATTACTCTCTGATTGGCTCGCACGCACATTAGTCATGCCAGCAGAACTTCCTATTGGGATTATCACCGCCCTACTTGGTGCGCCTTTGTTTATCTACCTTATTTTAAAAAGTAAGCAAGGAGGCGCAATTGCTTAGTTTTAATAACTTAAGTGTTAATTACGGCGAAAAAGCCATCTTGCAAGATTTAACTGGTGAGATTAAAGCAGGTCAATGTGTGGGCTTAATTGGTGAAAATGGAGCTGGAAAATCCACCTTGCTCCACACTCTAGCCGGAAGTCATCCTTATCAAGGTGAAATACTGCTCCACAACCTCCCCTTAGCAAAATTTAGCCAAGCTAAACTGGCCCATCAACGTGCCGTTGTTATGCAGTCTCAGCAGCTAGGTTTTGCATTCACAGTGCAAGAGCTTGTCGCAATGGGGCGCTACCCTTACAAAGAAACAACGCAGCACTGTGCTAAAAAAGTAGCTCAATACATTGATTTTATGGAGCTGGGTCACTTGAGAGATCGTCGTGCCACGGCTTTATCGGGCGGCGAGTTACAACGAGTGAGTATGGCGCGTTGTTTAGCGCAACTCGATGCATTTAGTGATGATGCTCAGCCGAAACTCATGTTATTAGATGAGCCAACTTCAGCGCTCGATATGCGCCACCAGCATGCTTTATTGGGTTGTGTTAACAAGTTTGTTGAGCAAGGCAATGCCGCCATTATTGCAATCCACGACTTAAATTTAGCAAGTCTTTATACCAGCGACATTATTATGTTGCATCAAAAACACATTTTGGCGTCTGGCAGAACATCAGATGTCCTCACTGAACATAATTTAAAACACATTTACGCCATGCCTTTGTATGTTAAGTCACATCCACTGCATGATGCCCCAATGATTTATTCTCAACGTCAGGAGTTTTCATGAGAACACAAGCCGTCAACGACGCCAAGCAATTGGTATACAAAAAAAATAGCGGAGTAATGTCTACCCTTTCATATAATTTACGCGGCTATCCATTTGGCTCTGTAACTCCTTACATGTGTGATGAGCAAGGAAAACTGTATTTTTTTATCAGCGATATTGCTCAACACACTAAAAACCTAGTTCACGACAAGCGCATGAGCCTAACAATATTTGATGCAGCGCAAACAGGTGATCAAAACGAACATGGTCGAGTAACCATCGTGGGTGATGGCTCATTAGTTCCAGCAGAACATGCTGAAGTATTACTCAACAAATATATTGCTTTATACCCAGAAGCTGACTCTTATCGTAGCGCTCATGACTTTAACTTATGGCAATTAGACCCTGTTCGCATTCGCTATATAGGCGGCTTTGGCAAGATTTTTTGGATTGAAAAAGATGAATGGCTTACATCAGAAAAAGCATGGGATGACAACCAAGAGCTGCATATGATCAATCATATGAACGAAGACCACAAAGATGCAATGTCCTTAATTCTAAACCATCACTACCATGTTGACGACACAGTACCAGTAATGAATGGTTTGCTACCGCAAGGCTGCTACATCAGAAGCCATAACAAGAACTACTACATCCCTTTTAATGAGGTATGTGATAACCCTCAAGCAGTACGAAAAGCACTTGTTCAACTAACTAAAGATGCACGTGCCACTGTATAAATATGTTCATTTAAGGAGAATACCATGAAGAAAATTTTAGGCTCTATTTTGTTTATTCTTGCAGCTTCAGCAAATGCTAATGAATGTGAACTAACAATTGAATCAAACGATATGATGCAGTTTTCAACTAAGTCATTAACTGCCCCAAAAAGCTGTAAAGAAGTGACGGTAACACTAAAACATACTGGCAAATTACCAAAAAATGCCATGGGCCATAACTGGGTGCTTTCTAAACAAGCAGATATTCCAGATATCGCCAGCGATGGCATGGGCGCAGGGCTTGACAAAAATTACCTAAAAGAAGGTGATAGTCGTGTACTTGCTGCAACTAAAATTATAGGGGGTGGCGAACAAACCAGCGTAACCTTCGCAAGCAACCTATTAAAAGAGGGCGAAAATTATGCATTTTTCTGCTCATACCCTGGTCACTACGCAATTATGCAAGGGACGTTTACCTTAATTTAAACCTTATATTTTCACCAATAGATAGCCAGCTAGTTTGCTGGCTTTCTTGACTTAAGTTAATCCCTATTCACCCCAATAGCAGGTTTTAATATTGCCGATAGAATACCCAATAAAAATATACCACCAATTGTTAACTGATGTGTTTTGTAACATTTATCTCGTTTCCTTTTGATTTTAAATCACCTAATCTGGGCACATATCTGCAAGGAGAGAACAATGAAAGACTTACAAAAATTAGTGGGTAATTTAAATAAATCAGGCGCGCTGAATGGCTTTTTGGGTGGTGTTGCCGGCGGTGGGCTAACGAGCTTGATGGGCGGAAAAAGTAAAAAGAGCAGTAAAAAAGCCGTTAAATACGGAGCATTGGCTGCTGTAGGTGGTCTTGCCTGGAAAGCCTATAAACAATATTCAGAGCAAAAATCAGCCCCAGTTCAGCAAACTAGTTCACGTGGTTTTGATTTTACTCCCGCCACGCTGCCTGAGCAGTCATTCACTGATGCAATCGACGATAATCACAGTGATGGGCAAATATTACTCATGCGCGCTATGATTGCAGCTGCCTATGCTGACGGCCACATTGATGAAACCGAAAGACAAAAAATCTTCGCACAAGTTGAAACAATGCAATTGTCAGTGCAAGAAAAAGCCATGCTGTTTGATGAGCTAAGAAAACCAATGCAACTATCAGAGTTAGTTGCCGCTGTGCCAAACGCACAAATGGGTATTGAAGTATATGCAGCCAGTGCCAGTGCAATTGATTTGAACCAAACAGTTTCTAAACACTACTTAGACACATTGGCCAATCAGTTATGCATTCCTAGCGAACTGGTAATGAGTATTCATAGAGAACTTAACACTATTAGCTAAACCATTAACATTATTAGTTATTAGATACAAAAGAACGCCAGCAAAAATTAAACTTAGTTCTGTTTATATGGATATTTTGCAAGTGACGTACAGCAGCGTCATCGCACAAAATAAAATATCAAAATACAATCAAAAAAAATGGCCACAATTAACATGTGGCCATTGAAACGCTAAAATACTATAGAGCTTATTGCAGCCACTAATTCATTTTATTGTATTAGTGCTATTTCTTTGAATATCACGAATCCCTTGCTTACCTTCTTTTTCCAAAGCAGCAATTTGTTCAGGTGTACGACACACGCGAGTAGCAATATTGCTGCCAGTCGGTTTTTCCATTTTACAAATTAAGCCATCGTTACTTGCTTGTTCTTTACCTGAGTTTGCGCATCCAGATAAAACTAAACCAACCAAGGCCAACATTAAAAACCTCATAACCAAACTTCCTTTTAAAACTAATAGATAATCATGAAAACGAGCCGCCACTATAGCAATTCATTATCAACAAGAAAAACGTTAATGTGCTTTTTTAGTCCCATAACGGATCATATCTTTACCGTTTTCATAAACATCATTACTTACGTAACGACCCAATAGCAGCTTATGACTATCATCAAGCACCGCAACAAATGGGCGACCATCACTATTGTTTGTAGCAAGTGCAACTCCGGCTACGTTCTCAAGCCCTAAACCGCCATTTTCAACTAGGCGTAAAAACGTTTCTAACTCATCTAATGTTTCAATTACATCGTTATCGTTAATCATCTCAAATACTCAGTGTTGCAAATGCGCGTAGCATAGCAGGATTCAAAATAAGGTGCTAATTGGCGTGTCTAAGCAACTCTATAAAATGTCGTTTTTTTGCAATATTAAACAATGTAAAAGCACTAAGCTCGTTGAAAATATTATTTAAGGATCACTTATGAAACGAGCTAACTATTTTTCTTTACAACCACTGCTAATAAAGCACCTAATGGAACAAGAGCAACTTATAAAACAGGCTGCCGAAACGACTTTCAGCTTAAAAACATGGGAGCTTATTAAATTAAGAGTGTCGCAACTTAATCAATGTGCTTTTTGTATTGCGATGCACACACAACAAGCAAAAGACTATGGTGAAACTACGAACCGTATTATTGGTTTATGTGCTTGGAAAGATATGCCCTTTTACACAAACCAAGAACAACTTGCGCTAACTTTGTCAGAAAAATTGACACAAGCACAGCCAATTGATGATACTTTCTACCAATCGCTAGTTAAAGAATTTACAGACGAAGGGTTAGTCGCTCTCACAATCGCTATTAATGCCATTAATAGTTGGAACCGTATTGTGAAAATGTTTAAACCTGAAGTGGAGTTTAATGAGTAACCACCTTACCTTAGAACTGATGACCCCTAAAGGTGATATTGCCCAAAGTATTCAAGCTATTTGGTTTGCCAAGGCCAATTTTCAAGGGGAGCAATGGCTTGCTTGTGACGGAGCTACAGGTGTTATATTTCCTGTTGCAGGTGAGCTACTGCTTGATGACCATCAGTTGCTCCCCCCTTATGCATTCCAACAAACATCTACACATGCTTCTAAACTTACTTTTTCAGAAAATGCTGTGTTCTGTGGTATTCGTTTTAACCCGACCGTATTGCCTGAACTTGAACGCTCTGCACACCCTATCGTCGCAAAGAGTTCATTAAATGCTATAGCAAAAACCTTGCAACAGAGTGCCAACCTCGAAAAGTTTGTGACCTTGGTCAAATCGTATTTCACTAGCCAGCACAGATTAAATCAACATAATAAACACTCAAAACATTTAATCCGTAATCTCATTGAGTTAACGCCTCTCGAAACGGCTTATCAGCGTACCCCACTGAGTCAACGTCAGCTTGAAAGGCAGGTTAAGGAGCAATGTGGTGTCACACCTAAATATTTTGAACGTATTTACCGAGTAAAACTGGCTAAACAAGCAATTAAGGAAAACCCTGAGCAAAGCTTTGCAGATATTGCTGTAGAGTGTGGCTTTACCGATCAGCCCCATTTAATCAAAGAGTTCAAAGCAATAATGCACGTCACCCCGGCAAAATACCGCAAGTTATTAAAAGACGCTCAAACTAAACAAACAAAGCTAATATTGAAATAATTATCACACTGTAGATGAAAAGTTAGATTAAACGATTTTATTTGCGCTCAGCTTTTATCCATAGGATAGTTAACTCAAGCCTACAAAACCTGCTGTAACTTAATAGGATAATCATGAAAAAAGTTTTACTTGCCACTAGCTTAATCGCCTCGTCATTTACTGCATTTGCAGCCAATTTAACCGTTGAAGAACTGCGTATTGAAAAAGCCAGCAAAGCCATGCCAAAGGTGTTGAGTGCTTTTTCTGATGAAGTAAATCAATTTGAAAAACAATGGCAAGCTGCCACCAGTTATCAGCAAGCAAGTGACCTTATTGATGATTACGCCAAACAATTATGGCGCGATGCCAAAGCGCGTATAATTAAAACCAACAGCTTCGACGACCGAGAGCTGTATTGGGCACGTTTACTTTCAAGCAAGATTATTCGCACCAGCAAACCTCAGTTTGCAATGACCGACAGTGAACAAACCGCGTTATTAACCATGCTTGAAAATGGCAGCCGAGGCCGTACCGACCTTGATTACAGTAAAAAAACCGATAAACGCATTTTAATTACAGGTTTTGATCCATTCTTATTAGATAGAAATATTAATCAAAGTAACCCATCAGGTGTTGCGGCATTATTACTTGATGGCCAAGTGATTAATTACAATGGCATTAGCGCAGAGATCAATACGGTGATGGTGCCAGTACGCTACGAAGACTTTGATCAAGGTATTATCGAATCATTACTTGCGCCATATTACGCACTTAACAATGTCGATATGATTGCCACTATCAGTATGGGCAGCAAAGACTTTGATCTTGAACGCTTTCCGGGTAAACGCCGCAGTGTAACGGCACCCGATAACGCCAATATTGTATATGGCGGCACGGCCACTGCACCGAAAATTTCGAGCCTAAATGACCGCCCTCTTCCGGGCAATGAGTTTGTCACTTTCAGCTTACCCGTTAAGCAGATGCAACAAGCCAAAGGGCCATTCCCAATCAACGACAATCACAAAGTCGTTACGCTTGAAAAAGCATTTGAGCCACAATCACTTAAAGAATTAGAAGGTGCGATTGCAGTAAAAGGCGGTGGCGGCGGCTACTTATCAAATGAAATTTCGTATCGTAGTATTCGCCTACGTGATGAGCTTAATTCAGACATCCCTACAGGGCATATTCACACCCCACGTATTCAACAATTTGAGCCAGAAACAGAAGCAAAAATTGTTAAGCAAATTAAAGCAATGCTTGAGCAAAGCTTAGTTGCAATTTAAAGCGTTAAGCTCAGCTATAAAGTAATAGCTGAGCTTTTTCCAACTCACAATTGATTCTTATTGTGGACCTGTTCCGCCATTCACTTTACTGCCCAAAGAATTTGGATTATCTAATCGATATGGATAGAGTTGAACATCACCAAATACCGTTGCTCCTCTATCACGATATTGATCAGTTGCAGAACTTCCAGTGTAAATATTTCCTGAAGCACTAAAATAACCAGAGCCTTGATTCCAGTGAGGTTTCGCTGAGTTTTCAAAGTAATTATTTTCCACTAAAACCTCGGCGCCATTCCCCGCACTAATTGAGAAATAAGTAATGTTCTTCCAGTAATTATTAAACATATGCACACGTGAATTATAGCCATCGACTTTAGGGTTTCTCCCTGCTGCTGTATCCCAAAAATTGTGATGCGCTGTTATTTGAGAGTTTCTGAATAAATGAGTATACCAATGCTGGTTAGCGCAAACTTGCGTGTTATGCCCGTAAAAACGATTCCAACTTAAAGTAATGTTTTGACTATTGTCCACATCAATATATCCATCACTTATATTATTAAATGCCATGTGATCAACCCATACATGACTACTATCATCTATTGAAATAGCATCACCAGCTTCAACAAGCGCAGGGTTAATATCCTCAAGCATAATGTTCTTAATAATAATATTTCGCTGATTACTGATAACGAGGCTGGCACCAATTATTTTCGAGTTTTTACCTACCCCTTGCAGCGTTTTATTTGATTGCACAATGATACGTCTATCATTGCGGGTAACATTCACGGTTGAGTTTGAGCTGCTTCCCAACTCACTACAGCTTTGATTACTAACAGGTATTCTGTACCAAGTTTTACCGTAATCACCCCATTGGCCACAATCAAGTGGGCAAGCTGGCACCGTTCTATTGGCGGTTCTACAATCAATCACGGTGTTATCTGGAACCTGAATAACCGCAGCAGAACTAGAACTCAACGCCGTACTTAAATCATCACAGCTATATACTGTGATGGCAGTGTTATTACCACCACCGGTCGTTGTGCTCAATCCATCTTGGCCTGCTTGAGATGCAAAGCCTATTAAGTCACTGGGAGTGGGACCTGTGCTTCCACAATCATCATTTACAGGGTTAATAAACCATCTTTGTGAACTGATCCCAGCATCATCATTTTGATAAACATTTGCAGTATTATTTGAGCCTGCAACTGTCAAAGATTTACCAGTTAACTTATTGACGATATTAAAGCCGCCCGATGAAGATACTTTTAACAACCAACGTTGATTAGCCCCTTGCCAATCATCATAAGCAATTATATTTGCACCATTTGATTGCGATGAGTTCAACACATCAAGAACTTTATTGTTAAATTTAGAGCGTATAATCCAATAGCCATCTGCTTCTTGGATAAGCTGGAATTTTTGGTTATTTCCACCCCAGTATTCGTAGCTAATAATACTCGGGGCTGAGCTAGAATCACTGGTATTTACATCAAGTGCAAGGCCAGACCCCCTATTAATTACGGAGTATACATTGCCAGATTCTGTCATAGCACTACATTCTCGTGCCTGTAAGGTATGTTGAGTAAAGCACAAAAGTACTATTAATGTTTTCACTAACAACTTAGTTGAGCTGTAAATCTTCAAGACTATCTTCCTTAACTATTTATAATATTAAATTACCTATAGAGATAGACTACCCATATGTACCCAAAAAACACAATTAATGTTTATTTTTTGTAAAAAAATAATAAAACCATCTGAAAAACTACATGGCTACAACTCCCGACAAAGTCTGTGTTATTTAAAGAAAAAAACTTAATAGCTGATTTTATCGCTAGCCATACTAAAGTTTGATACATAAAAATTGTAAAACTCTTGTTTATATCTAAACTTTAAGTATGAAAAATCATTAGGCCAATTATATGAAAGGTATCGTCTTTACCGAGTTTTTAGAAATGGTCGAAAATGAGTTTTCTTATGAGGTCGCAGACAAAATCATTGAAGAAAACTCACTTACTTCAAACGGCGCTTACACCAGCGTTGGAAACTACGACAATAAAGAGCTGTTAATGTTGGTCAGCTCATTGAGCAAACACATAAATAAGCCCGTTGATGAACTAGTTCATGCTTATGGTAAGTATTTGTTAAAGCGTTTTTTTGTTTTATTTCCACACTTTTTTGATAGTGTCGAAAGTACTTTTGATTTCCTTGATACCATTGACCAGCACGTACATATTGAAGTTAAAAAGCTCTACAACGACGCTGAATTACCAAGCTTTGAAACTAAACGAATTAGCCAGAGCGAAATGCAAATGTTTTATCGCTCTGGTAACCCATTTGCATGTCTAGCTGAGGGCTTAATTGAGGGCGCATGCGAACATTTCAATGAAGCTATTACCGTTAAAAGCGAGATTGAGGATAACTATCAATCTGCCACTTTTACTCTAACAAAAGAAGCTTAATGTGGATGAAGAACTCTACAAACGTAGAATAGAACGAGAGCGCCAGGCCCGAAAAGAAGCCGAAGCGCTTTTAGAACAAAAATCCTTAGAGTTATATGAAGCCAATATGACGCTAAAACATGCAGCCGAAAATCTAGAACAAGAAGTCATCATTCGCACCCAGGATTTAAATAAAGCCAAAGAGTTAGCCGATGCCGCCAACCAAGCTAAATCGATGTTTTTAGCGAATATGAGTCACGAAATCCGCACGCCAATGAATGCAATTCTAGGCATGGCCCACCTCGCCCTTGATACAGAATTAACCGACAAACAATATGATTACATTGAAAAAATCCAACTCTCGGCCAAATCACTGCTTGGTATTATCAATGACATTCTCGATTTTTCTAAAATAGAAGCAAATAAGCTCGAACTTGAAAACAGTGATTTTAACTTGAACGACTTTCTCGCTAACCTAGCTAATTTAGCCAGCAGCTTAATTGAGAAAAATAACATCGAAGTCATTTTTGAAATTGACGATGATATTCCTGAATTTTTAATCGGTGATGCACTTAGGCTCAATCAAGTATTGTTAAATTTACTGAGCAATGCCATTAAGTTTTCAAACCAGCAAAATGTCACGCTAAAAATGACAAAAGAGTCACAAACCGATACCTCTATTTGTATTAAATTTCAGGTCATTGACCAAGGCATTGGTATGTCTCAAGAGCAAGTAAATAGTGTGTTTAAGCCTTTTTCACAAGCCGATGTTTCAACAACACGTAAGTTTGGCGGTACAGGTCTAGGTCTAGTTATCAGTAAAAAGATCATCGAGCTTATGGGTGGTCACATTGAGGTAAAAAGCCAATTAAACAAAGGGAGTTGCTTTAGTTTTGATGTGTCATTTGCGCTATCGGGTATGCAAAGCTGCCACGACACAGATATTTTTAAACATAAACGTGCTCTTATTATTGAGCAAAGCGACAGACCTGAAACTATTTTACATGACATGCTCAAAGTATTAGACATCAATGTGCAGACGATTAATTGCCTAGATGAAAAGCTATATGAGGTCGATATTAGCCATAATTACGACTTCATTTTTTTAGATTGGCACGTACTAAACTGTGAGCAAAATAATATTTTAGAGAACCTCAAAAAGCAGCTTTCTATCGATATTAAAAAAACCATTATTCTCGCATCTTTTGAAAACCAACAAGTTAAAGACACGCTAAGTACACTTGATAAAACCGTTGAAGAAATATTATTAAAGCCAATTATTAAAGGAAACTTACTAAAAACCCTCGGACATGTGATGGGTATCGCTACGAAAAAAGAGACCAGAGTCGATAATACATGCTTTAAAACGCTCGCGGGCTCAAAAATACTTCTCGTTGAAGATAACCCGCTAAACCAACAAGTCGCATCGCAAATATTGCGTTCAAATGGCTTTATTGTTGATATCGCTGAAGACGGCATTGCAGCGATTGAAGCTGTTGAGAAAAACACTTTCGATTGCATTTTAATGGACTGTCAAATGCCGAGAATGGATGGTTATACCGCCGCGAATAAAATTAAACAGCAATCAAAATTTGCCCACATTCCAATCATCGCCATGACCGCCAACACCATGGAAGCCGACCTAACTAAAGCAAAAGAATCTGGCATGCAAGGCTACATCGCCAAGCCAATAGAAGTACAAACCATGTTTGAGGTCATTGCAGAGCATTTAACGCAAAAGCAGCTGTAACTTCTAGTCAGTAAGCTCTATGATTTTTTGCTCTACTAATGAGTTGTTTTGCTTACGAAACTCGTTAGGGTTAACCCCAACGATACTTTTAAACACACGGTTGAAGGTAGCAAGCGAAGAAAAACCACTTTCCATTGCAATACTGAGTATACTCCAATGAGTTGCTTCGTCTTTTAGTAACAGCCCTTGCGCATGCTGTATTCGGTACTGATTAATAAATAAATTAAAATTTGCGGCTTTAAAATGATAACGAATAGCCCGGCTGATCTTATACTCAGGTACTGCTAATGCTTGGGCAAAATCAGAAATTTTCAAATTAGTTTGCAAATAAACCTGCTTATTGATAAGTGCTTCTATGCCAGTAATAAGCTCAGCCTCTACCTCATTATTTTCAGATTGTTCAGCCTGATTGGTAGCTTTCACTACCTTTTCAGGGTTCAACACTTCAATATCAGCAGATTCAGGCACGCAGCTGTGGGCACGTTTTTGCAAAAACATCACTAACTGCATGGCAAGTACAATTAACAATGCAGATGAGGTAATTATAAGCGGTTCAAATTGTTGAAATTCGCTTTCACTGAATAAAAACTTAGGCAGAATGCTGGCATTAAATACCGCTAAAAAGTAGCAACTAGCAAAAATATTTGCCTGCAACTTTTGTGTTTGTGTTTTCTCTTTATAACCCCGTAATGCTTCCCAAAAAGAGAGCACCAAAATACTAGACGATAGCAACACCGTTATTTCGCCCATACCCTGCTTTAAACGCCACATGAATTGGTTATCAGGGAAAACTTGCACATCAACACTCACCAAGTAATGCCAAGTTTGGTTGAACATAATTAAACCTGCAATAGTGCCTGCTACAGCAATATGTACCTTAGAAATAGGCGTGTGTTTACGAAATAAAGTGCGTGAAATAAGCCAAGACATATTACAAGTTGCGCAGGTAAATAAGCCGATCAAATAACTATAAACACCAATACTTGGCGCACTGATTTTTTGCACACCAACCATGCAAAGCGAACCACAAAATACAGCAAACAGATAATGAATAAGCTGCTTCTCTTTTTTCATGCCATTTAGCAGCATTAGCCCCATACAAACAAAAACGAGCACGTAATAAGGGGAAGTATTTTGCATAACCCGACATACCTTACATTGGGTGGTTGATGAATTATTTACGAATCAGGTAAGTTTACTTTTTCAAAATCAACATAGCAAAAAGAGTTTGTTAGTGAATGTGTCAAACCCTGTGTGAGTTCTCATAAATAAACACAATATTTCATTGCTCAAATTTCGAATTTGAGAAGAAATCTTGCTCCAGCCCTTTATATTAGCGGCATTAGAAAAATGTAATGGAATTGATGATGTTTAACAAAAATAGCAAACTCACACCTTTTAAAGCGCTCGAATACAGTAAAAAACTTTGGTTTATTAGCCTGCTAATGGCGCAAACTTGCTTTGTGATTTACCTCATTCTTGGTTATGGAATGACAGGGTTAACTACAGGTCTTTCTGGTTGGAACCGACTTAATAACACCGCCTATGTTGCTAATGATGCCACAGGGAATTTGATGTATGCAGTGCATGTATTATTTGCGGTAGTGATGATCCTTGGCGGAAGCTTACAGCTGATTGAAAAATTGAGAGCAAAATACAGAGCATTTCATCGCTACAATGGCCGTGTATTTGTTGTTTTAGCTTGCTGTATTTCATTTGCTGGCATGTATTTAATGATAGTAAGGGGCACCGTTGGTAATACCTTAATGCATGCGCTGACAATGTTTGGCGGCTTAGTGGTTATCATATCAAGTATATTTGCAGTGAAAACTGCGCGGGCGCGTAACTTCAATGCCCATCAAAAGTGGGCTATACGGTTATATCTTGCGGCTAATGGTGTGTTGTTTTTTAGATTGCTGATATTTGCATGGTTTTTAGTATTTGGCACCTTAGGCGTCGATACCGCTACATTTACAGGGCCTGCCGTGCTTGCCGTTAGCCTTTGCTCTTACTTAGTACCACTTTTAATAGCCGAACTTGTCCGCTATGCAGCTCGCACAAATATTACGTTTATCACTATCAGCACTGCCTGTTTGATGACGCTAATATCAATCGTGTTCTTAATCGGCTTAGTTGGGGTGACTTTGGCAAACTGGTACCCTGCGATTGTTGACTAACTACGTCTCATACAATAAAGCCACCTAAGTTGGTGGCTTTATGATCTAATTTTACGTCACTATAAAATTAATACAGTTCAAATAGCGGACGACCATTTCCGTCGTATTTTACTTCCATAACACGAGCATGGCGGTTTGGATCGTAAAGCGGATCTTTTACAATCTCTTCAAGTGGACGCGTATCTGTTTTTGGCACCACACTTGGCTCACCTACTGCGTGCTCATAGTCACGGGCATGGTAAACACACAGTGGCGTTTCATCATCTTCAGCCACTGTAAAACAGTTATGACCTGGTCCAAAAATGTTCTTTTCAACACTTGTTTCAAGCACAGGCATACGTGTTTTAGTCCACGAGTTACGATCAAGTAAATCGCTGTTTTCATCGGCTTCCATATAACCCATGCAGTAACATGCACCTGTTGCGCTTGCAGAGAAAGCAATGAAGATTTTACCGTTATTTTTAAGCACTGCCGGGCCTTCGTTTACCCAAAAGTCGACACGTTCCCAATCGTAATCTGGTGTCGTCAGCATAAACTGCGCTGTTTTTAGCTTAATAGGTGATTCCATCTGTGCTAAATACAAGTTGGATGCCGCAAATTGGCCGCCAGTTTTCTCTGCCCAACAAAAGTAACGCTTACCGTTATTTTCAAAAATAGTGGCATCTAGAGAAAAATCAGTGAATGACTTTTCATCGCCCTCAGCCGCTTGCATCATGCCAAGCTCAACCCATTCATCATTTAACGGATCTTGACCTTTACACTCAAGCACATACGGGCGTAATGCCCAAATATCACTTTCTTCACTCGCTGCAAAATAGATATACCATTTGCCATCGAGGTAATGAATTTCAGGTGCCCAGATATGACGACTCATCGGGCCGCTGTCATGTTTGAACCAAATATCAAAGGTTTCAGCGTCTTTTAGGCCCTCTAATGTCGCAGCCCTACGAAGTTCAATGCGATCATAAGTTGGTACAGAACCGGTAAAATAATAAAAACCATCGCTGTGCTTATGCACAAATGGATCGGCACGCTGCTCTACTAACGGACTATTTGTTTGTAATGTCATCTTGAAACCTGATCGTTAAATTTAATTTGTATTATTTTATTACTTTTTGGTAAGAATACAAATATAACATTATTTTTAACAGACAGTAATCATAAACCTTTCATACCTTCAAAAAGCACATTTGCATTATTCACTTCACGGCTCGTTTCAGAAAGTCCTACCTTTGTGGCGCCACCCACTAGCCAAATTTGGCCGTTTAACGTAACAGCTCCTAAACCGTGGCGTGGCGTTTGCCACTCGAAAGATTTGCGCCATTGCTGCTTAGACAAATCATAGCTAAAAACCTCACGGTCAACTCCTTTGTGATGTTCACCGCCAAACACAGTGATAGCATTATTAATAACCGCTGCCGCATGCCCTGCTCGTGCTTTAGGGAGTGCTGTATGTGCTTGCCAGGTATCTTTATTGGGTAAGTATTCGAGCATGTCAGTGATAGGCTCACCGCCAACGGTTCTGCCACCTAGTACAAACCAACGACCATTTACTTGTGCACTCGCCGCACTGTTTCTAGCCGAAGGTAGAGGAGCCGCTTCTGTAAATGTGAAGCTATTAGGATCAAAGACTAAATGCTCACTCACATCTAAACTATGTTGCCATTGTCCATTTTTCTCACTGCTTGGGCTGCGACCGCCAGCTAAATGCACTTTACCATTAAGCACGGCGCCCACCGTTTCGCTTAATGCAAAAGGCAAACTCGCCACCTTTTGCCATGCTTTAGCACCTTTATCTAGCATTAGCACATCACGGCTATTGGTCCATTGGCCTTGGCTATTAACAAAACCTCCAAAAGCAAATAGTCTGTTTTCTACTGCGATTAAATACGTGTGATGACGCCCTTCAGGCAAACTCGGGGCTGATTGCCAACTTGCATACTCGGGTGACCAAAAATGAACTTTTGCGGTCATCTTACCCGCAGATGCCGGCAGCTCAGTAGAGATACCACCCGCAACCCAAATCTGTTGATTCATGACTGTAGGGTAGATTTCTTGTATAGCCTCAGGGAGCTTTGGTGCTAACGACTCATTTGCCGATAACGTATAAGGTAAACAAGTAATAGAAAATGCTAACAACAGTTTGGCTAAGCGCATATAAGTCCTTAATAAGCAGTCATTTATCTAAAGGTTAAGCCAGTTGTACCGGTTAGTACACTGTCAAATAGTCTTACTTATTCTGTAATGTTGCTATCAGGAAATAGCATTGCTTGACTACCAGCAATAGACATATCTACTGGCCGAGAAAGAGTAGAAGTCCTCGCTCGTATCTATTCAAATACTTCGTTTTACGGGGCAGTTTTAATTGCTTTCTCAGCCCAACCTGGTCGTTTTCATCTTTTTTACATAAATCAATAAGCGCCGGGTGAATATAAGAATTACGGGCTATCGTTGGCGTATTACCCAAATGGCTCGATACCGTTTCTAGCATGTCGCACAATGGGAGCTTTTTCTTTGCATTATAAAAAGCTTCGAATGCTAAAACACTTGCACGCCAGGTTCTAAAGTGTTTTGCGCTAAACTCCTCTCCCATTACATTCTGGATAAATTGATTAACTTCACGTGAAGTCACGGGAATACATTCACCATCCTCTTTGTATTGAAACAGGTTTTGTCCGGGTAAATCTTGCAACTCTTTAATAATAGAGCTCAAAACGCGATCTGTAAGGTTAACCTCTCTCACTTTGCCAGATTTAGCTTTATATTCTAAGCGAATATTTTTCCCTGTTATCTTCGCATGGCGGCGACGTAAGGTTGTCGCTCCAAAACTATTATTTTCTTTCGCGTTACGTTTAGATCCTATCCTTAAAGAGCCTAAATCCATCAATCTAACAACTGCAGCTATTGTCCTTTGATAATCAAGTGTATTACCTTCTAAGTATTCATCTAACTTTGCTCTTAGTAAGGGTAATTTATTTCCGAAAAGCTCACACACTTCGAACTTTTTTAGCTCCTGCTGCTCTCTAAAATCTGGGTGATAAAGGTATTGTTTTCTCCCTTTTGTATCGTAACCAGTTGCTAAAATATGGCCATTTTCTTCAGGACAAAACCAAACATCTTTGTATGCAGGAGGGAATGCTAGTGCATCTAAACGGGCGATTTCACTTTTATCATTAATCCGCTTACCTGTTGGGTCGTAGTAAAGCCAACATTTAGAGTGACTTTTTCGAGTAATACCGGGCAAATTATCATCAACATAAATTAATTTCACTGCACCTTCTCACTATATAATTATTACTCAAGGCGAGTAGCCCTCGCCTTGAAAGATGAGTTATCGTTGCCAATAACGAAGTTGTGTTAGTGTCTGAAG
Source organism: Pseudoalteromonas sp. PA2MD11 (assembly GCF_017808125.1). NCBI lineage: Bacteria > Pseudomonadati > Pseudomonadota > Gammaproteobacteria > Alteromonadales > Pseudoalteromonadaceae > Pseudoalteromonas > Pseudoalteromonas sp. PA2MD11. The sequence goes on from NZ_JADKNF010000001.1 coordinate 597,663, forward strand.
AAAGTCACATGCCTTGCACGTTTCTAGGTTAATGATGCCGTCGTCTTGGTCTTCATTTAAGCCAACAGCTTTTAACAACTCCATTGAGCTTTCAGTAAAACCAATAAATTTTTTGTGTGAGTACGCATCAGAAACGAAATCTCTCGCCTCTGGAATTTTAATTAACTCTTTAGCACCTTCCTCTGATGTCAGTAAAACAACTGCATCATATAAAACAGAAGGGCCGCCGTTAATAACTTGCTCTGCTCCAAGGTGAACACCAGTAGAGCTTTTCGCTCCACCGATTTGGGCTGCAATGACTTCAAAGTTCGCACCTTGCTCGTTTAGTTCGCTAACTAATGAATTAAATAGCTGATCGTCAAAGCCATCACTAACGAGAATACCGAGCTTCCTTCCCTCAAAAGTAGCCAAAGCACTTTTTTGAATACTCAGTGCATCAGATACAGGTAAATCTTGGCGAGTTTTTAGTGCAGCCTCAGCAGGTTCAGGCATTGTTTGCAAACCCAAACCAGAGGCCACTAACTTAGCTAATTCGCTATCAATATTTAGTAAATGAGACACCACACGCTCCCTAATAGCTAAATGTTCCACTTTTGACAGTTCAAAAATCAATGCGTCCTGGATATGTGATTGCTCTATCTTAGTTTGACTTAGATAAAACTGCCTAGCTTGGCTGTAATGATCACTGAAGGTTTCTGATCGATACCTTAGCTTGCTACCTTGCGCTTCATCATCAGAGCTTTTAAAGCCAAGAACAGGACATTCTCTTGGATTGTTTTCATCACTTTGCCAAGAGTTTGGCTCATAATTTACTCTTCCTTTGGGGTTATGCATTGCCATGTGACCATCTTGGTGAAAGTGGTGCATTGGACATTTAGGTGCATTAATAGGGATATGAGTGAAATTTGGCCCTCCTAATCGCTTTGTTTGCGTATCTAAATATGAGAAGTTACGCCCTTGTAATAGTGGATCTGGTGTAAAATCGATTCCGGGAACTATGTTTTGTGTGCAAAAAGCAACCTGCTCTGTTTCTGCAAAAAAATTATCAACCACTCTATCTAAAACCATTCGACCAATGATCTTAACGGGTACTTGCTCTTCAGGGATAAGCTTTGTGGGATCAAATACATCAAACTCAAAGTCATCGGCAAAAGCTTGGTCAAATACCTGTACGCCAAGTTCCCACTCAGGGTAATCGCCATTTTGAATTGATTCCCACATATCGCGACGATGAAAGTCAGGATCTGCTCCATTAATTTTAACAGCTTCATTCCAAACCACTGATTGCAGACCTGATTTAGGTTTCCAATGGAATTTAACGTACTTTTGCTCACCATTTTTATTGATAAACTTAAATGTGTGAACGCCAAATCCTTCAATAAAGCGTAATGAACGTGGAATAGCTCTATCAGACATCGCCCACATGACCATGTGCATTGATTCAGGCGATAAGCTAATAAAGTCCCAAAAATTATCATGAGCCGTTTGAGCTTGCGGAAAACCACGATCTGGCTCAGCTTTAGCGCTATGGATCAAGTCTGGGAATTTCATCGCATCTTGGATAAAAAACACAGGAATGTTATTCCCAACTAAATCCCAGTTTCCCTCTTTTGTATAAAATTTAACAGCAAATCCGCGCACATCCCTTGCTAAATCAGGTGAGCCCTTACTACCAGCTACCGTTGAAAACCGAGTGAATACAGGTGTTTTCTCGCCTTTTCGTTGAAATATATCCGCGCATGTCAGCTCTTCAAGTGTTTCGTAAGTTTCAAAGTAACCGTGTGCCCCATAACCTCTAGCATGCACAACCCTCTCAGGAATACGCTCATGATCGAAATGAAACATTTTTTCACGAAAAATATGGTCCTCCATTAATGTTGGACCACGCTTCCCTGCTGACAAGGAGTTTTGATTATCACTAACAGGACAACCTTGTGCTGTAGTCATTGTTGAATACTGATTATTTGCATGTTGATGTAGCTCACCACCATGCCCCTTTTGACCTGAATATTTAAATGACTCCGGCATAAGTTTCCCTTTATTTTAAACTCGTTAAATTGTTATTACGTAAATTTAGGAAAACTAGTAAGCAAGTAAAAAGCCAAAATTAAAACAAACAATATCAATAAGTTAAAATTAAATTAAATAACCTGTAATTAAACTTATTACACAATTTGTGTAATTTTTTCTAACTAAAACACTCTAAACCTCCTACTTTAGATTTATCCTCCCCACCATAAAATACACTCAACATTCGGCATTTATTAACTTCGTCTTTTTAGGTAAGCACACAGCAAAAGCTCAGCTTTCACTTATAAAAATCAATGCGATAGCGTATTACACTTCACTACCGTGAACCTTTATCTTGCATTAACACATAACAACTATTCCTAACCGCCTCTCTGTTGATATATTATAACAAAACATTTATCGTATTTGTTTAATCTAATTAAGGGTCACTATCATGAGCAAACTTCCCGTCACCGTGCTCTCTGGCTTTTTAGGTGCAGGTAAAACCACTGTGCTCAGCCATATTTTAAATAACCGTGAAGACAAAAAAGTGGCTGTAATCGTCAATGATATGAGCGAAATAAACATCGATGCAGCAACAGTTAAAAACGATGTTTCGCTTAGCCGCGGCGAAGAAAAACTAGTAGAAATGAGCAATGGTTGTATCTGCTGCACACTGCGTGAGGACTTACTCATTGAAGTACGCGCTTTAGCGCAAACGGGCCAATTTGATTATTTGGTTATTGAGTCAACGGGTATTTCTGAGCCCCTTCCTGTTGCCGAAACATTTACCTTTGCCGATGAAGATGGCGTGTCACTTTCTGATGTTGCAAGGCTTGATACCATGGTCACGGTCGTTGATGCCGTTAACTTTTTAAACGACTTTAACGAAGCCAAATTTTTACAAGAAACCAACGAGCATTTAGGCGAAGAAGATGAGCGAAGCGTGGCCGACTTACTCATTGATCAAGTTGAGTTTGCTGATGTCATTTTAATTAGTAAAACAGACTTAATTAGCGCCGATGAGCTTGAGAGTTTAAAAGCCATTTTAAGCTCATTAAATACCTCAGCAAAACTGATTGCCATTGAAAATGGCCAAGTTGATATCAATAAAATTCTCGGCACGGGCCTGTTTAACTTTGAAAAAGCTCAGCAAGCACCTGGCTGGCTAAAAGAGCTACGCGGCGAGCATACCCCAGAAACAGAAGAATACGGTATTAGCAGCTTTACTTACGAGGCTCGCCGCCCTTTTCACCCTGAAAAATTTTATAACTTTATTCATAACAATCAGCGCGAAGGCAAATTACTTCGTTCCAAGGGCTACTTTTGGTTAGCCTCTCGACCACAATTTGCTTGCCAATGGAATCAAGCTGGCGGCATAGCCCGCTATGGTTTTGGCGGGATATTTTGGAAAGCCTTACCGAAAGATCAGTGGCCAACAGATAGCGACTACTTAGATTCAATTAACCAAGTATGGCAAGAACCCTTTGGTGATATGCGCCAAGAGCTGGTTTTTATTGGCCAAAACCTCAATCAAGCAGCGATCATTCAAGCTCTCGATAACTGCTTACTTAGCGACGATGAATTATTAGCAGGCAAAGCGCTTTGGCAAACCCTGCCCGATCCATTTCCTGTTTGGGAGGAAGCATAATGACAGCCTACGCATTAGAACATGACACTGATAACCTACCATCAGCGGCAGCAACAGCACTAAGCCCTGTGGTGTTTTCACAAATTTATAAACCTGAGCATAACATTGCAATTTGGCAGCGTAACTTAGCTGAACAGCTGCAATCAGAAGTAGCTGAGAGTATTACAGCCAACCCAGAACTCAGCATTAACGCAGTAATCAATCAAAACAGCATTGTGGCTGACATTGATAAAGCCCTTGAAAAACTACCTCAAGCAAAAGAGCTTAAAGCCGACCTCGCTCAGCTTGTTGATATGTTTTGTTATTTATTTGAGTTAAAGCGCGCCGGATTACGTTTAAGAGTTCTTGAACGTGCCATGTGCCCACGTTTTCATGTTGATAAAGTCCCTTGCCGGTTAGTCAGCACATATTATGGTAGTGGTTCGCAGTGGTTGCAAAATGCAGGACTTGATCGCACCAAACTTGGCGCTGGTCATCAAGGATTAAGCGATGAAGAATCAGGATTAATGACAGCAAATGCTAAAATTCACTCTCTAAATGTGGGTGATGTAGCCTTATTAAAAGGCGAAACTTGGCAAGATAACGAAGGCAAAGGCCTTGTGCACCGCTCACCAGCACTCGCTGCTGGCGAAAAACGACTACTTGTAACCCTTGACTTTATTGCTTAATACGAGCGTACCTGTTGCGTCTATTGATTTTAATAGGCGCTATTTCATTCAAGAACACACAACAACTGCTCATGGCTTTAAATTAATGAAAAGCATACTAAGCGCACTTGCAATTGCTGATAGAGCAAACATCCTTAGTAACAAAATTAAGACATTCCCTGCACCACCAGCAAAAGTGCCTTTCGAAACCATTTTTTATCATTTAAATCCAGTTCCAGTGAGTGCTTAGCCATAGAACCCATAAACATCCCTTTTAAAATAAAGCTTAATAAGAACAACTTTCGTCGTTCCTTAAACTTATACACAACCCGACCTTACGAGTAAATACTCAAAGAACTAATAAGTTAGGTTTAACTTGGCATATAATAAGTTCAGTAATTAATCAAAAACGAGCTAAACTACGTATATTAAAGAAATTAATTTGTGTGAGTTGATATGGAGCGCCTTTTTCAAAATAGCCGGTTTTTAGTTATTATCGCGATTCTCACCACGGCCATTTCATCGTTACTCGTTTACATTGCCTGTGTGAATATCGTTTTCAATGTTGTTAAAGTCACCATCACCGCGCTACCTGACTCAGCAAAAGGAGGGAAAGAGTTAATTGTCGAGCTTTTAAAAATTCTCGACCTATTACTCATCGGTATTACTCTTCAAGTCATTACCATCAGTCTGTACCGGCTATTTATATCGCCCTCAACAACAAAAAGCAGCCAGTTTTTGGCCGCCTTTCATATCGAAGATTTTCATGACTTAAAAATTACTTTAGTGCAGGTAACATCTGTGATTTTGGTGATTCTGTTTTTAGAACACGCCGTTGAGTTTGGCGGCACAATAGAAACCCTCTACCTTGGTATTTCTATTGCGATTGTGGTTGCCGCCTCGACCTTTGCATGGCGCTCAATGAAATAGTGAACACTCACATACGTTATGTTTATTTTTCAGGGTAACGTAGCTTATATTGCTCTTTCATCGCGGCATTAAACCGCTCAAGTAAACTGCCCTTTTGGGTATCTTTAGCCAGTTCGAGCAAATCAATTTTTAAGTGGTTATGTTCATTAAATTGGCTAGCAAACGTGCCCATCATTGCTGATTCAAACTTACCATCAGTGAGCAGTTCAAGTACCTGATTACCAAATTGAAACGCCTCGTACTCATTAAGTAGTGTTAAAAAATCACTAAATGATGCGCTCGATAAGTTACTCTGCGTTTTAAATGCACTTAAGTAACCTTTTGCTAATAAGTTTTGCTCTTTAAAGGCTAGCTGAAATTGGTATGCATGGCGGGTTTCGTGTAATAAAAACGCTAATGGCGCATAAACTTCCATCTCTTTGAGCTTATCTGGGTTTAAATAAACTAATCCTGCACCTGGGTAACGTACATCAAACACAAAATTAACTGCTCTTTGCGGATACAAGGTGTTATTTATCACCAAGGTTGGTGCTGTAATAGCAAAGCTTTTAATTTCAATTGCAAACACCTCTGGTAGTAAAGCCATTCGCTGCTCAAACGATAGCGCTTCCCAGTTCATTAACTTTTTATAAAGCGCTTTATTTTGCTTTAAGGCGTTGACCAGTTTTTCTGCATCAAGTTGTCTTTGCTTATGTGCTTGCTCTAACCAAGGAATATTAGATTCACTGAGCGCGTATGCTGTTGGCGTTTGTTTTTGCAATGCTTCATTAGCATAAAACTTTGCAGGTTCTGCATAGACAAAGCAAGATAAAGCTAAACAAGCGCTTGAAAATAAATGGGTAAGTTTCATGGTGTGATTTTTATCGATAATTTATTGCCTAGATTTTACTAGCTTATGCAATAGAATTAAACGTCTTCAATTTTTTAAAAAGGCGTAACAGCTTATGTTACGCCTTTAAATTTAAGCCCTAAAGTGCAAGCGCTAATATTTGCTTAACTTTCGCTAAATCAATATCACCGTGTTCACCTAGCGTAGTTAACTCATTCTTTTCTAAGTTATTAACAACCGCGTCGATTGCTTGTTCATCAAGGTCATAATCAGCAAGGCGTGTTTTCACAGCCATTGCTTCGAAGAAGTCTTGCACTGCTTTAATCGTTTTATCGATTTGTTCAGCTTCATCGCTATAATTAAAACCAAACACTCGCTCACCAAGCTGCTGAATTTTAATAGACTTCTGCTCTTTTTGAACATGCATTAGCGCAGGTAAAACAATCGCTAGTGTTTGTGCGTGATCAAGATTATAAAGTGCTGTTAATTCATGACCAATCATATGTGTAGACCAATCTTGCGGTACACCCTGACCAATCAAACCATTAAGTGCCATTGTAGCCGACCACATAACATTGGCTCTTACATCATAGTTTTGCGGCTCGCTCAGCGCTTTAGGTCCTTCGCTGATCAAGGTTTGTAAAATACCTTCTGCAAAGCGGTCTTGTAATGGCGCATTTACTGGGTAAGTTAAGTACTGCTCAATAACGTGTACAAACGCATCTACAACACCATTACTTACTTGGCGCTCTGGTAACGAAAAAGTATATTCAGGATCAAGTACTGCAAAAACTGGTTGCACACTCGATGATGAAAAAGCACGTTTTTGCGACGTCTCTTTTTTAGTAACCACTGAGTTACCGTTACTCTCAGAGCCAGTTGCAGGTAAAGTTAAAACTGCACCAATAGGAAGCGGGTTACTAAACTCAGCACCTTTAACAAGGATATCCCACGGCTCACCTGCAAAGTTATAAGCTGCTGCAACAAACTTAGCGCCATCAATAACGCTACCACCGCCAACAGCTAGAATAAAGTTAACATTATGCTCTTTAGCAGTTGCCACAGCTTGCATCAGTGTTTCGTAAGTTGGGTTAGGTTCAACACCACCAAACTCAATCACGTCAACATCGGCTAATGCACTCATTGCTTGGTCGTATACGCCATTTTTCTTTATTGAGCCACCACCAAAAAGTAATAGTACTTTAGCGTTTTCTGGTAAACGTGACGTGATCTCACTCATTTGACCTTTACCAAACAAAATTTCGGTTTGATTTTTATAAATAAAGTTCAACATTTAAATGCCCCTTAAATTAGGTTTAAATTGCTAATTAGCTAATTTACTTAGCTAACATTTCTAAAAGTTTTTCTGCTAATAATTTATCTGAAAACGGGTTTTGCCCCGTAATGAGTTCGCGGTCAACAACTACGTTTGGCTGCCACTCACTAGCGAATGCCATATTTCCACCGGCTTTTTCCATTGCCATAGCAGGATAGAACTTAAGCTTTTTACCTTCTAAACTGCTTTCAAAAACACGCTCTTCAGGGTTTGAAAAAATAGTCATTTTGTAGCCATCATAAATCCAGTTGTTGGCCGCTGCCTTTTCGCCATCTTTTATTGCTTGATAATAAGAATTTGGCTGAACTTGTGCCGACAACAACGTAATTGGGCCATGGCAAATTGCCGCTGTTGGTTTACCTTGCTTATTAAAATGACGCAAAATTTCACCCACTTCCGGGTTGTTTGCTAAATCAATTAAAGGTGCATGGCCTCCAGGGATAAACACAGCCTCATATTGGCTTAAGTCACCCGCTAAAACTTCGCTCAAACTCGCGGTATCATTGATATCAGGAAGTGATGCTACAAAACGCTGAATGCTCTGCATTTTAGCTTCATCACCATCAAAGTAATCGGTGCTCACTGATTTTTTATCTACTTGAGGCGCATTACCTTTAGGTGTTGCAAGTACAAGCTCATAACCCGCATCAACTAATGCTTTTGCTGGCACACCAAATTCATTTAGGTAGTAGCCTGTTTCGATGCTCTGGCCGTCAGCTAAGTCCATGGTTGTTTCACTTGATAAAATAACCAACACTTCACCTTCACTCGCCACTGCAAACATCGACATAGTTGATGCAGCCACAAGCGTTAGTCGCTGTAATATCTTTTTCATAACTCATCCTCTTAGAAAGTGCAGCCATCATAGTGGGTTTGCGGGGCGAGTAGAATTCGGATAAATTAAGGGGAGCAATCAGAATATTTATGGCTCGTACAGTTACATGTCTTATCTCACGCAATTAAAAACCTTTGTTGAAGTTTATCGTTGTAAAAATATTACGAAGGCTGCGGCTAATTTAGGCTTATCTCAGCCTTCAGTGACCTCACACATTCAAGCAATGGAAACTGTAGTTGGTAAATCTTTATTTGAGCGCAAAGCCCGCGGTGTTACCCCCACTGCCGCTGCACATGATTTAGCGCTGCAGGTTTCTGGTCATATCGATATATTAGAGCAAAAAATCATGTCGATACGGGCACGTTCTGATGCCGCGCATGGCACAGTTAATATTGCAGGACCTGCCGAATATATTAGTAGTGTATCGGGGCCACAAATTGCCAACTTACTGCAATCTGGCAATGTAAATCTTGTTCTGCATATTGGTAATAAAGTGAGAATTTTTGATGCCTTGCAATCAGGTACTGCAGATATTGCTATTGCCGCATCAGCGCCTGATCCAGCACTATTCGATAGCCTTGTGCTCGACAAAGAAAAGCTCATTTTGGTAATGAACCGCCTACATGGAAGAGAAATCAAAGACAGCACCATTACCGCAGATTTACTCTCAAGCTACAATGTCGTTGCTTATGATGAAGAACTGCCTTTGATCAGACAATACTTTGAAGCTGTATTCAACGCAAAATGCCACTCAAACGTCATTGCTATTTGCCCAGACATACGTGCTATTAGCAATATTATTCGTTCAGGTATTGGTTATTCTGTATTACCCGATTACCTTTGTCGCGATCAGATAAAAGCCGGGGAGCTTGTGCAACTAGGGCCCGAAGGCCCAGAAAACATAATTTACTTAGTTTGGAACAAAGGGGCATTAAAGCACCCCCGTATTGCATTTGCCAAAGATGTTATTTCGGCCTTTGCAAATATTAATTACTTTGCAAACTAAGCAAGGCTTGTTTTGCGTCTAGCAGTTTTACTCGTGGGGCAAGCGCATTTAGTGCGATTAAATGTAGCATTTCAGATACTGTGGTACACACATCTGTCAAAACTTCTACGTCGTACTCTTTAGCTTGCTCTGAGATAGCTGTATGAGTCACACAGTTTTGCGTCATCATGCCTGCGATCAAAAGTTTTTTAATACCATGCTGCTTTAAAACATCTTCTAAATTAGTTTGATGAAAGCTGTCTGCATAGTGTTTTACAACCACAGGGGCTTTTGGTTCTGCATTTAAAATATCAGGATGAATATCAACACCTTCTGTACCTTCATTAAAAAATGGCGCTAAACCCTGAGAAGGATCAGCAACATGCTGAATATGAATAGGTAAAACCCCGCGCTCTGTGGCTTGTTTTATCACATCGACGAGCTGATCTTTTACTTGTTTAGCCTGCCATAAAGGAAACGCGCCATCCTCAAAGTAATCATTCTGTAAGTCGATAATTAGTAATGCTGTGTTTGTCATTGTATAAACCCTTTTTCATTGTATTGACGCCTAGTTTGCTGAATTTTTAACGTATCAAACAGTGACCCAAACACCATTTATCGATAATATTGGGCCAAAGTGTTTGATAAGGCTTTACCATGAATGTTGCAGTATTCGCATTTCCAAATATCAGTCCATTTCACCTTGCAGTACCATGCATGGTGTTTGGTGAAGGCGCTCGCTCGGCTGGTATCAAAGAATTTAACTTAGCAGTGTGCAGCGAAAGTAAAGCTGTAATGCCCTCAAGCGCGGGGTTTGATATTCAAGCGCATCACTCAATAACAAAGTTTGATCAAGCAGATATTATAATTATTCCGTCTTGGCCATCACCTGAAACAGCCCCCTCTAAAGAATTAGCAACCAGTTTGCTAAACGCGCATAGCCGTGGCGCTATAATTGTAGGGCTTTGTTTAGGCGCTTATGCGTTAGCGCACATTGGGCTTTTAGATAATATTGAAGCAACTACCCACTGGGCATACAGCGATGACTTCAAAGCGCGCTTTGCAAAAGTGAAGCTTAACAATCAAGTGCTTTACCTTGAACATAATCGGCTATATACATCGGCAGGAACAGCGGCAGCCATTGATTGTTGCTTATATTTAGTTCGCAAATTTTTAGGAAGCGAGCAAACTAATGCTATTGCCAGAATGATGGTAACTGCGCCGTATCGCACTGGCGGGCAAACACAATTTATTGCCCTACCCGTCCCGCAAAATGTTGCTGATGAGCGTTTAGCAAGCTTGCTTGAACAGATGCAAAAAAACTTAGCTAGCAACCATACGATTGATACACTCGCAGAGCAAATGCACATGAGCCGACGCACCTTTACCCGCCACTTTCAATCGCTTACTGGACAGAGCGTTGGGCAGTGGCTGTTAAATCAACGTTTAAACCACGCGCAGCGACTTCTTGAGTCAACTGATTTACCACTAGAACATTTAGCCGAGCAATGCGGCTTTGGCTCATCTGTTACTTTACGTCACCATTTTCGTTCTCAGTTTGGTTTATCACCGCGAGACTGGCGTAATGCATTCCGCCAAGCATGAAGCTTAGGTATAATTAGTTTTTCGACTCGATTTTGGTTTTTAAATGAAAAAGCTTTCTAAAGTACAATTAAAACAGCAAGCCCTTGTATTAAATGTTGCCAATTTCTAAAAAGCCACCTTAACTAAGGTGGCTTATGAAGTTATCGATTAATTGCCGCATCTATTGATAAATACACATAGTTACTAAATTTAGGGTTTGCGAGATGCCCCCCCTCAGCAATGGTTTCTAACAGCTGCTCATAAGTTTGTTTATCTGTATTATTACCAGCATAACCATAAAGTAAAATGTTCACCTTCTCTGCCGTAACGTCAGCTACAGGTTCCGCGAAAACACTACCAAACGATAAGTCAGGTATTTCACCTCGGATCCCTCCAGAAATTTGCCAATCAAAACGCGTTGCGGCTGCATCATCAACTAAAAAGCTAAATGACCAATAAACACGAGCAAAGCGACTGTCAGCACTACTAAAATCATAATTCAAATCAGAACTACTTAGGAAATTTAGTAAGCTGTCTCCAATTTCATTTGAAATTTCAGGCAAAGCAGTTAGTTCAAAGCTACCGTCATTATCCACACGACTTCTAGCATAACTAGTGGTTCTCATAGTGCCACTTTCTATACTTTGTGATTCAGAATTTACTTGAACATGAAAATTATGTTCAGTTGCTGATGGGAATACATAAAGATATTCAGAGTTGCTAAGAAATGAAAAATCAATAAGGTGATATTGGTGCTCTTCTAAAAAATAACCTCGGGTGCTGGTATAGTCGATATATGGGTTATAATCAGCAAGAACTTCAACACCTTGATGGATAAAATCAGACTCTTTTATTTCTATCGTGTTTGAGTTTTTAGGGATTTCAATAATCGCGGCTTTTGCATCGTAGCCATATTTAGATTTAGCTTGAATATAAAGTTTATTGTCTTCAGGGCACACTGAATAAGTATCACCTAATGTCGTACCATTATCCAAACCTAAAGTGTAGTCATAGGAAATACTTCCTAATTGCGAAGTGTCAAGTTGATAATCTTCACAACTACAGTTTAAGCTAGGGTCAAAAAAACTAAAGGTACCTAAGTTTGAGCGTCCTTCAATATCTAGTTCAGAAGAAATAAACGTATATTTTTCAGCGTCTTCTACTGTCTCCCCCAAGATTGAGATGTGTTTAGTGCCTTTTGGAACCGTATCAGAGAACACTCCCTCTTCATTCGTTTTAGCAAAACCAATCGGTGAACCATTTTCAGCATGGAAGACAATATCAGCTTGGTAAGGTACATCAGAGCATCGAAAGCTATAATTGCGCGCTTTTAAAGATATTGTTTGTAAATCACTAGCTCCTCCGTCACCTAAACCTTGGTTTCCAGAGCTGCTTTCGTCTGATGAACTCCCCCCACATCCAGTCAATGCAAGTACGATAGCAGTGAGTAGAGGTAGCTTAAGAAATTGCTTCATTTATTAATCCTTTAAAATATAAATATTCAATCTTTATTATCCATATTTGTGTAATACGGTAGCAAGTTTTATTTTTCACTCAGTGCAAATGAACGTTAAGTTGTTGCAGCAATCAAAGCTTAGGTATAATTAGTTTTTCGACTCGATTTTGGTTTTTAAATGAAAAAGCTTTCTAAAGTACAATTAAAACAGCAAGCCCTTGTATTAAATGTTGCCGACGCCCTTGAAGAGCAAGGTCGCGCAGAACTTGAAGGCATGTTGCAATGCTGGTTTGATGTGGAGTACCACTTATTCCCAGGCTCATTGCTATTATGTTTTCAATTTGAAAACCAGCAAACACTCGATGCAGCGACCCCAGAGCTATTAAAATGGCAAAAACGCCTTAGTGGCGCAATGCTGAAAAAAGGCGTGATTTTAAAAGACATGCGCAGGCATTTAGTGTTTACCCTAAAAGGCCCAGACGATTAAATGAGGTGAGTTGCGAGTTAGCAAGAGTGTAGCCGCTATTTTATACCGCGTAGGAATGGTTAAAGGTGCTAGGTGCTAGGTGCTAGGTGCTAGGTGCTAGCAGCATAGTATTGGTTTTGGATTCGTAAGGGGGTTCCATACCCAATCGACTTTTTTGTTCGGCGTTGGAACGCCTCCTACATCTCGTATTTCGATGGCTTAAAGCGTCTGCTTTTCCACACCCATTTGCTTCACATGCTCAACCAGCTCAGGGAAAAACGCTAAAAACACCGCGTCTAATTGTTGGTAGTGGCGAGCAATATCTTCAGCGGCTCCTGCAAAGTTATTAGCAAAGCGAATACGCTTGGCGATGTTATCAAGGGCAAGGCCGACCCCATCGAGGGTTTCATATTCTTTAAACCAATCATTGTTGGTCATACTAGTCACAACTTGCTGCATACGCGAAGGCATCATGGCTTGCCTAGCATTTAAAAGCCCATAACTGTGCTGTTTGAATTCAGCTAATGGTTGGTCATTAAACCGCTGCCAATGCTGAATTAGAAAGTGATCGAACGCTACATCAATCGCGACACTTGCAAAGCGTTTACGTGCTGGCGAAAAGTACTGCTTAGCCTCTTTTACAAGGGGATGTGAGTCAGTAAACCTATCAACCAAATAATGATTTTCAAGGCCATTTTTAACCGTATTGGGTAACTGCGCAGAATACCGACGCCCACCAAAGTCCCCCAGCAAATTACCAAAATGTGAATCAGCCGTCGGTTGTGCTAAATAAAGGTGAGCCAAGTAGTTCAACGCATTCTCTAAAAAAAGTCATTTTATGCATTGTAAAAGAATACAGGTGAAAGGGTCTAGGGGCACGAGTTGCGGATTAGCAAGAGTGTAGCGGCGATTTTATATCGCGTAGGAATGGTTAAGGTGCTAGGTGCTAGGTGCTAGGTGCTAGGTGCTAATATCATAGCGTTGGTTTTGGGTTGGAATACCTACCAATTTGACTTTTTTCGGTGTTAAAACGCCTCCTGCACCTCGCATCTCGCTAACTTTTCAATCTGATAGCTGACGGCTGAAAGCTGATGGCTCCAAACGTTCAGTTTCACCCCGCTCTAACCAACCTACGAGCTAATGAATCAAGCACTGTAGGTCGTCATTTATGGCGACACATAATCGCTAACATTGACGGGCTAAAGCCCGACCTACATCTTGCTTCTGTGGTTTAGATAAGCATCGCGCGAAATAAATTTCACGCCTACGGGTATGCATTTCACTGAAACTGCGTGCAGGCTGATCTGACTTATAGCTTAAAGCTTACAGCTCTGTTGTTTTAATCTAACCTCTAAACACTTATATCTGATACCTAATATCACCATTTTTTCAGCGTTAAAACGCCTCCTACACCTCGCATCTCGCTAACTTTTCAATCTGATAGCTGACGGCTGAAAGCTGATGGCTGCAAACGTTGAGTTTAAATCCGCTCTAACCAACCTACCAGCTAATAGCCATACAAATAACTCACCTTTATGACTTTAAATTAAATGCCAACATGACAAGAGCCGATATGATCGCAGAAAGAGAAATTAACCGCATAATCAAAATAACTATTTTACCTGCACCGCTTGAAGTTGTACTTCTGAATAGTAGCGGGTATTCGTGGAATTTTAAAAGGTACAGCACATCAAAAAGACCTACTCGCATACTATCTAGCGTAACAACATCGCCACTTTTTTGATGAATTTCACAAGCGTGTAAATTGGCCGTTTTTTCGTTCACAGTATGACCACTTCTACCGTGAAAAGTATAATTAAAAATGATTTCTTGGATATCGCCCTTAGCGATTTGCAAAACTTTTGAAGCTTTACCCTCTATTGCTTGCCTATCTATTTCGAGTGAGTCTTTAGATATACTCATAACCCACTTACGACCAAATCCAAATTTGTTATAAATCACAATTCGCTTGATAACAAATACACAAAGATAACAACTCACACAAGTTACAAAAGCAGGTATCGGCTGCATCGTTTCTTGAAGCACTAGGCTCATTACAGCAATAGCGATAGTCATAAAGAAAAATAAAAATTCAGCTCCGCCCGACAGCACAGCTAGGCCCGGTAGCGACTTTAGTTTTGAATTAGAGTCTGCTTGTAAAACTGTCTTTTTATAGAAAGTTGAATACCTAAACCAAACTCGGTCGCTCAGGTTTAAATCTAGGGAGTGCTTCGAAAGTGGCTGATTATAATCCATTATTTAAGTTTCCATTTTTAAAACACAATTTTGCCATTACTTTCCTATTAAGCCAACCTATGTACTTGATAGTATATTTACTTTACCTTTATGTACTAAACTAACTGCCCAACAAAGTTAACCATATTGTGAGCTACAATTGGAAAAACAAGGCTACCAGTACGCTCTCTTAACCACAGCAAAATAAATCCATAACTCCCAGTTAATACGATTCTGAATGCAGACAAATGCCACTCACCATCTATATGCATAACCCCATGAACTAGACCAAATAATAAAACCAAAAGTAACCCTGCAATGTTTATTGGCGAGCCAAAAAAGTTAATGCGCGATGAAACAACAGCCAACGAAAAACAAAATAATAAAACTCCTCTAAACATTGGTTCTTCATCTAACCCAGGAATAAGAGCTTGATAGAGTAGCGTTTCAAAATCGAAATTTGGTCCGTTACCAAGGCTAAGCGTTACAATAATCTGCAACGCAACAAACAGGGTTAAAACAACGAGTGCAGGCTTAATAGAGCCTTCATTTTGTCTAAGAGTAAAACCAGCGTCCTTGATTTTAAAGTCACTTTTAAAAGCTGCTAATAAAGCCAAAACCAAAGCCCAAAGAGTAATAGCGACAATTTTACCTGACCAATTCCATTTGAGATCTGTAAAGAGTAAATCTAAGGAAATGAACTCTTTACCTTTGAATAAAGCTAAGAAATAACAAAATAGAATTAACAGAGTAGCAAGCAGCCAAGTTAAGTTTATAGTTACTTTACTGAATGCTTTTAAAATTAAAACGAGTAACAGAACCACGCCTAAATTGGCGAGTATTCCAAAATACATATCTGGCATAACCGTCCTTGGTGAGCATAAAGCTCAAACTTTATTATTGTTTAATTTCTATGATAAACACAAAAACAACCTATTAAACAGATATTTGTTTGAGTTTAAATTCCCATTGAGCATATTTTTATTTTAAAAGTATATTGAACCACAGAGAGCACCGAGGCACTTTGCGCTACACAGAGAAAAGTAAGGTTTAAAAATAATATTCACAAAGAGGATAAGAGACGCTGCGCTTTAGAGGAAAAAACAAAATACTCTTTTGGTCTATCTCATTTATTTCTCATTCTTTTCTCTTTGTGCAAAAAAATATTGAACCACAGAGAGCACCGAGGCACTTTGCGCTACACAGAGAAAAGTAGGGTTTAAAAATAATATTCACAAAGAGGATAAGAGACGCTGCGCTTTAGAGGAAAAAACAAAATACTCTTTTGGTCTATCTCATTTACTTCTCATTCTTTTCTCTTTGTGAAAAAAATATTGAACCACAAAGTACACCGAGGCACTTCGCGCTACACAGAGAAAAACAGCATTTAAAAATAATATTCACAAAGAGAATAAGAGACGCTGCGCTTTAGAGGAAAAAACAAAATACTCTTTTGGTCTATCTCATTTATTTCTCATTCTTTTCTCTTTGTGAAAAACAAATTGAACCACAGGGTTCGGCGAAAAAACGCCTAAACTCGTATCTCGCAAACTTTTTCGTCTGATAGCTGACGGCTGAAAGCTGATAGCTCCTACTCCTAGCAACTCGCTAACTTGTTGGGTTTCGCTTTGCTCCACCCAACATACGATAAGAGCTACCTTTTACTCTCCCGCAAACTTTAACATTCGCGTTTGGTCGGTAAGCTCAATATCCACCAGCTCGAACGGGGCTTTGGCTGCTTGAGTGACCACAAAAGGCATGGTGAAACTATCATAGCTATCAATCTGTTTTGCTACTTCAACCGTTGCCAGTTTGATGCGCTCACCTTTATTACCTTTGCCAGTTAAGGTTGCACGAATAGCATAGCGGCCTGAGTCGGTCACTTGCACCGGTACTTTAGCTTGGTATTTGTTATTGCCAAGCGCAGTGACTTTGGCTTTATCCATACTGATGGTTTGTGAGCTATGTACAAACGGCATTTTTATAGAGCGTTTTACCGTTTGGCCATTCACTTTAGTGTCTACACTGGCCTCAAGCTCATAGTAACCATTTATTGCGCCTAAGGTTTCAAGCGGGTAATTGAATACTGCTTCACCATTTTCGTAACGTACATCTAGTTTTTCGCCATCAGGGCTTGAAAGCGTTAACTTCACATCACTATCTTTAAAGCGCTTTTTACCCATACTAAGCTGCATAGCAACACGCTGTTGCTGATCTTTCACTTTAAATTGCGATTTAGCATGCAAAGCATTGCTCGAGCCTTTTTCAATCACATGCAGCAAGTAGGTGTCGTTGTCGTTAAGCGCTTGGCTTGTTCTTAACATTGCTTTGCCATTTACCTGACCTAGCTTGAGCCCAACACTGCCATCGCTAAATCCTGCATTTTCCATTTGCTCACGTGCAACCATAGCTTGCATTGGCATTTGTCTAAAGTTGTCATCTCGCACCGACAGTTTATCTAGCTGTAAGCCATGAGGCTTAAATACTTCGCCACTATCAAAGCGTGCTTTAGGTGCAATGCGAATAAAGTTATCAGCTTGGTTTACAAAGACAGGCACACCACGCTTAAGCTCTTTACCCGAAACTTTCTGCCAATATTCAACACTGTCTTTTTCAAGTGTTTGTAGTTGAGCGCTTGATGCTGGTTGAACTTGAGGGAATTGATAAACCGTTTGCTCATTAGCATTTGCGGCTGTGCTTACAAGCACTATTGCAGCTGCAATTGTGGTTAACTTATTAATCATAGCGAGCTCCTAAATTCGGTTTTTAAGCATGTTTGGCAAGCCAAAACAGTTACGTCGACTTTGCTGATGACTCAAAGGCTCACCACCTTGGGTTCGTGATTTATCGGTAAACCACACCACCCCAGCTAACGACTGAGAGCTGCAATTTAAAAAGCCATCTGAACAGCTGTCTAACCAGTTTTGTGTTACTTCAAGGCCCACTTGATTTTGATAACCGCCACAATAGCTGTCGCTATCCCATACCGCTGATTCAACATCACTGCCCACCACGGTTTCGAATCGAGACGGTAAACTTGGGCGGTTCGGTGTGCCATACAGCCACTGTGCGTTATACGATTCCATCCAGGATACTTGCTGTTGTTTTACTGCATCGCTGCCGTAGCCTAAAAGCCAACCCAAGCTTTGCTCAAACGAATTACCCGCAATAACCGCATCAGCCAACGGCGTGCCACCACTTGAAGGAGCCAGAGCAATGGTACGCGTGACTTTGCTAATAATATTTGGATAACGGCTATCCCATGTTGGGTTAGATAAAATCCAACGCACCACATTGCCACCGTTAGAATGGGTGATCAGAGTTAAATCTGTGATGTTTTTATTATTGATAAATGTAGTGAGCTGCCCTGCTAAACAGCCAGATGCCGCGTCTGCCCACATGTATTGATCAAAGTCACAATTAATGACCGTGTAATTACTACTATTTGGTAAACCTTGACGAACCGTGTCGACAAAACTGCCAGTCCAATAGTCATTATACGCATCGCTTTGCTGGCCTGTACCGTGCACAAATGCGACTCCTTGCGCAGCAAAAGCACTGTGGCTGATACCCGCTGCCAACATTAAAGCTGGCACTAGTGAGAGTGTTTTTATTTTCATGTGTGTTCCTGTTGATTGTCATTTTATCTATCAGGTTGGAGGAGTGACCTCCGACCAAAAACATAGACCAAACAGGTACGAAAGCAAGATTTAATTTACATTAATTTAACTTTTGTGCGTTTTTTAAGTACAAATTATTAGGTTTTAGGAGAAAAAGAGGGGGTGAGATGCGAGGTGCGAGGTGCGAGTAAACTTTCCCCTTTACTCTTTCTAGCTCGCTAACTTTTCAATCTGATCGCTGACGGCTGAAAGCTCTTTTGTTCATCGCGCGAAATAAATTTCACGCCTACAGTGCTAGCAAAATATAACGGTATACATTGCACAATGCGAAATAGTATCGCTGCACGAAAGTACTATATCCAGCCCTGTTTAAATTTCATACGTTGTAAATTAAATGTTAAACAGGAGAACACACAATGAAACGCCTATTGACGATGATTGCGCTATGCGCAGGTATGAGCACAACTGCTTTTGCAGCATGTAGAGATAACGTTGTACTGGTACATGGTAATACCGCCTCCCCTTCGAGTTGGAATAACACAATCAACGAATTAAAACGAAAAGGGTATGTCGACAGTGAAATTTTCACCCCAGATTGGGGCTCTAAATCTTGCGCGAGTTGCAACGATCATAACGGCAGTGAAGAAAAGCCCGTACGTAACGCCATTCTTACTGCAATCAACCAATCTTGCACAGGTAAGATCGATATTATCGGCCATTCAATGGGGGTTACACTCGCAGCCCAGCAAATTTATAAGCTAGGCATGGCATCAGATGTTGATACCTTTGTTGGTGTTGCAGGTGCCGCGCGCGGCCTGCTTAGTTGTGGTGTTTACCCATACAATGTGTGGAATAACACATGTGGTTACTATGGCTTATCGGTTGGCAGCCCATTATTAAATAGTATTTATGGAGAAGCATTAGGCGACAAAGTGTATTCCATAAAGAGCTACTCGGATCAAATCGTCTGCTCAACCGGCACTTGTTATGTGTACGGCATTCACAGCAGCCGATTATGGAATGAAAATGCCACCTACACCTACGTTCTCGGCCACTTTGGTTTACAAACCGATACGTATGTAAAACAAGTGAGTTTGATTCAGTAGGTTTGAGTTAGCGAGATGGTAGCAACGATTTTATATCGCGTAGGAATGGTGCTAGGTGCTAACAGCGTAGTGTTAGTTGCGCCTCCCCTATGACTTTTTTCGGCGTTAAAACGCCTCCTACAACTCGCATCTTGCTAACTTTTCAATCTGATAGCTGACGGCTGAAAGCTGATAGCTCCTTTACCCTTTCCCCTTGTAACTTGCTAACTTGTTGGGTTTCGCTCCGCTCTACCCAACCTACCAGCTTGCTAACTTATACTTTTACGAACCATACAGCGCTTTCATTAATTGACGCAGGTTCTTTTGATTAGTTTCCGTCTTAACCAGCGCTTTTAAACGGCTTTTAACCTCTGGTTTTGACTTCGCTTGTTGACTTAACGCCGATATAGCGGCACTGCGAATATCTTTCGGGTTACTAGCGTCAGCAAAGGCATAAATACTATCGACTTGTTCTGCGTCTAACTCATTATTACCCATAGCCTTTAATATCGCCCCTTGCGTTTTACTATCAGTTTCTTGATTTAGTTGATTACTCAAGTAATTCAAACTGGTTTTACTTGGCATTTTTGCCAAGGCCTCTGCTGCATTTAGGCGTAATCTTGGGCTGTCGCCAGCTAAATAATCACCAATAAGCTGTTGATGATCATAGTCTCCGCTATTGCCCAGTGCGGTGATTAGGGCAGATGCTTTTTTATCTGTTGCACTCGAACTTAATGAATCAGCTAACTTTTGGGTTAACTGACTCGAAAACTCACTGCCCTGCTGATTTTTTGCAATCGCCCCCATTACCATTAAAGCACTATGAGCCAGCTTAGAATTTTCTTCATCAAGACCATATGACATGGAATACTCAAAAATCGCCTCAACCTGCATGTCAGTTAACGGTTTTTCACTGTATTTTAGTGCCATTAAACTTCTAAAGCGCTGATTTGGAGAAAATAAACCAGGCTCAACAAATACCTCTGTCAGTAATTGTTTTGAATTAACTGAGTCATGTTTACCTAAGTACATAAACAATTTACTTTCTAAGGGATCTGCAATTGCTTTTGTTGAAATAAGCTCTTTTAAGCTCAGCAAATACTGATCATTGTCATAAAGAAATTGCAAAAGCGTTTTTCGGTCTCCCTCTAGCCAATCCATACTTTTTAAAGCAGTGATAAACGCTTCAGTATTTTTTAAGGGTTGAGGCGGCGCTTTAGGGTAAACCCAATCTGTGCTTAAATTTTCCCATTGATTAGGGTCTTCGGGTAATTGTAGTAACCTTGCATCATCGGGTATCGATTGATTTGAACGATTTAAACTTAGTGTTTGCAGTACTTCAATATTCATACTTCCATCACTACTACTGACTTGAATATGACTATTTCCGAGGGTTTTTGTTAACCAGCATTTATCGTTTTCAAAGATAAACTCATCACTAATAATGTTCGCCACTTCCAACTGCATTAGCTTTTTCGCAGCATTAGTGCTTTGCCTAGTGTCGGTTGATTCTAAATAACTGAGTTTATTTCGCTTTAGTTTATTATCAGCTAACACTGTGTAGAGTGATTTGTACTGACCGATATCATCTCGCTCTTTAACCCAGTACTTATCACCCTGTAAATTTTCAGGGGGTTTTGCACGGTGAAAGGCACGGTATAAAGCAATCAGCTTTTGTTGATCAGCCGCTTTTAATTTAGCGTTAAACCGATAATCTAAAACTTCACCTGAGTTATTGCTAACTTTCACAGCAAAAGGCACAGCATACTCATTGCTGGTACTCACTGTTTTATTCAACTTTGCTTGAGCTTGGTATAGCTCAAAACCCAACCAGTGAAATTTTTCTGCAACTAACAAAGGCCGATAAATTAACCGCCCTTGCAAGTCAAACTGGCTTTTTGAGGGGCTATTCATCGAAACAATATTCGTATCAGCTTTTGATTGAAGTTCACCCCAAACAGTACAATGAGGCACTGCATAAGCAGCCGAAGCATAGCCTAATAAAGTGCCAAATAATAAACTCAGTTTAATTAAACGCATTATACCTATGCCTTCATACTAATAATTTAAGGTTGCTGATTCGTCTAAAATTGTCCAGCTTTTATCGTACAAGGTACTAGTATCGTAGATAGTTTGAGTTTTGGTTTTTGTCTTAACCGTGCAACACCACTTGTATTTAGGGTATTTCACATAAACATAAAATTCGCCGGAAATAGCCTCAATATCATTCGTTACATCAATGCCTAAGGTGATTTTAGAATCAGTGATAGCTTTAGCTAAATCTGCATAAAGTGTGGCATTAAATGTATCTGCAATAATCAAAAAGTCTATACCAACACCGCCACTTGCAATACCTAAGTTTATTTCTGCAGTGGCATACGCATCCATGCTGGCAGTAACAATATCTCCCCCTAAGTCAATTCGGCTATTGCTGTAAGCTAAACCAACCCCTAAATCCAAGCTGCCACTGACACCAGCCTCAACGGTCACCGGAACAATTACAATGGTGAACGTCGTTTCAACCACTTTTTGCTCTTCGCTCCAGCTATATCCTAAAGACTTGTCTAAGGCCGTTAACGTGTCGCCCTCGTCAATTAATGTGTCACCCAGCACACTAAAGTTTGCTGCATAAGTAATCTCACCGTCACTTACATTTGCACTCGCTTCAGCGCTGGCACTAACCAAACTCGCTGATTTATCAAATAGGTAAAGATCTAAATCTGCTTCTACTAGCCCCTCAGCTGAACCACCATTACTAGAAGAAACATTCATATAGCTATAAAAAGAAGGGCTGATTGCCACAGCATCGCTGTCACCATAGGTAGCACTCCAACTACCAACTTTGGCTAACGTTGTTGCTGATGAAGCTGTAGTCTGCATCGCTGGTGCTGACACTATTGTTGTTTTATTACTATTAAGCTCTACCGATTCTGCAGTACTCACTTCATCATGATAAAGCGCATAAGGTACTTCAACGGTAATACTATTATTTTCGCTATGAGCTTCAATTTCATCAGAGTTGTCGTGGAAGGTAAATGTCATGCTAAAACTGTTTTCACCACCATCGTGATCAAAATCATCGTGTATCGCTTTTAGCAATACGCCATTTACTGCAACATCCCAAGGAAAGTAATGAGATTGCTCATGATCAGGAAACTTAATACGCATCGTCTCCATATAAGCTTGTGCTTGCTCATTCCATAAGTGAGCATGATAAGTCGTTTCGCCGATGGTTATTGTTGCACTGATATCAGCCTCGTTGACTGAATTACCAAATTTGGTGGCATTAATAAAGCCTATTAAATCAGGTACTTTTTGCGTTGGTTCACCAGTACCTGTGGTATCTCTTTTACCCGGGCCAGGAAAAATAGCAAAGCCGTCACCCACTTTAAGTTTATCTAAAACAAAATCATGGTAATGACCATCGCCAATGGTTACTGAGCTATAGGTGCTTTCGTCACCAGATTCAATGCCACGGGATTTATTATCTGTAACATCAACTTCGTTTGAGATCACACCACTTGTGTCAACAAAAGCGGCAATGACAAATTCACCCGCAGCGAGATCTTCATTTGGTAAAATTAATGTTGCCGTATGATTTTGCTCGCCTTCTTGTAACTGCTCGATATAAAACTCACCCAAATCGTAGCCATCAGGCTCATCTTCAGTTTCGAGCTCAGCGACTTTACTTCTTTCAATTAAAATAAATGAAACACCAACATGTTCATTCGTTAATAAGGTTGTTTCGGTACTGAAATCAACTGTGATCTGTTGTCCTGGTTGATAAACGTCATCAGAGACTGAGGTCATAGATTTCAAAGCGACATTAGCAACAGCTTCTTGTTCGGTAGAGTCATCATCAGAACACCCAACTATTGAAAGTAGGGATAAAGCCAACACAGCACTAATCCTTTTACACTGATTCATATTACGATTCCTAATTATTGATTGTAATTTCGACAAACTATTAATTAATAAAATGCTTACTTCTACTAACAGTCCGACCGACTTCTTTTCGAAACGGATAAGCTTTAACCCACTCAAATTGGGGTACAAAAGATTCATATTTCAAAGGGTAAATCACAATAATGGATGAATTATGGAGGGATAAAAAAATTTAATAGGTGCGAGGGACGAGGAAGGAGATAATAGATATCAGTCGTTAGAAGTCAGATTAGATTGTGCCTACGCATACTTAAATTGGAATGCTCATCCGTAGGCGTGAAATTTATTTCGCGCGATGAACATAAGAGCATCAGCTTGTAGGTTGGTTAGAGCGGAGCGAAACCCAACATTTGTAGCTATCAGATTACGAACACAAGTTTGCGAGTTAGAAAGAGTAAAGGGGAAAGAGGCGAAATTCGAGTCGTAGGAGATGTATGGACTCCTCCCCCAAATAGGGTGAGTACGGTATAAAGAGATTGGACAATTACTTTTACCAATA